>NZ_JBEAHX010000031.1:0-86252 GCF_040062145.1 Klebsiella sp. JN_Kp121
CTGCCTGTCACGCAGGGGGTCGCGGGTTCGAGTCCCGTCCGTTCCGCCACTTATTTATATTAAGCCTGCTATATTAGCGGGCTTAATAGCGAGAAAGATTTAGGGGCGTAGCTCAGTTGGTAGAGCACCGGTCTCCAAAACCGGGTGTCGCGAGTTCGAGTCTCTCCGCCCCTGCCATATATAATCCTTTGCTTCGGCAAAGGATTTTTTTTGTCTTTAATTTCTCCCATCACTCTGCCTTTCCAGTTTTTTAGCCACTCCATCCATGGAGTCAGATCGCTATTCCAGGATGCTGCTTTTCAGGATCTCGCGAATATGTGCCTGCTTATCGCTATTTTGTAGCCAAATGGCATACAGAGGACGTGAAAGGGTCGCGCTATCGGTCACCGTGTGCAGGCCAGTTTTCTGCTGTGCCCAACTAACGGGTAACCAGGTACAACCATTCAAGGTAGTGAGCTGTTGATAAGCCAGTTCTGCGGAGCTCGTCGTCAGCAGCGGTACATCATCGCTGCCGATCAAACCCACTTCGTTTTGCTGGAAGTCCGGTCCCCATTCCAGCCGCAGGTAGTTCAAATCATTCTTATTTTTTCCCGGCGCGGCACAATAGAGCGCCAGGGTGAAATGACCCAATAACTGGCTGCTTAATTCATCCATCTTCGGTGATTCTGTGGTGATCAGGAGATCGAGCTGGCGTTCATGCAACTGCTTCACTAATGACTGGCGTTGAGCTATCCGCGCCTCAAATTGCAGATTATAGGGATCTTTGTAGAGCGTCCCCAGCCAACCGTTCAATAGGCATTCCCATAGCGACGCGCTGGCACCGATCGAAAACTCATTATGGCGAGAAGAGTGGGCGACCTCCTTACGCGCGGCCTGCCAGGTATTCATCAACGTTTCGGCATAGGGCAACAGTTTCTCACCGGCTGACGTCAGGCGAATATTGTTACGATGGCGGGTGAATAAATTTACGCCCAGCTGGTTCTCCAACTGACGAATGCGGAAGCTAACCGCTGATTGTGTTAAATAAAGCGCTTCCGCTGCCCGCCCAAAGTGGCGAGTTCTGCTCACTTCAAGGAAAGTTTTGAGCAATTCCGTGTCCACACTCTTCTCCGCAAAATTATTTGTCGTGATGATTTAAATGTTTTGTTTGACGCTCTGTCAAGCGTAACTAATACTCCGCGCCATAAATAGCTCGGCCAAAGAATCAGGAGCGTGTAGGATGGCGGAAAGCTTTACGACGACTAATCGTTTTTTCGACAATAAAAATTATCCACGCGGGTTCTCCCGTCACGGTGATTTCACCATCAAAGAGGCGCAACTGCTTGAACGTCATGGTTACGCCTTTAATGAGCTGGAATTGGGCAAACGCGAGCCTGTTACCGAAGATGAAAAACAATTCGTTGCGGTATGCCACGGCGAACGTGAGCCGGTGACCGAAGCGGAACGCGTTTGGATTAAGTATATGGCGCGAATCAAACGTCCGAAGCGTTTTCACACCTTATCTGGCGGTAAGCCGCAGGTTGAAGGCGCTGAAGACTACACTGAAAGCGACGATTAAAAAAAAGGGCGAAAGCCCTTTTTTTATGCCATCAGCGTCTGCAGGTGATTTAACATACGGTCGATAGCCCGGTAGCTTAGCGCCTCCTGCAAATGATGACGTTCGATATCCCTATCCTCATTAAGATCGGCGATAGTACGCGCAACTTTCAGTAAACGTTGCCATGCGCGGATTGAAAGCCCTAATAGTGAGAGCGTCTGTTCCAGCCATATCGCGTCGTCTTCTTTCAGCTTGCACCAGACTTTTATCTCCCCGCTGTCCAGTTGTGCATTAAGTTTATTCTGCCGTGCGAGCTGTCTGTCGCGCGCCGCGAATACCCGTAGACGAATGGTGGCGCTTCGCTCTTCGCCAACGCCACCCCGGCTTAATACGCCCGGTGGAGGGAGTGGAATCTCAAGCGAGAGATCGAAGCGGTCGAGAAATGGCCCTGACAATCGGCCCAGATAGCGCAGGGTCTGTTCCGGTGTGGCCCGATTATGCTGACCCTGGTAATGTCCTGTTGGGCTGGGATTCATGGCGGCAATCAACTGAAATCGCGCAGGATAGTCAATCTTAGCCCGAGTGCGGGAAAGATGAATTTTTCCTGATTCAATGGGCTCTCGTAGTGCATCCAGAACCCGACGCTCGAATTCAGGTAGTTCATCAAGAAACAGAATACCGTTATGCGCCAGGGAGATCTCCCCAGGGGCAGGGATTGAGCCGCCGCCGACCATCGCCGTTAGCGAAGCGCTGTGGTGAGGGGCACGAAAAGGCCGCCGACGCCACTGACGCGTAACGTAATGAGCATTGACGAGGCTGAGGATAGCAGCGCTTTCCAGCGCTTCCTGGTTGCTTAGTGGCGGTAAAAGCCCCGGCAAACGGCTGGCGAGCATCGTCTTCCCTGTACCCGGTGGACCCATCAAGAGTAAATTGTGACCGCCAGCTGCGACTATCTCCAGCGCGCGTTTTCCCTGCTGTTGGCCAATGACATCGCCGAGATCGTCATAATCGTCCTCTCCCGCAGTTATTTCACCAGTCGGCGGCTGCAGAGTATGTTTCCCTTCCAGAAACGCACAGACTTCCTGCAGGTGGCCTGCTATAAGGCACTCATTGCCGTTAATCAAGCCGACCTCTTCGGCGTTATCTCCAGCAACGACAATCTGCCTCCCGACTTTTATCGCTTCCATAGCGCTGGATATTGCCCCAGGAACGCCGCGTAACGCGCCTGTAAGCGCTAATTCGCCAATAAACTCATACTGATTAAGTTTCGGGGCGGCAAGCTGCTGCGAAGCGACCAGGAGCGCGAGAGCGATAGGTAAATCATATCTCCCGCCCTCTTTCGGCAGATCGGCTGGGGCAAGGTTTATGGTTATCTTCTTTGCCGGAAAGCTGTAGCCGCTGTTAATAATGGCGCTACGTACCCGATCGCGGGCTTCCTTTACCGTGGTTTCCGGCAGACCGACCATCGTCAAACCGGGTAGTCCGTTGCTGATATGGACTTCGACGGTAATTAGCGGCGCGCTGACCCCGAGCGCCGCGCGGGTATAGACAATTGCGAGTGACATAACGCCTCCTGAGCGGAATGATTATGTCTATTCATAGAGTTTCATGAACCTGGGAATATTTAACTTTACGACGCCTGTTCCAGACAATTGTCTGCAAAGTTTTGCATTTTTATTATTTGGGGAGGGCATACGCAAATCCGTCATGACGCCGTTTTAATGCCGTAAAACACGGATGCAAACGCGAGAATAAGCTGAATTTTTTTCATTTTATTTTTTTCTTTTTAAAAACAACTGGTTTAATAAAAATCGTTAGCAAGATCAGAAAATGGAACATAAAAAAATCTTGTGCTTAATGTGATGTCTGTGGTAACTCTTTAGGTATTCCTTCGAACAAGAAGCCAGAAAGAACAGAAAATGACAGCCCTTCTACGAGTGATTAGCCTGGTCGTGATTAGCGTGGTGGTGATTATTATCCCACCGTGCGGGGCTGCACTTGGACGAGGAAAGGCTTAGAAATCAAGCCTTAACGAACTAAGACCCCCGCACCGAAAGGTCCGGGGGTTTTTTTATAACTTAAAAAACATAAGCGAGGAGCAGAAGATGAGTTTTAGCATAAAATTCTGTTTCTCCCGATCTATGGCGGGGAAGTAACTATGAACGGGGCGCAGTGGGTGGTACATGCTTTGCGAACACAGGGGGTCGACACGGTATTTGGCTATCCGGGTGGCGCGATTATGCCGGTTTACGATGCTTTGTATGACGGCGGCGTGGAACACCTGCTGTGTCGGCACGAGCAAGGCGCCGCAATGGCCGCCATCGGTTATGCCCGCGCGACCGGCAAAACTGGTGTTTGCATCGCCACTTCCGGCCCTGGCGCCACCAACCTGATCACCGGTTTGGCTGACGCGTTACTTGATTCTGTACCTGTTGTCGCCATCACCGGTCAAGTGGCGGCGCCGTTTATCGGCACTGACGCTTTTCAGGAAGTGGACGTTCTCGGTTTGTCGCTGGCCTGCACCAAACACAGTTTCCTCGTGCAGTCGTTGGAAGAGCTGCCGCGCGTCATTGCGGAAGCTTTCCAGGTGGCAAACTCAGGCCGTCCTGGCCCGGTACTGGTTGATATTCCAAAAGATATCCAGTTGGCTAAAGGCGAATTAGATCCGCATTTCTCCACCGTTCCTGACGATGTTGAGTTCCCGCACACACAAGTCGAGCAGGCGTTAGCGATGCTTGCGCAGTCCCACAAGCCAATGCTGTACGTGGGCGGCGGTGTTGGAATGGCACAGGCGGTACCGGCCGTGCGCGAATTTCTGGCGGTGACGCAGATGCCGGTAACCTGCACCCTGAAAGGGTTGGGCGCCGTCGCCGCGGATTATCCGTATTACCTTGGCATGCTGGGTATGCACGGAACCAAGGCAGCAAACCTGGCGGTGCAGGAGTGCGATTTATTAATCGCCGTCGGCGCCCGTTTTGATGACCGGGTTACCGGCAAGCTGAATACCTTTGCCCCGCACGCCAAAGTAATCCATATGGATATTGACCCGGCCGAGCTGAACAAACTGCGCCAGGCGCACGTCGCCTTAACCGGAGATTTAAACGCCATGCTGCCGGCGTTGCAGCAGCCGTTGGCCATCGATGCGTGGCGCGAGCACAACGCGCAGCTGCGCGCGGAGCACGCCTGGCGTTACGATCATCCCGGCGAGGCAATCTACGCGCCGCTGTTGCTCAAGCAGCTTTCCGATCGCAAACCGGCGGATTGCGTCGTGACGACCGATGTCGGCCAGCACCAAATGTGGTCGGCCCAGCACATGACCTATACCCGCCCGGAAAACTTCATCACTTCCAGCGGCCTCGGCACCATGGGTTTTGGTCTGCCGGCAGCCGTTGGCGCGCAGGTGGCTCGCCCGGACGATACGGTTATCTGTATCTCCGGCGATGGCTCTTTCATGATGAACGTGCAGGAGCTGGGCACCGTTAAGCGCAAGCAATTACCGTTGAAAATCGTGCTGCTGGATAACCAACGTTTAGGCATGGTTCGCCAGTGGCAGCAGCTGTTTTTCCAGGAGCGTTACAGCGAAACCACGCTTACCGATAATCCTGATTTTCTTACGCTGGCCAGCGCTTTTGGCATTCCAGGCCAGCACATCACCCGTAAAGACCAGGTTGAAGCGGCACTCGACACCATGCTTTCGAGCCAGGGGCCATACCTGCTTCATGTCTCAATCGATGAACTTGAGAATGTCTGGCCGTTGGTGCCGCCCGGCGCCAGTAATGCAGAAATGCTGGAGAAATTATCATGATGCAACATCAGGTCGCTTTACAGGCTCGCTTCAACCCCGAAACCTTAGAACGCGTGCTGCGCGTGGTGCGCCATCGCGGTTTTCAAATTTGCTCAATGAATATGGAAACCGCGTCGGATGCGCAAAACATAAATATCGAGCTGACCGTTGCCAGCCAGCGGCCCGTCGAATTACTGTTTAGTCAGTTACGCAAACTGGTCGACGTCGCCTGCGTCGAGATCCAGCAACCCACATCACAACAAATCCGCGCCTGAGCGCAGAGGAATAAAAACAATGACGACGAAGAAAGCTGATTACATTTGGTTCAATGGCGAGATGACCCCATGGGGCGAGGCGAAAGTACACGTCATGTCCCACGCGTTGCACTACGGGACTTCGGTATTCGAAGGTATCCGCTGCTACGATTCTCACAAAGGGCCAGTGGTGTTCCGCCATCGTGAACACATGCAGCGTCTGCATGATTCAGCAAAAATCTACCGTTTCCCGGTTTCTCAGAGCGTTGACGAGCTGATGGAAGCCTGCCGCGAAGTTATCCGTACCAATAAACTGACCAGCGCTTATATCCGTCCGCTGGTGTTTGTTGGCGATGTTGGCATGGGCGTTAACCCGCCGGACGGCTATAAAACCGACGTTATCATCGCGGCGTTCCCGTGGGGTGCATACCTTGGCGCAGAAGCGCTGGAGCAGGGGATCGATGCGATGGTTTCTTCCTGGAACCGCGCGGCGCCAAACACCATCCCAACCGCAGCGAAAGCGGGCGGCAACTATCTCTCCTCTCTGCTGGTCGGCAGCGAAGCGCGTCGTCACGGTTATCAGGAAGGTATCGCGCTGGACGTTAACGGCTATATCTCCGAAGGCGCAGGCGAAAACCTGTTTGAGGTGAAAGATGGCGTGCTGTTTACTCCGCCGTTTACCTCTTCCGCGCTGCCGGGTATCACCCGCGACGCCATCATCAAACTGGCGAAAGATCTCGGTATCGAAGTCCGCGAGCAGGTGCTGTCCCGCGAATCTCTGTACCTGGCGGATGAAGTGTTCATGTCCGGTACCGCTGCGGAAATCACGCCGGTACGCAGCGTTGACGGTATCCAGGTTGGCGCAGGCCGCCGTGGCCCGGTGACCAAACGCATTCAGGAAGCCTTCTTTGGCCTCTTCACCGGTGAAACGGAAGATAAATGGGGCTGGCTGGATCCGGTAAGTAAGTGATTAAAAATGGGACGGCACGCACCGTCCCATTGCATAAACAGAGATGGGAGTAAAAAGAGCATGCCTAAGTACCGTTCCGCCACCACCACACATGGCCGCAATATGGCGGGCGCCCGCGCGCTGTGGCGCGCAACCGGGATGACCGATGCCGATTTCGGCAAACCGATCATCGCCGTTGTTAACTCCTTTACCCAGTTTGTACCAGGGCACGTGCATCTGCGCGATCTCGGCAAACTGGTTGCCGAGCAAATTGAAGCTGCTGGCGGCGTTGCTAAAGAATTCAACACCATCGCGGTGGATGATGGGATCGCCATGGGGCACGGGGGTATGCTCTATTCACTGCCATCCCGCGAGCTCATCGCCGATTCAGTCGAGTACATGGTTAACGCCCACTGCGCCGATGCTATGGTCTGTATCTCTAACTGCGACAAAATCACCCCGGGGATGCTGATGGCCTCCCTGCGTTTGAATATTCCGGTGATCTTTGTCTCCGGCGGTCCGATGGAAGCCGGGAAAACCAAGCTGTCTGACAAAATCATCAAGTTGGATCTGGTTGATGCCATGATCCAGGGGGCAGACCCGAAAGTCTCTGACGATCAGAGCGAACAGGTGGAGCGTTCCGCCTGTCCGACCTGCGGTTCGTGCTCGGGGATGTTCACCGCGAACTCAATGAACTGCCTGACCGAAGCATTAGGCCTGTCGCAGCCGGGTAATGGTTCTCTGCTGGCGACCCATGCCGACCGTAAAGCGCTGTTTCTCAACGCCGGTAAACGTATCGTTGAACTGACCAAACGCTACTACGAGCAGGACGACGCTTCCGCGCTACCGCGCAATATCGCCAGCAAGGCGGCATTTGAAAACGCCATGACTCTCGATATCGCAATGGGCGGCTCAACCAATACCGTACTGCACCTGCTGGCGGCGGCGCAGGAAGCCGAAATCGACTTCACCATGAGTGATATCGACAAGCTGTCCCGCAAAGTGCCGCAGCTGTGTAAGGTGGCGCCGAGTACGCAAAAATACCATATGGAAGACGTGCACCGCGCCGGTGGCGTGCTGGGTATCCTCGGCGAGCTGGATCGCGCGGGGTTACTCAACCGCGATGTTAAAAACGTCCTTGGCCTGACGCTGCCGCAGACCCTGGAACAGTACGATGTGATGGTGACCCAGGACGACGCGGTGAAAAAAATGTTCCGCGCCGGTCCGGCGGGGATCCGTACTACCCAGGCGTTCTCGCAGGATTGCCGCTGGGATACGCTGGATGACGATCGCGCTGAGGGATGTATCCGTTCTCTGGAACATGCCTACAGTAAAGACGGTGGCCTGGCAGTACTGTACGGTAACTTTGCCGAAAACGGCTGTATCGTCAAAACCGCTGGCGTCGACGATAGCATCCTGAAATTTACCGGCCCGGCGAAAGTTTATGAAAGCCAGGACGAAGCGGTTGAGGCTATCCTCGGCGGCAAAGTCGTGGAAGGCGACGTCGTGGTTATTCGCTATGAAGGGCCGAAAGGCGGGCCGGGAATGCAGGAGATGCTCTATCCGACCACTTTCCTGAAGTCCATGGGGCTTGGCAAAGCGTGCGCGTTGATCACCGATGGCCGCTTCTCCGGCGGCACCTCCGGGCTTTCCATCGGCCACGTATCGCCGGAAGCCGCGAGCGGCGGCAACATCGCTATCATCGAAGATGGCGACATGATTGCTATCGATATTCCGAACCGCGGTATTCAGCTGCAGCTCAGCGATGCCGAAATCGCTGCCCGTCGCGAAGCGCAAGAAGCGCGTGGCGATAAGGCGTGGACGCCGAAAGACCGCGAGCGCCAGGTCTCCTTCGCGCTGCGCGCTTACGCCAGCCTCGCGACCAGTGCCGACAAGGGCGCCGTGCGCGATAAATCAAAACTTGGGGGTTAATCATGGCCGAGTCGCAACCCCTATCCGCCGCCCCTGAGGGGGCGGAGTATCTCCGGGCGGTACTGCGCGCGCCGGTTTATGAAGCGGTGCAGAAAACCCCGCTGCAAAAAATGGACAAGCTCTCTTCGCGGCTGGATAACGTTATCCTGGTGAAACGCGAAGATCGCCAGCCGGTGCATAGCTTTAAGCTGCGCGGCGCCTACGCGATGATGTCCGGCCTGACGGCGGAACAAAAATCAAATGGCGTGATCACCGCTTCGGCGGGTAATCATGCGCAAGGCGTGGCGTTTTCTGCCTCCCGGCTGGGTGTTAAGGCGCTGATCGTGATGCCGGTAGCGACCGCCGATATCAAAGTCGATGCCGTTCGCGGCTTTGGCGGCGAAGTGCTACTGCACGGCGCCAACTTTGACGAAGCGAAAGCCCGCGCGATCGAGCTGGCGCAGCAGCAGGGGTTTACCTGGGTGCCGCCGTTCGATCACCCGATGGTCATCGCCGGTCAGGGAACGCTGGCGCTGGAGCTGCTGCAGCAGGATGCCCACATTGACCGCGTATTCGTCCCGGTTGGCGGTGGTGGTCTGGCGGCAGGCGTGGCGGTGCTTATCAAGCAGCTGATGCCGCAGATTAAAGTGATAGCGGTCGAAGCGGAAGATTCGGCGTGTCTGAAAGCGGCGCTGGATGCCGGTCACCCGGTGGATCTGCCGCGCGTCGGTTTGTTCGCTGAAGGCGTGGCGGTGAAGCGCATCGGCGATGAAACGTTCCGTGTATGCCAGGAGTATCTGGACGACATCATCACCGTCGATAGCGATGCTATCTGCGCGGCGATGAAAGATCTGTTCGAAGATGTGCGGGCGGTAGCGGAGCCCTCCGGCGCGCTGGCGCTGGCGGGGATGAAAAAGTATATCGCCCAGCATAACATCCGCGGCGAGCGTCTGGCTCACATCCTGTCCGGCGCCAACGTCAACTTCCACGGACTACGCTACGTTTCTGAGCGTTGCGAGCTCGGGGAGCAGCGCGAAGCGCTGCTGGCGGTGACGATACCGGAAGAGAAGGGTAGTTTTCTTAAGTTCTGCCAGCTACTGGGCGGCCGTTCGGTTACCGAGTTCAACTACCGTTTTGCCGATGCCAAAGATGCCTGTATTTTCGTTGGCGTGCGGCTGAGCCGCGGGCTGGATGAGCGTAAAGAGATCCTCGATTTACTGAGCGAAGGCGGCTACAGCGTGGTCGATCTTTCCGATGACGAAATGGCGAAACTACACGTGCGCTATATGGTCGGCGGACGGCCGTCTAAACCGCTGCAGGAGCGCCTGTTTAGCTTCGAGTTCCCGGAATCACCAGGCGCGCTGCTCAAGTTTCTGCACACGCTCGGCACCCACTGGAATATTTCGCTGTTCCACTATCGTAGCCACGGCACCGATTTTGGCCGCGTTCTGGCGGCGTTTGAGCTTGGCGAGCATGAGCCGGACTTCGAAACCCGTCTTAATGAACTGGGCTACGAGTGTCATGACGAAACCCATAACCCGGCGTTCCGCTTTTTCCTCGCGGGCTAGTGGTTAGGCAGGATTTTCCAGAACGCATCAATAAGCGGCTCGTACAGCCGCTTTTTTTGTGCGCAGACGCCCAGCTCAAATGGCGTCTTCTCATCGCTGCGATCGAGGATCATCACGCGATTGCGGACCGGCTCGGGGCTGTTTTCCAGCACCACTTCCGGCAGTAGCGCCACGCCGCAGCCGAGGGCGACCATAGATACCATGGCTTCATGGCCGCCGACGGTGGCGTAAATGGATGGATTGCTGATTTTATGGCGACGGAACCACAGCTCGATGCGGCGGCGCACCGGGCCCTGATCGGCCATGATAAACGGCACCGTTGCCCAGTCGGGATGCTCGACCGTGACCTGATTGCGCACCGGGCAGGGCAACGCCGGGGCAATCAGCACTACCGCAAGATTTTCCAGCATCGAAAACGCCACCGAGCCCGGCAGCGTCTCCGGCTTACCGGCAATGGCCAGATCGGCTTCTCCAGTGACCACTTTTTCCATCGCATCAGCGGCGTCGCCGGTCGATAACTTTATCTCTACTGAGGGATGCGCGGCGCGAAAGCGATCGAGAATCGGCGGCAAGTGACTGTAAGCGGCGGTCACGGAGCAGAAAATATGTAGCTCGCCGGAGAGCGACGGCCCCTGCTGGTCGATGGCGTGGCGCAGTTGCTGATACTGCAATAAAGTCTGCTGGGCAAAGGTGCGGAGTTCTTCGCCGGCCTCGGTTAGGGTTACGGTGCGATTATCGCGAACGAACAGCGGCTGGCCGAGGTCCTCTTCCAGGCGTTGAATCTGCCGCGAAAGCGTGGAGGGACTGACGTGCATAGCCCGCGCGCTGCGGCCAAAATGGCGGCTTTCCGCCAGATGCAGAAAGGTTTTCAGATCGCGTAAATCCATGGCTCAATCCCCTGAGAATAACGTTGCAGTTATTGCAATGTGATGTTGTGAATATATCAATTTTCGCAACGAAATTCCTGTCATATAGTGGGTTCATTCTCGCAAAACGCGAACCGAACAATAAGCACGACAACACAACATCACGAGGTATCACCATGGCTAACTACTTCAACACACTGAATCTGCGCCAGCAGCTGGCTCAGCTGGGCAAATGCCGCTTTATGGGGCGCGATGAATTTGCCGATGGCGCAAGCTATCTTCAGGGTAAAAAAGTAGTCATCGTCGGCTGTGGCGCGCAGGGCCTGAACCAGGGGCTGAACATGCGTGACTCCGGCCTGGATATCTCCTATGCGCTGCGTAAAGAAGCGATCGCCGAGAAGCGCGCATCCTGGCGTAAAGCGACCGAAAACGGCTTCAAAGTGGGTACCTATGAAGAGCTGATCCCGCAGGCTGACCTGGTCGTCAACCTGACTCCGGACAAACAGCACTCTGACGTTGTGCGTTCCGTACAGCCGCTGATGAAAGACGGCGCGGCGCTGGGTTACTCCCACGGCTTCAACATTGTTGAAGTGGGCGAGCAGATCCGCAAAGACATCACCGTGGTGATGGTGGCGCCGAAGTGCCCGGGTACCGAAGTTCGTGAAGAGTACAAACGCGGTTTCGGCGTGCCGACGCTTATCGCCGTACACCCGGAAAACGATCCGAAAGGCGAAGGTATGGCCATTGCTAAAGCGTGGGCAGCGGCGACCGGCGGCCATCGTGCGGGTGTTCTGGAATCCTCCTTCGTGGCGGAAGTGAAATCTGACCTGATGGGTGAGCAGACTATCCTCTGCGGCATGCTGCAGGCGGGTTCTCTGCTGTGCTTCGATAAGCTGGTGGCTGAAGGTACCGATCCGGCGTATGCGGAAAAACTGATTCAGTTCGGTTGGGAAACCATCACCGAAGCGCTGAAGCAAGGCGGCATCACCCTGATGATGGATCGCCTGTCTAATCCGGCGAAACTGCGTGCTTACGCGCTGTCAGAACAGCTGAAAGAGATCATGGCGCCGCTGTTCCAGAAACATATGGATGACATCATCTCCGGCGAATTCTCTTCCGGCATGATGGCTGACTGGGCGAACGACGACAAAAAACTGCTGACCTGGCGTGAAGAGACCGGTAAAACCGCGTTCGAAACCGCGCCACAGTATGAAGGTAAAATCGGCGAGCAGGAGTACTTCGATAAAGGCGTTCTGATGATTGCAATGGTGAAAGCGGGCGTTGAACTGGCCTTCGAAACCATGGTTGATTCCGGCATCATCGAAGAGTCCGCTTACTACGAATCGCTGCACGAGCTGCCGCTTATCGCCAACACAATCGCCCGTAAGCGCCTGTATGAAATGAACGTGGTTATCTCCGATACCGCGGAGTACGGTAACTACCTGTTCTCTTATGCTTGCGTACCGCTGCTGAAAGAGTTCATGACCACTCTGCAGACCGGCGACCTGGGCAAAGCGATTGCCGAAGGTGCGGTGGATAACGCTCAGCTGCGTGACGTGAACGAAGCGATTCGCAGCCACGCTATCGAAGCGGTGGGTAAAAAACTGCGCGGTTATATGACCGATATGAAGCGTATCGCGGTTGCCGGCTGATTCCTCGTCGTCTTTCGACTTGCCGCCTTCCGGCAAGCCGAAATCCATAGAGGAATGGATTTGTTTAGTAGGCCTGATAAGCGAAGCGCCATCAGGCAAAAACCCGGAGATTAAGATCCCCGGGTTTTTTATTATTTCCGGTACAGCACTTTGATGATGTGGTAACCGAACTGGGTATGCAGCGGGCCGGTTGGCTCCAGTTCCGGGCAGGAGAAAACCACTTTATCGAATGCCGGAACCATCTGGCCCTGGCGGAATTCGCCCAGATCGCCGCCGCGTTTTCCTGACGGGCAGATAGAGTGTTTTTTCGCCAGCTTGCCGAAGTCGGCGCCGTTTTTGAGCTGCTCAAGCAGATCGAGAGCCAGTTTCTCTTCTTTTACCAGGATATGCAGTGCTGCCGCTGTTTTAGCCATGATTGCGCCTTGATTGAGTTGGGATAAATCAGGGCGCCATAGTAACACGCGCTAGCGGCGATACAGCACCTTGATGATATGGTAGCCAAATTTGGTTTGTACCGGGCCATAGGGTTTGAGCAGCGGACAGCTGAACACGGCTTTATCAAACGGAGCGACCATTGCGCCCTGCTGGAACTCCCCCAGATCGCCGCCATGGCGTCCGGACGGGCATTTTGAGTAGCGCTTTGCCAGATGATCGAAGCTGACGCCCCGTTCCAGCTTGGCGAGGATCTCGTGTGCCAGTTTTTCTTCTTTGACCAGAATATGCAGGGCCGCTGCGCTTTTTGCCATTACCGGAGCCTCAGGATGAATTGCGTGGCTGACACTTTACCATCAGCCGGTAAATCTCGGCCTCGCTTTCTGCTACAATCCACACCCCGTTCGAAGATTGAGCAATATTCCCATGCGTTTAAACCCTGGCCAACAACAAGCCGTCGAATTCGTTACCGGACCGTGCCTGGTGCTGGCGGGCGCCGGTTCCGGTAAGACCCGCGTTATTACGAATAAAATCGCCCACCTGATCCGCGGCTGCGGTTATCAGGCGCGCCATATCGCGGCCGTCACCTTTACTAACAAGGCCGCCCGCGAAATGAAAGAGCGCGTCGGGCAAACGCTGGGGCGAAAAGAGGCGCGCGGGCTGATGATTTCCACCTTCCACACCCTGGGGCTGGATATCATCAAACGTGAATACGCCGCGCTGGGAATGAAATCCAACTTTTCCTTGTTCGATGATACCGACCAGGTCGCGCTGCTCAAAGAGCTCACCGAAGGGTTGATCGAAGATGACAAAGTGGTGTTGCAGCAGCTTATCTCGACGATCTCCAACTGGAAAAACGATCTGAAAACGCCGGCGCAGGCGGCGGCTGGCGCGAAAGGCGAACGGGACCGCATCTTCGCCCACTGCTATGGGCTCTATGATGCGCATATGAAGGCCTGCAACGTCCTCGATTTTGACGATCTTATTCTACTGCCGACGCTTCTGTTGCAGCGCAATGAAGAGGTGCGCGAACGTTGGCAGAACAAGATCCGTTACCTGCTGGTGGATGAGTATCAGGATACCAACACCAGCCAGTATGAGCTGGTGAAGCTGCTGGTGGGGCAGCGCGCGCGCTTTACCGTGGTGGGTGATGATGACCAGTCGATCTACTCGTGGCGCGGCGCGCGGCCGCAGAACCTGGTGCTGTTAAGCCAGGATTTTCCGGCGCTGCAGGTGATCAAACTTGAACAGAACTACCGTTCATCAGGGCGTATTCTGAAGGCTGCCAACATTTTGATCGCCAATAACCCGCACGTGTTTGAAAAGCGGCTGTTCTCAGAACTTGGCTACGGTACCGAGCTGAAAGTGCTCTCCGCCAATAACGAAGATCATGAAGCGGAGCGCGTCGCTGGCGAACTGATTGCCCACCACTTTATTAATAAAACAAACTACAAAGATTACGCCATCCTTTATCGCGGCAATCACCAGTCGCGGGTCTTTGAAAAGATGCTGATGCAGAACCGCATCCCGTACAAAATCTCGGGCGGCACCTCGTTCTTCTCGCGTCCGGAAATTAAAGATCTGCTGGCCTATCTGCGCGTACTCACCAACCCGGATGACGACAGCGCCTTCCTGCGTATCGTCAATACGCCGAAGCGAGAGATTGGTCCGGCGACCTTGCAAAAACTGGGCGAATGGGCGATGAGCCGCAATAAAGGCTTATTCACCGCCAGCTTTGATATGGGGTTAAGCCAGACGCTGACCGGGCGCGGGTATGAATCCCTCACTCGTTTCACCCACTGGCTGCGGGAAATTCAGCAACTGGCCGAGCGTGAACCAGTCAATGCCGTGCGGGATTTAATTCGCGGGATTGATTATGAGTCCTGGCTATATGAAACCTCGCCGAGCCCGAAAGCCGCGGAAATGCGGATGAAAAACGTCAACCAGCTGTTCACCTGGATGACCGAAATGCTGGAAGGCAGCGAGATAGATGAGCCGATGACGCTGACGCAGGTGGTTACCCGCTTTACCCTGCGCGATATGATGGAACGCGGCGAATCGGATGAAGAGCTGGATCAGGTGCAGTTGATGACCCTGCATGCCTCAAAAGGGCTGGAGTTCCCGTATGTTTACCTGGTGGGAATGGAAGAGGGATTGCTGCCGCATCAGAGCAGTATCGATGAAGATAATGTTGATGAAGAACGGCGTCTGGCCTATGTAGGTATCACGCGCGCGCAGAAAGAGTTGACCTTTACGCTCTGTAAGGAGCGTCGTCAGTATGGCGAGCTGGTACGCCCGGAGCCGAGCCGTTTTCTGCTTGAGCTCCCGCAAGACGATCTGATTTGGGAGCAGGAGCGGAAAGTCATCTCTGCGGAAGAACGTATGCATAAAGGCCAGGCCAACGTTGCGAATATCAAGGCGATGCTGGCGAAGGCGAAAAAGGGCTAACGTTTCAGGCGACAAACTGCTGCCAGGCGGTGGAAAATGGCATCACCAGCAGCAGTGACGGCAGCATGTTGGCGGTGGGGAAATGGCGAATACCGCAAAGCCGAAAACCGGTCGCCAGCATAATAATACCGCCGCAGGCAGTAAAATCAGCGATCATCGATGGGCTTATCAACGTCATAATAAACGTGGCGGCGAAGAACAGAATCACGAAGATGATCAGCTGGGGAATAAAAATCGCGGTGATAATGTAGCCCAGCGTCGAAGCGAAAATGGCGGCGGTGAAAAAGTCGAGTATCGACTTGGTCAGCAGAATGGTCGGGTCGCCGGTCATCCCTTCGGTTAGGGCGCCAAAAATACCGGTACCGCTGGCGCAGAACAGGATCAGCACCGCGATAAACTGGTTCATAAAATCCTCCGCTTCTACGCCTGCGTTGTTTTGGCCTGGAAAAATGCGCTCGATGGGCGTTCGCAGCTGTGTTCCCGCCCGCTCAATCCACTTCTCAATATTCAACAGGCCGCCAATAATCGTGCCGATGATAACGGCCAGCGCAATGGGTGGCAGATTGATGAGTTTGTTAAGGAAGAACACGCCCATACTGATAGAGATTAACCCGGAAATAAGCGGTAGCGTTTTCTTAAAGTGATCCGGGATAAATCGGTTGAGTGAGGCGCCTGCAATCGCGCCGACGAGTAATGAACCGCTGCAAACAAAAATACCTACCGGCATAGTATATTCTCCCTGTAATAAAACCAGGGCCTGAGAACAGGCCCTGTCGATTTATTTTTTATTATTTGATATTAAATACGCGGCTGGCATTGCCCCAGGCTATTTTTTCTTTCAGCCCTTCATCCATTTCTAACGGATCAAACCAGTCGCAGGCCTGATGAATATCTTCATAAGGGTAATCAACGGAGAACATCACGCGATCGGCACCCATTACTTCAATCGCATTATTTAGCGAGTGAGTATTAAAATGACCGCTGGTGGTGACAATAAAGTTATTTTGCAGATAGTGCATTAACGGTTTTTCCGCCTTGCCCAAACCGCAGCCGAAACGCTGACGATAGAGGCGATGTTGAGTGCGCGGCAGCATGTGTACCAGCCCTTCACCGAGGTGTCCCAGCACCAGGTTAAGATTCGGATAACGGTCGAACAGGCCGCTCATCATCAGGCGAATAGCGTGAACGGCGGTTTCCTGCGCAAAGCCCCAGGCGGAACCGATTAGGCTTTCGTAACCGGTATAAATCCCGCGCGCCGGGCCTTCCAGCGGTTCACGCGGATGCAGGTACACCGGCACGTTTAGCTCGTTGACTTTATCCCAGAATACCAGCATGGATTCATCATCAAGATACAGGCCATGTTCGCTGTCTTTGACGTTGGTGTAGCCGTTAATCAGCGCGCCTTTCATGCCCAGTTTTTTCACCGCGCGCTCCAGCTCTTCCGCCGCAGCTTCCGGGTTTTGTAACGCCAGCGTGGCGAACGCGCTAAATTTATCCGGATTCGGTTTTACATAATTATCAACGATAAAGTCGTTAGTGTCGCGAGCGAAAGAGACCGCTTTGGCTTTATCTAAAATAGATTGCGCGCCGGGTGAAGTCAGAGAAAGAATAACGTGGTCAATATTACGTTGCGCCATTTCTTCGAGTTGAATGCTGCGGTCAAGCAGGCGGCGCTCTACGTCTTGCATATATTCGCTACCGTTACGGTTAGCTTCGCCGGTCGAATCCCATAAACGGTTATTTTCAGGAGTAGATACATGTTCTTCTAAAGCGATTTTTCCGCGCATGATAGGTTCCTTTATTTATTCGGTCGATATGAACTGATGCGGGGAGATTAAAATGTTTGACGTATTGACAGCAATAAACCAAATAGAATATAGCGTATCAGAAATCCTAATACAGCCGCTTATTTTATGATTTAAATGCTAATAGAACCGCCTGAGGCGGCAAGATCTACAATCTGCTTGCGCAGCCAGATATGCCCAGGATCGCGGTGCAGACGCTGGTGCCAGACCTGGCGAATCGCGATGTTAGCCAGTGAGAAAGGTAGCGGCCAGCTGCGGCAGGAGTAACGCCTGGTGATGTGGCGCGCCAGCTGCTCCGGCACCACCGCGATCATCTCGCTGCCGGCAACCAGCTCGCCCGCGCCTAAAAAGCTGGGCAGCGTCAATGCGATACGCCGCGGCATACTGTGTTCCGCCAGCAGTTTATCAATGTCGCCGTGGGCGGTGCCGTTGACGCGAACCGCAAGGTGCTTTTCCTGACGCCAGTCTTCGGCGCTGAACCGATGACGAATGCGCGGGTGATTGTCCGCTGCCAGACAAACATACGACTGATCGAACAGATGCTGCTGATAGACGCTCTCCGGCAGTTGGGTAAGATAGCCGATCGCCAAATCACATTTCCCTGATTCCAGCGCGCTAAGCGTCTGATCGTCAATATTCAGCACCGTAAAGGTGATGCCGCTGGCGTCCAGCCGCTGGAGCTGGCTTTGCAGCAAAGGAAGAAGCGTCATCTGGCTGATATCGGTCATGCCGATGGTGAAGTTACGGTTGCTCTCCTGCGGGATAAATTCCGGCTTAGCCGCCAGATCGGTATCGGCCAGTTGCAAAAGAGTAAAAATGGTGGGGGCGATAGCGTCCGCGCGCGGCGTTGGCGCCATGCGTTGTCCAACGCGCACAAACAGCGGGTCGTCAAAGTGCTCGCGTAGCTTTTTTAGCAGCAGGCTACCGGTTGGCTGACTGATATCGAGTGCTTCCGCCGCCGGAGAAACATTCCCCAAACGGTAGAGCGCGGAGAAAAAGCGTAGTGATTTGAAATCCAGTTCTTCCCGCATGCGCCCTCCTGGCTGGAAATTACCTCGCCGTGTCGTCGTTGATCAACAGCGCCCAGTGGACATAGCTTTGCCACTGACACTCTTGCTCGACCATTTCCCGGCCCAGCGGATGTTCCTTCAGCCAGTCATCCGGCAGCGTCAGCGTCAGTTTTTCGTCGTCGGCGGCAAGTTGAATGGCTGGCAGGAGATCGTCGCGCCGGCGGCTGGCAAACAGAATCGCCAGTCGCAGCAGGCGACACAAATGTTCGGCAACGCGCGGCGGTACCGCGTTTTGCTGATGGAGCGAAGAAAGATCGATGGCGTTAGTCTGGTTGAGCAGCAGCGTGGCGATGAGCTTCTTCTGCGCCGGGGTAAAACCGGGCAGGTCGAGGTTATTGACCAGATAGGCGGCGTGCTGCGGCGCGCGTTTGAAATCGACGCTCAGGCCAATTTCATGAAGCGCGCAGGCGCTGACGAGCAAATCACGGCTTAGCGGATCCAGTTCCCAGCCGCTGTCCAGTTGATCAACCAGATGGGTGGCCAGATTAGCCACCCGTTGCGCCTGTTCAGTATCGATCATAAAGCGCCGCTGAATATTACGCAGCGTGCGGCTACGAATATCCTGATCGACAGAAAGGTGCAACATGCCGTAGACCAGGCCTTCGCGTAATGCGCCGCCAGCCAGCGTCATGCACTGAATATTCAGTTCGCTAAAGATAGCAATCAGAATGGCAAGGCCGCTCGGAAAAACCAGTGCGCGTTCGAGCGTCAGCCCTTCGATTTCCAGCTCTTCGAGTCGGCCGCACTGGATGGCGCGCTGCTTAAGCTGCTGTAGCTTGCTGAGGGTGATGCGCTCATCCATTCCCTGCGCCATCATAATTTCCTGCAGCGCCTGCACGGTGCCTGAAGCGCCGACGCACACTTTCCAGCCGTGGTAACGCAGGACATCAGCGATTGGAAGCAGCACATCGCGCGCCGCCGCTTCCGCGAGATCGAAGTTTTCTTTCGTCAGGCTACGGTCGGCAAAGTAGCGTTCAAGCCAGGTGACGCAGCCCATCGACAGGCTGAACAGCGAGGTCGTTTGCGCGCCGGTGCCGGTCACCAGTTCAGTGCTGGCGCCGCCGATATCCACCACCAGACGCTGATCGGCGCCGCCGGTGGTATGGGCTACGCCCTGGTAGATCAGGCGGGCTTCTTCCTCACCGCTAATCACCTGGACGGGGCAACCGAGGATTTCCTGCGCTTTCGCCAGAAATTCGCCGGCGTTGACCGCCAGACGCAGGGTGGCGGTGGCGACGACGCGAATTTGTGCCGAAGGAATATCCTGCAGACGTTCGGCAAACAGGCGTAAGCACTGCCAGCCGCGCTCCATCGCTTCTGCGGAGAGCGCATTGTCGCTATTCAGGCCGGCAGCCAGACGCACCTTGCGCTTAATGCGGCTCAGGGTCTGAATACTGCCCGCCACCTCGCGCACCACCAACATATGAAAACTATTGGAGCCAAGGTCGATGGCGGCATACAGCGAGGTGGAACTCATACTCTTCATCTTTCAGGCAGCTCCTGTGTCGACTGGGCTTCGTTGCCCGGGATAATCTCCGTGGCGCATCCTGAAAAATTTCGTGTATGGCATAGATATTAACCTGAGCGACGACGATTACGAGGCGGGCCATTACGGCGCGGGCCATTACCGGGGCGGGTGCGCGTTAAACGCAGCGGCTTCGGTAAATCGGTCATCAGCGCGTCCGGATTGTACTTGCTGACCGGGATCGAATGGCCGATATAGGTTTCGATTGCCGGCAGGTTCAGCGCGTATTCTTCACAGGCCAGGCTGATGGAGTGCCCGCTGGCGCCCGCGCGGCCGGTACGGCCGATACGGTGGACATAGTCTTCGCAGTCATCCGGCAGGTCATAGTTAAAGACATGGGTGACGGCTGGGATATGCAGGCCGCGAGCGGCTACGTCTGTCGCAACCAGAATATCGAGATCGCCGCGGGTGAACTCTTCGAGAATACGCAGGCGTTTTTTCTGTGCCACGTCGCCGGTCAGCAGGCCGACGCGATGTCCATCTGCCGCCAGATGGCCCCAGATATCTTCACAACGATGCTTGGTGTTGGCGAAAACAATAGCGCGGTCGGGCCACTCTTCTTCCAGCAGCGTCTGCAGCAGGCGCATTTTTTCGTCGTTGGAAGGATAGAACAACTCTTCTTTAATGCGGTGGCCGGTTTTCTGTTCCGGTTCGACTTCAACGTACTCGGCGTTGTTCATCTGTTCGAATGCCAGTTCGCGTACGCGATAAGACAGCGTGGCGGAGAACAGCATGTTCAGGCGCTGAGTGGCCGGCGGCATGCGGCGGAATAGCCAGCGGATATCTTTAATAAAGCCGAGATCGTACATGCGATCGGCTTCGTCGAGCACGACAACCTGAATGGCGCCGAGATTAATGTGGTTTTGTTTGGCGTAATCGATCAGACGACCGGTGGTGCCGATCAGAATATCAACGCCGCTTTCCAGTACTTTCAGCTGCTTATCGTAGCCGTCGCCGCCGTAAGCCAGACCGAGCTTCAGACCGGTGGCCTGCGCCAGCGGTTCGGCGTCAGCGTGAATCTGTACCGCCAGCTCGCGCGTTGGCGCCATGATCAGCGCGCGCGGTTGGTTAACCTGGCGGTCTGCGATGGCCGGGTGAGAGAGAAGATAATGAAACGTTGACGTCAGAAACGCCATCGTTTTACCGGTACCGGTTTGCGCCTGCCCGGCGACATCGCGGCCTTCCAGCGTGAGCGGAAGGGCGAGAGCCTGAATGGGTGTGCAATTATGAAACCCTTTTTTTTCAAGGGCTTCGACAACTGCCGGGTGCAGGGCGAAGTCGGAAAACTTCTGTTCTGTCAAATGTGTTTTGCTCATAGTGTGGTAGAATATCAGCTAACTATTGCATTAAGAAAGCGTATCCGGTGAAATAACGTCAACCTTTCGTTGGCGATATACGAAATTATTCAAGGTGCGTCTCCGGCTACTGAATGGATCCCGGAAAGCTTAGACTACTAAGCGCAACGGGGGCGGTAAATCTGCCGCAGGTAGATTTGCAGACAGTGCGCTTAAGCATCGGCGGTGGTGGTCCATGGTGGATCCATTCCCGCAGGTAGCTTATAAAAGAGGCATCCTGAAGAATAGCGTGCATAACGTAGCATCAACACGTCGTTGATGACTGCGACACCAACACACCAGGCTTATTCCTGTGGAGTTATATATGAGCGATAAAATTATTCACCTGACTGACGACAGTTTTGACACGGACGTACTCAAGGCTGACGGGCTGACCCTCGTCGATTTCTGGGCAGAGTGGTGTGGTCCGTGCAAAATGATCGCCCCGATTCTGGATGAGATCGCTGAAGAGTATCAAGGCAAACTGACCGTGGCTAAACTGAACATCGATCAGAACCCGGGCACGGCGCCGAAGTACGGCATCCGCGGCATCCCGACGCTGCTGCTGTTCAAAAACGGCGAAGTCGCGGCGACTAAAGTCGGCGCGCTGTCCAAAGGCCAACTGAAAGAGTTCCTCGACGCCAACCTGGCGTAATCGGTTTGCCATTCCGGCGTCCGGATTCCTATTTTTTGTGGAACTCTGGACGCCCGGCCTGAGTCGTGCTAAGTTAATTCCAGACTTCGTTTTAAACATACCTATTGTTTGAATCTTGTTTTACCCAAAGCGTCCCGCAGACTATGCGCGTGAGGCTAATAATTCCGGGCTTATCACTCATTCCGTCTTGTCGTTTCAGTTCTGCGTTCTTTCCTGTGACCAGGCAACGTACAGACACGAGATGAAGCCGCTAACAGGCATGGATGTTCCTGCCATACCATTCACAACATTAAGTTCGAGATTTACCCCGAGTTTAAGAACCCACACCACTATGAATCTTACCGAATTAAAGAATACGCCGGTTTCTGAGCTGATTACTCTCGGCGAAAATATGGGGCTGGAAAACCTGGCTCGTATGCGTAAGCAGGATATTATTTTTGCCATCCTCAAGCAGCATTCAAAGAGTGGCGAAGATATCTTTGGCGATGGCGTACTGGAGATACTGCAGGATGGATTTGGATTCCTCCGCTCAGCAGACAGCTCCTACCTCGCCGGTCCAGACGACATCTACGTATCCCCCAGCCAAATCCGCCGCTTCAACCTCCGCACTGGTGACACCATTTCCGGTAAGATTCGTCCTCCTAAAGAGGGTGAACGTTACTTCGCGCTGCTGAAAGTTAACGAAGTTAACTACGACAAGCCGGAAAACGCGCGTAACAAGATTCTGTTCGAGAACTTAACGCCGCTGCACGCGAATTCACGCCTGCGTATGGAGCGTGGTAATGGTTCTACCGAAGACTTAACCGCTCGCGTACTGGATCTGGCATCGCCGATTGGCCGCGGCCAGCGTGGTCTGATCGTCGCGCCGCCGAAAGCCGGTAAAACCATGCTGCTGCAGAACATCGCGCAGAGCATCGCGTACAACCATCCTGACTGCGTGCTGATGGTGTTGCTTATCGACGAACGTCCGGAAGAAGTGACCGAGATGCAGCGTTTGGTTAAAGGTGAAGTTGTCGCTTCTACCTTCGACGAACCGGCATCTCGTCACGTGCAAGTTGCCGAAATGGTTATCGAGAAAGCGAAACGTCTGGTTGAGCATAAAAAAGACGTTATTATCCTGCTCGACTCCATCACCCGTCTGGCCCGTGCCTACAACACCGTGGTTCCGGCTTCCGGTAAAGTGCTGACCGGCGGTGTGGACGCTAACGCCCTGCATCGTCCGAAGCGTTTCTTCGGTGCGGCACGTAACGTGGAAGAGGGCGGCAGCCTGACCATCATCGCTACCGCGCTTATCGATACCGGCTCTAAAATGGATGAAGTTATCTACGAAGAGTTTAAAGGCACCGGTAACATGGAACTGCACCTCTCCCGTAAGATTGCGGAAAAACGCGTCTTCCCGGCTATCGACTACAACCGTTCCGGTACCCGTAAAGAAGAGCTGCTGACCACCCAGGAAGAACTGCAGAAAATGTGGATCCTGCGCAAAATCATCCATCCAATGGGTGAAATCGACGCAATGGAGTTCCTCATTAACAAGCTGGCGATGACCAAAACTAACGACGACTTCTTCGATATGATGAAGCGTTCGTAGGACGGAATACGCCGAAAAAACGCCACGCGATTGCGTGGCGTTTTGTTTTGTAGCTTTGTATGATCCAGGCGGGAAAAGCACCGCCAGCGTTGACGTATGATATGCGCGGCGGGTTAAGCAGAAAGGACTTTAACAGTCTAAAATATATACAATAAATTTGTAATGTTCTGCTTTTCCCCTTCAGGAGTGGAGACATCATCGTTATACTCCCCGGATTAACTATGCTGAGAGCACATGTGTTGTGAATTTACTCACTGCTATTACTGAATTAATCAGTGTTTTCTTATTCACGACCCTGTTTATATTTGTTGCCCGTAAAGCAGCGAAAAAAATTGGGTTAGTGGATAAGCCAAACTATCGGAAACGGCATCAAGGTTTGATTCCGTTAGTTGGTGGTATCTCAGTTTATGCCGGTATTTGTTTTACCTTTGCGATTGCCGATTATTATATCCCTCATGCCACGCTGTATCTGGCCTGCGCGGGGGTGCTGGTGTTGGTCGGCGCGTTGGATGACCGATTTGATATCAGCGTAAAAATTCGTGCGGTTATTCAGGCCGCGATAGCCGTTATCATGATGACGGCGGGTAATCTGCATCTCAGCAGCCTCGGCTATATTTTCGGTTCGTGGGAGTTAGTCCTCGGCCCCTTTGGTTTTTTCCTCACGCTTTTCGCCGTTTGGGCGGCAATCAACGCCTTCAATATGGTGGATGGCATTGACGGGTTGCTCGGCGGGCTTTCGTCCGTCTCCTTCGCGGCAACCGGCATCATCTTATGGTTTGATGGCCAGTACAGCCTGGCGATGTGGTGTTTTGCGATGATCGCCGCCATTCTGCCCTATATTTTACTTAATCTTGGCGCGCTTGGACGTCGCTATAAAGTGTTTATGGGTGATGCCGGCAGTACCATGATTGGCTTCACCATTATCTGGATCCTGCTGGAGACGACGCAGGGCAAAACGCATCCCATCAGCCCGGTGACGGCGCTGTGGATTATTGCGATTCCACTGATGGATATGGTGGCGATTATGTATCGCCGCCTGCGAAAGGGGATGAGCCCGTTCTCGCCAGATCGTCAGCATATTCATCATTTGATCATGCGTGCCGGGTTTACTTCCCGGCAGGCCTTTGTCCTGATTACGCTGGCTGCCGCTTTACTGGCGCTGGTCGGCGTAGTGGCGGAATACACCCGTATTGTTCCTGAATGGGTGATGTTAATACTCTTTTTGTTTGCTTTTTTACTTTATGGCTACTGCATTAAGCGCGCATGGAAAGTGGCGCGTCTGGTTAAGCGCATTAGACGCAGAATTCGGCGACACAGCGGCAATAATCCAAATTTAACAAAGTAAAACTGGGGAAGTGATGACTCAACCATTACCGGGAGCACAAGCAGTGAACGTTGAGAACGAACTGGATATTCGCGGGCTGTTTCGCGCCTTATGGGCAGGAAAAGGCTGGATAGTCGGCATCGCCGTGCTGTTCGCGCTGATCGTTCTTATTTATTCCTTTTTTGCTCGCCAGGAGTGGAGCGCGACGGCAATTACCGACCGGCCGACCGTCAATATGCTGGGCGGATACTATTCGCAACAGCAGTTCTTACGTAACCTGGATATCAAAGCCGATCTGGCTTCGGTAGACCAACCTTCCGCCATGGATGAGGCATACAAAGAGTTTATTATGCAACAGGCGTCATGGGATACCCGCCGTGACTTCTGGCTGCAGACCGATTACTACAAGCAGCGCCAGTCAGGCAACTCACGCGCGGATGCCGCGATGCTTGACGATCTGATTAACGATATTCAGTTTATCCCCGGCGACCCGCTGAAAAGCGTCAATGACAGCATCAAGCTGACGGCGGAGACCGCGCCAGATGCCAATAATCTGCTGCGTCAGTATGTCGCTTTCGCCAGCCAACGCGCCGCTGGTCATCTTAATGATGAGCTGAAGGGCGCCTGGGCGGCGCGTACGGTACAGATGAAAGCGCAGGTGAAGCGTCAGGAAGAGGTGGCAAGCGAGATCTACAACCGCCGCGTGCAGAGCGTCGAGCAGGCGTTGAAAATCGCCCAGCAACATAACATTTCCCGCAGCGAGACCGATGTTCCGGCGGAACAGCTGCCGGCCTCCGAACTCTTCTTACTTGGCCGGCCGATGCTGCAGGCGCGCCTCGAAAATCTGCAGGCCGTAGGGCCGGAATACGATCTCGACTATGACCAGAACCGCGCCATGCTGAACACGCTAAACGTTGGCCCGACGCTGGATCCACGTTTTCAGACTTACAGATATTTGCGTACGCCGGAAGAACCTGTAAAACGCGATAGCCCGCGGCGTGTATTTCTGATGATCATGTGGGGGATTGTGGGCGCGCTCATCGGCGCAGGCGTGGCGTTAGCACGTCGTCGTGTCCAGTGAATGGGGCCTGTGATGAAGGCTCCTCGCCATCATCACCTAATCGAAGAGAATCGATGTGAAAGTACTAACTGTATTTGGCACGAGACCAGAAGCCATCAAGATGGCGCCGCTGGTCCATGCGCTGGCAAAGGATCCTCATTTTGAGGCAAAGGTTTGCGTAACCGCGCAGCATCGGGAGATGCTCGATCAGGTGTTGAAACTGTTTTCGATTACGCCGGACTACGATCTGAACATTATGCAGCCGGGTCAGGGATTAACCGAGATCACCTGCCGCATTCTGCAAGGTTTAAAGCCGGTACTGGAGTCGTTTAAGCCGGACGTGGTGCTGGTACATGGCGATACCACGACGACGATGGCGGCCAGCCTGGCGGCGTTTTATCAGCGCATCCCGGTGGGCCACGTGGAAGCGGGCCTGCGTACCGGCGACCTGAACTCGCCGTGGCCGGAAGAGGGTAACCGCACGCTGACCGGGCGTCTGGCAATGTACCATTTCGCCCCGACCGCCACCTCGCGCGATAACCTGCTGCGGGAAAATATTAACGAAGAACGCATTACCGTCACCGGCAATACGGTGATCGATGCGTTGTTCTGGGTTCGCGATCGTGTCCTTGGTGACGAGGCGCTGCGCAATGAACTGATGCAGCGCTACCCGTTCCTCGAAGAGGATAAGAAATTAATTCTGGTGACCGGCCACCGCCGCGAGAGCTTTGGTCTCGGCTTTGAGCACATTTGCCATGCGCTGGCGGATATCGCCAGCCATCACCCTGATGTACAGATTGTTTATCCGGTTCACCTGAACCCGAACGTCAGCGAGCCGGTTAACCGTATTCTCGGCCATGTCGCTAACGTGAAATTAATTGATCCGCAGGATTACCTGCCGTTCGTCTGGCTGATGAATCGCGCGTGGCTGATTCTGACCGATTCCGGCGGGATTCAGGAAGAAGCGCCGTCGCTTGGGAAACCGGTACTGGTGATGCGCGAAATGACGGAGCGCCCGGAGGCGGTCGCCGCAGGCACCGTACGTCTGGTCGGCACCGACAGGCAGCGTATCGTCGATGAAGTCACCCGTCTGCTGCAGGATGATGCCGCCTGGCAGGCAATGAGTCGGGCCCATAACCCTTACGGCGATGGTCAGGCATGCGATCGTATTTTATCCGCTCTTAAAAATAATCAGGTAACGCTATGAGTTTTTCTACCATTTCAGTGATTGGCCTTGGGTACATTGGTCTGCCAACCGCTGCCGCATTTGCTTCCCGGCAACGGCGGGTGGTTGGCGTGGACATCAATCAACACGCCGTTGAGACCATTAACCGTGGTGAGATTCATATCGTCGAGCCGGATTTAGCGAGCGTCGTAAAAACGGCGGTTGAACAGGGATATTTAAGCGCCACCACCGTGCCGGTGGAGTCTGACGCCTACCTGATTGCCGTCCCGACGCCGTTTAAAGGCGGGCATGAGCCAGATATGGCCTTTGTTGAATCCGCCGCTAAATCTATTGCCCCGACCCTGAAGAAAGGGGCGTTAGTGATCCTGGAATCCACCTCGCCGGTCGGTTCGACTGAACAGATGGCCGAGTGGCTGGCGGCGATGCGCCCCGATCTCAGCTTCCCACAGCAGGTGGGCGAGGCGGCTGACGTTAATGTCGCCTACTGTCCGGAGCGCGTACTGCCGGGGCAGGTGATGGTCGAGCTCATCAAAAATGACCGCGTTATTGGTGGTATGTCGCCGGTCTGCTCGGCGCGTGCCAGTGAGCTGTATAAAATTTTCCTTGAAGGCGAATGCGTAGTGACTAACTCGCGCACTGCGGAAATGTGCAAGCTGACGGAAAACAGCTTCCGCGACGTCAACATCGCCTTTGCTAACGAACTATCGCTGATTTGCGCCGACCAGGGGATCAACGTCTGGGAACTGATCCGCCTGGCGAACCGCCATCCGCGCGTCAATATTCTGCAGCCGGGTCCGGGCGTCGGTGGCCACTGTATCGCCGTCGACCCGTGGTTTATCGTGGCGCAAAACCCGCAACAGGCGCGTCTGATTCGCACCGCGCGCGAGGTTAACGACCACAAGCCGGAATGGGTTATCGAACGGGTGAAAGCACAGGTTGCCGAGTGCCTGAATGCCAGCAATAAACGCGCCAGTGAACTGACTATTGCCTGCTTCGGCCTGGCCTTTAAGCCTAACATTGATGATCTACGTGAAAGCCCGGCGATGGAAATTGCCGCGCAGATCGCCCGCTGGCACAGCGGCGTGACGCAGGTGGTTGAGCCCAACATTCACACGCTGCCGAAGAAGCTTGATGGCCTGTGTACGCTGGCGACCCTTGATAATGCGCTGGCGAGCGCCGATGTGCTGGTGATGCTGGTCGATCACAACGAGTTTAAAGCCGTTAGCGGCGATAGCGTTACCCAGGCCTATATCATCGACACCAAAGGAGTGTGGCGGTGAGAACGATTCTGGTCACCGGCGGTGCGGGCTTTATTGGCTCCGCGGTAGTGCGTGAAATCATCCAGCACACCGCCGATCGCATCGTGGTCGTGGATAAGCTGACCTATGCCGGCAATTTGATGTCGCTGGCGCCGGTGGCGCAGGATGCGCGTTTTGCCTTTGAACAGGTGGATATCTGTAACCGAGCCGAGCTGGATCGCATCTTCCAACAGCATCAACCCGATACGGTGATGCATCTGGCGGCGGAAAGCCATGTCGATCGTTCTATTGATGGCCCGGCGGCGTTCATTGAGACCAATATCGTCGGTACCTATACGCTGCTGGAAGCCGCGCGCAGCTGGTGGAATACGCTGGCGGTGGAGCAAAAATCGGCGTTTCGCTTTCATCATATCTCGACGGACGAAGTGTATGGCGATCTGCATGGCAGCGATGATTTCTTTACCGAGACCACGCCTTATGCCCCAAGCAGCCCTTATTCGGCCTCGAAAGCCAGCAGCGACCATCTGGTGCGCGCCTGGCAGCGTACCTACGGCCTGCCGACGCTTATCACTAATTGCTCGAATAACTACGGCCCGTATCACTTCCCGGAGAAGCTGATCCCGTTGATTATTCTCAACGCGCTGGCGGGAAAACCGCTACCGGTTTACGGTAATGGCCAACAAATTCGCGACTGGCTGTACGTCGAGGATCACGCCAGAGCGCTGTATCTGGTAGCGACCCGCGGCGAGCCGGGCGAAACTTACAATATCGGCGGTCATAACGAGCGTAAAAACATCGAGGTGGTGGAAACCATTTGCGAACTGCTCGAAGAGCTGGCGCCGCATAAGCCGCAGGGCGTGGCGCATTATCGCGATCTGATTACCTTCGTCGCTGACCGGCCAGGCCACGATCTGCGTTATGCGATTGACGCGGCGAAGATTGCACGCGAGCTGGGCTGGGCGCCGGATGAGACCTTTACTTCCGGCATGCGCAAAACCGTCCAGTGGTATCTGGCAAATGAGGCATGGTGGCGACAGGTTCAGGACGGTAGCTATCAGGGCGAGCGTCTTGGGCTGCACGGCTAACTGGCCCAGGGGGGCATGATGAAAGGTATTATTCTGGCAGGCGGTTCCGGTACGCGCCTGCATCCCATCACGCGCGGCGTGTCGAAACAGCTATTGCCGATTTACGACAAGCCGATGATTTACTACCCGCTGTCGGTCCTAATGCTGGCCGGGATCCGTGAAATCCTTATCATCACCACGCCGGAAGATCAGCGCGATTTCCAACGCCTGCTCGGCGATGGTTCCGAGTTTGGTATCCAATTGCACTATGCCGTTCAGCCGACGCCGGATGGTTTAGCCCAGGCGTTTATCATCGGGGAAGCGTTTCTCAACGGCGAACCGGCGTGCCTGGTGTTGGGCGATAATATCTTCTTTGGCCAGAGCTTTAGCCCTAAGCTGCGTAGCGTCGCAACCCGCACCGAAGGGGCGACGGTATTTGGCTATCAGGTGATGGATCCTGAGCGCTTCGGCGTGGTGGAGTTTGATGACAACTTCCGCGCCTTGTCGCTGGAGGAAAAGCCGAAACAACCGAAGTCGAACTGGGCGGTCACCGGGCTTTATTTCTACGATGGAAAAGTGGCCGAGTACGCTAAACGGGTCAAACCGTCCGAGCGCGGCGAGCTGGAAATTACCTCCATCAACCAGATGTATCTTGAGGATGGCGCGTTAACCGTCGAGCTGCTTGGGCGCGGCTTTGCGTGGCTGGATACCGGCACGCACGATAGTCTGATTGAAGCCAGCATGTTTGTGCAGACGGTAGAAAAGCGGCAGGGCTTTAAAATCGCCTGTCTGGAAGAAATTGCCTGGCGTAACGGCTGGCTTGACGATGACGGCGTCAAACGCGCCGCGAAGCGGCTGGAAAAAACCGGCTATGGCCAATACTTGCTGGATCTCCTCCGTGCCCGCCCGCGCCAGTATTGAAGCGCTGGAGTGGGAAAACCGCTTCTTCGCCGTTAATAGCGGTATCGTTCGCTTTGACGAGCGCGCGCCGCAGCTCACCGCTGAAACCCTGGCGGGATGGTCGCGAGTGCAGGCGAAAGTCGCTGCCAGCGACACCGCCCGGCTGGATGCGCTACAGGAGATCGGTTTTCAACTGGTGGAAGGCGAGGTCGATCTGGCGTTGCCGGTAGGCGAGCCGGCTGATGCCGGCGCCGAATGGGCCGTTGAAGGCGATATTGCGCGACTGCGCGAACTGGCGGCGCAGGCCTTTGCTATGAGCCGTTTTCGCGCTCCCTGGTACGCCGCTGATGCCAGCGGCCGATTCTACGCGCAATGGATTGAAAACGCGGTGCTGGGGACCTTTGACCACCAGTGTCTGCTATTTCGCGCGTCCGATGGCGACATCCGCGCATTTGTTTCTTTGCGTCAGCTCAACGACACCGACGCGCGTATCGGCCTGCTGGCCGGGCGCGGCGCTGGCGCCGAGCTTATGCAGGCGGCGCGCCACTGGGCGGCGCAACGCGGGCTTTCTACACTGCGGGTGGCGACCCAGATGGGCAACACCGCCGCGCTTAAACGTTATATTCTCAGCGGTGCGAATGTGGAAAGCACCGCGTACTGGTTATACAGGTGACACGATGATTCCATTTAACGCACCGCCGGTGGTGGGGACTGAGCTCGATTACATGCAATCGGCGATGAACAGCGGCAAGCTTTGCGGTGACGGCGGTTTTACCCGTCGCTGCCAGCAGTGGTTTGAACAGCGCTTCGGCACCGCCAAAGCGCTGCTGACGCCATCCTGCACCGCGTCGCTGGAGATGGCGGCGCTGCTGCTGGATATTCAGCCTGGCGATGAAGTCATCATGCCCAGCTATACCTTTGTTTCCACCGCCAATGCCTTTGTGCTGCGCGGGGCGAAAATCGTCTTCGTCGATATCCGTCGCGATACGATGAATATTGATGAATCGCTGATAGAAGCCGCAATCACTGATAAAACCCGGGCGATCGTGCCGGTGCATTATGCGGGCGTGGCCTGTGAAATGGACACCATCATGGCGCTCGCCGCCAAATATAATCTGTACGTGGTGGAAGACGCCGCGCAGGGCGTGATGTCCACCTATAAGGGGCGCGCGCTGGGCACCATCGGCCATATTGGCTGCTTTAGCTTCCATGAGACGAAAAACTACACCGCCGGTGGTGAAGGCGGTGCAACGCTTATCAACGATCGTAAACTGGTGGAACGCGCGGAAATCATTCGCGAAAAGGGCACTAACCGTAGCCAGTTCTTCCGCGGTCTGGTGGATAAGTACACCTGGCGCGATATCGGTTCCAGCTATTTGATGTCCGATCTGCAGGCCGCCTATCTTTGGGCGCAGCTGGAAGCCGCTGAGCGGATTAACCAACAGCGCCTGACGCTGTGGCAAACTTATTATGACGCGCTGCTGCCGCTGGCGCGCGCGGGCCGGATCGATCTGCCGGCGGTGCCGGCGGATTGCGGGCAAAACGCGCATATGTTTTACATTAAGCTGCGGGATAACGATGACCGCGCGGCGCTGATTAACTGGCTGAAAGAGGCAGAAATTCTGGCGGTGTTCCACTATATTCCGCTCCATAGCTGCCCGGCTGGCGAACAGTTCGGCGAGTTCTGCGGCGAAGATCGTTATACCACCCAGGAGAGCGAACGCCTGCTGCGTTTGCCGCTGTTCTACAACCTGTCTGCGGTAAACCAACGGACGGTGATTAATTCACTGCTGAGCTACTTCTCCTGATATGTCGTTGGCAAAAGCATCACTGTGGACCGCGGCGTCCACCTTAGTCAAAATAGGCGCCGGTCTGCTGGTGGTAAAGCTGCTGGCGGTCTCATTTGGCCCGGCGGGCGTAGGCCAGGCCGGTAACTTCCGGCAACTGGTCACCGTTCTGGGCGTCCTGGCGGGCGCCGGGATTTTTAATGGTGTCACTAAGCTGGTTGCCCAACATCACGACGATCCGCTACGCCTGAAGCAGGTGGTTGGAACCTCGTCATCAATGGTGCTCGGTTTTTCCACCCTGCTGGCGCTGGTCTTTTTGCTGGCGGCGGCGCCCATAAGCCAGGCGCTGTTCGGCCATTCGCACTATCAGAATCTGGTACGTCTGGTGGCGCTGGTGCAGATGGGAATTGCGTGGGCCAACTATCTGCTGGCGCTGATGAAAGGTTTTCGTGATGCGGCGGGTAACGCTTTTTCGCTGATTGCCGGGAGTCTGATTGGCGTGGCGGCCTACTACGCCTGTTACTACTTCGGTGGTTATCAGGGGGCGCTGTTAGGGCTGGCCTTAGTTCCCGCGCTGGTGGTGGTTCCGGCCGCCATTATGCTTTGGCGGCGCGGCGCGATCCCGCTGAACGCGCTACGTCCGCGTTGGGATAACGGGCTTGCGGGGCAGCTATCGAAATTTACCCTGATGGCGTTGATTACCTCGGTGACGCTGCCGGTGGCCTATGTGATGATGCGTAATCTGCTGGCGGCGCATTACGGCTGGGAGGCGGTCGGCATCTGGCAGGGGGTGAGCAGTATCTCGGATGCCTACCTGCAGTTTATTACCGCTTCCTTTAGCGTGTATCTGCTGCCGACGTTGTCGCGGTTGAGCGCCAAAACGGACATCACGCGTGAGATAGTGAAGTCGTTGAAATTCGTCCTGCCGGCGGTGGCGGCGGCAAGCCTGACGGTCTGGCTGCTGCGCGATTTTGCTATCTGGTTACTGTTTTCCGCGCGCTTCACCGCGATGCGCGACCTGTTCGCCTGGCAGTTGGTGGGCGATGTTTTAAAAGTTGGCGCTTACGTCTACGGCTATCTGGTGATCGCCAAAGCGTCATTGCGCTTTTATATTCTGACGGAAATCAGCCAGTTCACGCTGCTGACCGCATTTTCACACTGGCTTATTCCGGCGCACGGCGCACTTGGCGCGGCGCAGGCGTATATGGCCACTTATATTGTTTATTTCGCCCTTTGTAGTGGCGTGTTTTTACTCTGGCGTAAACGGGCATGACAGCACTGATACACGTACTGGGATCGGATATCCCGCACCACAACCAGACCGTATTGCGGTTCTTTAACGACGAACTGGCCGCCGACGCGCGGGCCAGGACGTTTATGGTCGTGGGTGATGCGACAGGTATGCGCGAGGCGTATCCGGCGCTGGAAATTACCTGCTATCCGGGTAAGAAATCGCTGGCGCAGGCGGTGATTGCCAAAGCGAAAGCCGATCGCCAGCAGCGCTTTTTTTTCCACGGCCAGTTTAATACCGGTCTGTGGCTGGCGTTGTTGAGCGGCGGGATCCGCCCGTCGCAATTTAACTGGCATATCTGGGGCGCGGATCTGTATGAAAACTCAGCCAGCCTGAAATTCCGTCTGTTTTATCCTCTGCGCCGCATGGCGCAAGGGCGGGTAGGACGCGTTTTCGCCACCCGCGGCGATCTCAGCTGGTTTGCTAACCGCCATCCGCGAGTGCCGGGCGAACTGCTGTACTTCCCGACGCGTATGGATCCGTCGCTAAATTCCCTTGCCGATACCGCCCCGCGCGGTGACACGCTGACCATACTGGTGGGGAACTCCGGCGATCGTAGTAATGAGCATATTGCGGCGCTAAGGGCGATTCATCAGCAATTTGGCGATACGGTGAATGTCATCGTGCCGATGGGTTATCCGGCCAACAATGAAGCCTACATTGATGAAGTGCGTCAGACGGGAGCGGCACTGTTTAGTCGCGAGCATCTGCAGATCCTTAGCGAGAAGCTTGAGTTTGATGATTATCTGGCGCTGCTGCGCCGCTGCGATCTGGGTTATTTCCTGTTTGCGCGCCAGCAGGGTATCGGCACGCTGTGCCTGCTGATTCAGGCGGGTATTCCCTGCGTGCTCAATCGCGAAAATCCGTTCTGGCAGGATATGACCGAACAACAGATCCCGGTGCTGTTTACCACCGATACCCTGGACGCCAACGTGGTGCGCGAAGCACAGCGTCAGTTAGCGAGCGTTGATAAAACGCAAATCGCCTTCTTCCGCCCGAACTATCTGGCGGGCTGGCAGCGGGCGCTACAGCTGGCAGCGGAGGCGCGGGTATGACGTTAATGCAATTTAGCGGGCTGTTGGTGGTCTGGCTGCTGTCGACGCTGTTTATCGCCACCGCCACCTGGTTTGAGTTCCGCCGCGTGCGCTTTAACTTCAACGTCTTTTTCTCGTTGTTGTTCCTGCTCACCTTTTTCTTCGGCTTCCCGTTAACCAGTATCCTGGTATTCCGCTTTGACGTCAGCGTGGCGCCGCCGGAGATTTTGCTGCAGACGCTGCTGGTTGCGGTGTGCTTCTATGCCATCTACTACGTGACCTACAAAACGCGATTGCGTCCGGCATCGCGCGATGTTCCACGTCGTCCGCTGTTTACCATGAACCGGGTTGAAACCCATCTGGCCTGGGGGATTTTGATGGGGCTGGCGCTGCTGTGCGTCGGTATCTTCTTCGCCCACAACGGTTTCCTGCTATTTAAGCTCAATTCATACAGCCAGATATTCTCCGCGGAAGTGTCCGGTGTGGCGTTGAAGCGCTTCTTCTACTTCTTTATTCCGGCGATGCTGGTGATCTATTTCCTGCGTCAGGATTACAAGGCGTGGATTTTCTTCCTGGTGAGCACCGTCGCCTTTGGTCTGCTGACCTACGCGATCGTCGGCGGTACCCGCGCCAACATCATTATCGCTTTCGCTATCTTCCTGTTTATCGGCATTATTCGCGGCTGGATCAGCCTGTGGATGCTGGCGGCGGCGGGCGTGCTGGGTATTGTCGGCATGTTCTGGCTGGCGTTGAAGCGCTATGGGATGAACGTTAGCGGCGATGAAGCGTTTTATACATTCCTCTATCTCACGCGCGATACCTTCTCGCCGTGGGAGAACCTGGCGCTGCTGCTGCAGAACTACGACAAGATTGAGTTCCAGGGGCTGGCACCGATGATCCGCGACTTCTACGTCTTTATCCCCAGCTGGATGTGGCACGGTCGCCCGACAATGGTGCTGAATACCGCCAATTACTTCACCTGGGAAGTGTTAAATAACCATTCGGGGCTGGCGATATCGCCGACGCTGATTGGTTCGCTGGTGGTGATGGGCGGCGTATGGTTCGTACCGCTGGGCGCCGTCGCGGTAGGGCTCATCATTAAATGGTTCGACTGGCTGTACGAACTGGGCAACCGGGAGAGCAATCGCTACAAAGCGGCTATCCTGCACAGTTTCTGTTTCGGCGCTATCTTCAACATGATAGTGCTGGCGCGCGAAGGGTTGGATTCGTTCGGCTCCCGCGTGGTGTTTTTCCTCGTGATCTTTGGTATCTGCTTGTTAGCGGCGAAACTGCTGTACTGGCTCCTGGACAGCGCAGGATTGATTCATAAGCGGGTGAAGCCGCTTTCGCAACCGCAGGTCTGATAAGGATGAACATGACTGATAACACTTCCGCGCCGCAGTATGCGCTGCGAGGGCTGCAGCTGATTGGCTGGCGCGACATGCAGCATGCGCTCAACTATCTCTTCGCCGACGGCGAGCTGCGTCAGGGTACGTTGGTTGCGATCAACGCCGAAAAGATGCTGGCGGTAGAAGATAACCCGGAAGTGCGTGCGCTGATTGAGGCCGCCGAGTTTAAATATGCCGACGGCATCAGCGTCGTGCGCTCATTACGTAAAAAATATCCGCAGGCTGAGGTGTCGCGCGTTGCCGGTGCCGATCTGTGGGAAGCGCTGATGGAGCGGGCTGGCGCTCAGGGAACGCCGGTGTTCCTGATCGGCGGCAAGCCCGAGGTGCTGGCGGAGACGCAAGCGAAGCTGCGTGAGCGCTGGAAGGTCAATATCGTCGGCAGTCAGGACGGCTATTTTTCCGCCGATCAGCGTCAGCAGCTGTTTGAGCGGGTGCGCGACAGCGGGGCGAAAATTGTCACCGTCGCGATGGGATCGCCGCGCCAGGAAATTCTAATGCGCGACTGTCGGCTGGTGTATCCCGCCGCGCTGTATATGGGCGTTGGCGGCACTTATGACGTCTTTACCGGCCACGTTCACCGGGCGCCAAAATTCTGGCAGAACCTGGGGCTGGAGTGGTTCTATCGCCTGCTCCTGCAACCGAGCCGCATCAAAAGACAGTTCCGTTTACTGCGCTATTTACGTTGGCATTATTCCGGCAAGCTCTGATATTCCACTGCAACCAGGCGAGATTGCATACATATTCTGTGTAATCTCTTCACTCGCCTGATACTTTATTTGCCATTTCCGTAAAATTAATTAACCATTCGCATGCTTCAAACGCGTGGGGGAGACCTGCGCGCCGGCAAGGCTATGGTTTCAATTAATAACAATAACCGGGAGTACCCGGAGTACAGCAAACACAAGAGGCTTTATGACTGAGAAAAAAGCGGAACTCCAGCGTGGACTGGAGGCCCGGCATATTGAGCTAATCGCGCTAGGCGGGACGATTGGCGTAGGGTTATTCATGGGCGCGGCAAGTACGCTGAAGTGGGCCGGTCCATCCGTCCTGCTGGCGTATATTATCGCCGGTTTATTTGTCTTCTTTATCATGCGTTCGATGGGCGAAATGTTGTTCCTCGAACCGGTAACCGGCTCATTCGCCGTTTACGCGCACCGTTATATGAGCCCGTTCTTCGGCTATCTCACAGCCTGGTCATACTGGTTTATGTGGATGGCGGTGGGAATATCAGAGATCACCGCCATCGGGGTATACGTCCAGTTCTGGTTCCCGGAGATGGCGCAGTGGATCCCGGCGCTAATTGCCGTTGGGTTGGTAGCACTAGCGAATCTGGCGGCAGTGCGTCTGTACGGCGAGATCGAGTTCTGGTTTGCGATGATTAAAGTCACCACCATTATCGTGATGATAGTCATTGGCCTGGGCGTCATCTTCTTTGGCTTCGGCAACGGCGGACAGTCGATCGGTTTTGGCAACCTGACCGAGCACGGTGGCTTCTTCGCCGGCGGCTGGAAAGGCTTCCTGACGGCGCTGTGTATTGTCGTCGCCTCTTATCAGGGCGTTGAACTTATCGGTATCACCGCCGGGGAAGCGAAAAACCCGCAGGTCACGTTGCGTAGCGCGGTAGGCAAGGTACTGTGGCGTATCCTGATTTTCTACGTGGGGGCGATTTTCGTTATCGTGACTATCTTCCCGTGGAACCAGATTGGATCGACCGGTAGCCCATTCGTTCTCACTTTCGCCAAAATCGGCATTACCGCGGCGGCGGGGATTATCAACTTCGTGGTGCTGACCGCAGCGCTGTCGGGCTGTAACAGCGGGATGTATAGCTGTGGGCGTATGCTGTACGCACTGGCGCGCAACCGTCAGCTACCGGCGGCAATGGCCAAAGTATCGCGTCAGGGCGTGCCGGTGGCGGGCGTCGCGCTGTCGATCGTGATTCTGCTAATCGGTTCGTGCCTGAACTACATTATTCCTAACCCGCAGCGCGTGTTTGTCTATGTCTATAGCGCCAGCGTGTTGCCGGGGATGGTGCCGTGGTTTGTGATCCTGATTAGCCAGCTGCGTTTTCGCCGCGAGCATCAGCAGGCGATGGCCAGCCATCCGTTCCGTTCATTGTTGTTCCCGTGGGCAAACTATTTGACGATGGCTTTCCTCGTTTGTGTGCTGATCGGCATGGGAATTAACGATGAAACCCGGATGTCGCTCTTTGTCGGAATGATTTTCCTCGCCGCGGTGACCCTTATTTATAAGGTTTTCGGCCTCGGCAAGCGGGGAAATCTCGATAAAACGGCGGAATAAGCGCCAAAGCGCACAAACTGTGAGCAAATAGAAATTTTATTTAAAAAGGCACTAGACAGGGGGGGGGGAAGTCCGTATTATCCACCCCCGCAACGGCGCTAAGCGCCCGTAGCTCAGCTGGATAGAGCGCTGCCCTCCGGAGGCAGAGGTCTCAGGTTCGAATCCTGTCGGGCGCACCATTTACCCGGTGCTGGAGCTGCGGTGGTTTTAATACCGCGTAAAAGAATTGTTGTGGTGGCTATAGCTCAGTTGGTAGAGCCCTGGATTGTGATTCCAGTTGTCGTGGGTTCGAATCCCATTAGCCACCCCATTATTTGATAGAGTTGTGAATTGCGAAGGTGGCGGAATTGGTAGACGCGCTAGCTTCAGGTGTTAGTGTTCTTACGGACGTGGGGGTTCAAGTCCCCCCCCTCGCACCACGACTTTAAAGAATTGAACTAAAAATTCAAAAAGCAGTATTTCGGCGAGTAGCGCAGCTTGGTAGCGCAACTGGTTTGGGACCAGTGGGTCGGAGGTTCGAATCCTCTCTCGCCGACCAATTTTGAACCCCGCTACGGCGGGGTTTTTTGTTTTCCGATTTTCTTCAGGCGCCTTTTATCCCGCTGATCTTCCTCGTAAAAAATCGTTTCTATCTCTGCGAATTATTGTCCCGGAATTGTCCCAAATGATTGCTGCGATAGATGCAATCTCCCAGGATCCTGTGCGATAATAACCGGGTAGATGCTCATTCCATCTCTTATGTTCGCCTTCGTGCCTCATAAACTCGGGAATGATGCAGAGCCGTACTTACGGTGCTTATCGTCCACTGATAGATGTCGCATTTTATGTCTCATCAAACACCATGGACATAACGTTGAGTGAAGCACCCAATTTGTTGTCAAACAGACCTGTTTTAACGCCTGCCCTGATTTCAGCGCAGGCGTTTTTTTCTTTCAGGGGTAGGCTATTTTTTCGCGAGAGAAGGGCGCTATCGCCCCATACGAGGCGATAGCGTTATCGTGAATTACTGCTGAGGGTTATTGTGTAGCGTCAACAGCAGGCCGTCACGACGCATGGTCGCCGCTTCTTCCGGCTGGTGCAAGCGGTCCAGCGCATCGGCAAGCCACGCGTAATCAAAGGCATCCGGGCGCTGCTTAAGCGCGGCGCGGAAGGCGATACTGGCCTCCTGCCATTCACCGTGACGCATCAGCGACTGGCCCAGAGTGCTCCACAGCAGCGGACGGTCGCCGACGGCTTTGATCTGCTGGCGTAGCACTTTCTCCAGTTGCTCCGGATTATTGGTCTTCAGCCGTGGGATCGGCATGACCAGGCGGTCGTCGTACTGTTTCTTCAGACCATCGATAATAATCTGCTGTGCGGTATCGTGATCGTCGCTTTCGATCAGGCGTTCGGCCATTGCCACCTGCAGCGGTATCAGCGCGCGCGTTTTACGGCTCTGGTTGCGCCACCATTCGCGTAGCCCTTCGCTACCGCCGTCGGCCAGCGCTTTATCCATCAGTCCAATCCACGCCAGCTGTTCCAACGCGGCGCGGTGCTCTTCATCCACCACGTTGGCTTTCGCCATAGACGGAATGATGTCCAGCAGCGAATTCCACGCGCCGGTGCGGGTATAGGCCTGCTCGGCGAGACGCAGTACCTCCGGATGACGCGGGGTCACTTCCAGCAGCTTATCGATACCGTGACGGGCGGCGTGGTTTTCATTCCGCGCCAACTGTAGGCGCACGCGGGTGATTTCGACCGGGATCAGATCGTCGCCAGCCAGTTCGGCGGCACGCTCAAGATGCTGATTGGCGCGAGCTTCATCGCCGCGCTGTTGGGCAGCTTCCGCCGCTAACAGATAGTTCACGACCGGTTGTTCGGCGTGATCGGCATTTTTCGCCATCAGCTTTTCAACCTGTTGGTAATCGCCTTCCGCCAGTTTCAGCAGCGCTTGCTCGGTTTGCTTACGCGCGCGGCGGCGCTTACGCCCGACGAACCAGCCGCGAGTGTGCGCGCCGGTACGGAAAATGCGGCGCAGAAGCCACTCGATAGCAAACAGCACCACCATTGCGAGGATCAGGATGATCACAAGACCTGTCACGCTGGTTTCGATATTGTAGTTATCGGTCTGGATCAGAACATAGCCCTGATGGCCCGCGATCATCGGCCCAACGACGATCCCGGCGATCAGCAGTGCGAAAAGCAGGAGAATTTTCAGCATCGGTTATTCTCCTTGCGGCGCAGGGGCTGGCGCGGTCGCTGCTGGCGCTGGCGTCGGAGCGGCTGCCGCAGGCTGGGCCATTAAATTACGCACCCGGGTTTGCATCAGCTTTTCCAGCAGGCTCTGGCTCTGCAGCGTTTCCGGTACGCTCATGGTAATACTCTGCTGACTGAGCTTATCCACTTCTTCAAGGAAAGCCTTGGTGGTGGCGTCTTCAGTATCGTAATAAGCGCGTACCCAGGTGGAGACGTTTTCCAGCGCCTGCTTATAGGTTTCTTCCTGATGACGCGGCACCGCTTGCGCGGCGACCAGCAGGCGAGAACGGATATTTTCGCGCAGATAGACATCCTGATTCGGCGCTAACAGCGGCACCGCCGTTTCGTCGCGGCGGCGTATGGTAATGAAGCTATCCATAAAGTTCTGCCAGCTTTTCTGCAGGTTAACCCGCCATTCGCCGATGGAGCTGGAGAGCTCGTCGCTGTCGGCATCCATCGGGGAATCATCGTCGTTATTATCGGCCAGACGCAGATTGTCGATTTGATTCGCCAGCTGGTTAACCTTGAGGATAATGCCGTCGTAATCGACCTGGCTTACCGCCGACAGCGAAGCGATGTCGTCGGTGATGGCGCGGCGCGCGCCGATAAGGCTTGGGTCGTTCATGTCGGCGAGGCTGGCATCGGCGCTTTTCAGCAGCGCGGCAGCGGTCGTCACATCCTGATCGCTCCACAGTTTACGTCCCGCCAGCTTAACCAGGAAATCAGCCTGCGCCAGCAGCCAGGTTTTGGCGTCGCTGCCGGAAATCACGGCAACTTTTTGCTGTAGCTCATCAAGCTGTTTCGTCAGGGTTTCCTGTTCACGTTTGGCTTCGCTCAACTGGTCGGCCTGCTGTTTGATGACGCTTTCCAGCTCGCTCTTCTGGCTGTCCTGCGCTTTTTGCAGCGCCGCGAGCTGGCTTGCTAATTCAGAGCTGGTTTCGTTTTGCCGCGTAACCTGCTGCTTATTCAAGCCATACAGGCCAATACCGGCGGCGAGGGCGATAGCGATAGCAATCGCGCTGAGCGCCAGGCTGGTTTTGTTGCCGGCCTTTTTCTTCTCGTTGTTTTCTGGCTGTGGCGTGGTTTCCACGGCCTCCCTGGTCTCTTCAACCACGGCGGATTGATTTTGTTGTTCCGTCATTATGGCTTCCAATGTTGAGAGTTATTGTAATGCGCGTAGCAGCGCATCGTTGTCGGCGTTATCGGCAACCTGAATATCCTGCCAGCCCAATTCCCGGGCCTGAAGGGCCAGACGTTCGCTGACAACGATAAGGCTACAGTGCAGCAGCCACTGTTCGCGATACCACTGGGGTATTAACGACCACAGCTGCTGCAGCATCTCGCCGCTGGTGACCACCAGCGTTGTGACTCCACGAGATTGCCAGCGCATAGCCTCTTCCGCACCATCATAGTACTTCGCACAACGTTGATAACATTCACAAAATGTTACTTCGGCGCCGCGATCTCGCAGCGTGTCGCCGAGTAATTCCCGCCCGCCGTTGCCGCGCAGAATCAGGGCTTTCTTGCCCGCAATGTTTTGTAATTCAGGTAATTGTAGCAAGACTTCGCTGATTTCCCGATCTAACGGGTAACGGATATTTTTACCACTGACCGTATGCAGGGCCAGCGCGGTGGTGCGGCCTATCGAGAAATAGGCCGGGTCGGAGGGCCAGCGTTGGCTCTCCTGCAGCAGACGGGCATGGGCGAATTCCACCGCATGCTGCGACAGCGCAAACAACAAATCGTCCGCGCCTAATGCCGCCAGTTGATGCGGGAGCGCTGCCAGTTCTCTCCCCGGCGTGAATTCAATCAGCGGAAAGCTCCAGGCCACGCGTCCCAGCGCGCGCAGGCGGCTGACTAACTCTTCACCTTGCGGTAGCGGACGGGTGACCAGGATGCTCATCGTGGGGCTTCTCCATCATAGACCGCCGCGAGGATGTCGCGGGCGCCGTTATCCAGTAGCTCTTCCGCCAGCGAGACGCCGAGCGCCTCTGCCTCTTCCGGCCGCCCGCGGCGTTCACCGCGCACGACTCGCGAACCATCCGGGGCGCCCACCAGCGCTCGTAGCCACAGCTCACCATCGCGCAGTTCGGCATAGCTGCCAATCGGCACCTGACAACCGCCTTCGAGACGGGTGTTCATCGCCCGCTCGGCACGTACGCGCACGGCGGTCTCTGTATGGTTAAGCGGCGCTAACAGCGCTTTGGTCCATTCATCGTCAAGGCGGCATTCGATACCCACCGCGCCTTGGCCGACGGCCGGCAGAGATTGTTCAGGCGAGAGCGGCTGGCGAATACGCGATTCCAGTTTCAGGCGCTTCAGCCCGGCGGCAGCAAGGATAATAGCGTCATACTCGCCGTTATCGAGTTTGCCTAATCGCGTGCCAACGTTGCCGCGTAGCGAGCGGATCACCAGATCGGGGCGCTCTGCCGCCAACTGGCACTGGCGACGTAAACTTGACGTGCCAACGATGCTGCCAGCCGGCAGCGCGTCAATTGAGGCATAGTGATTGGAAACAAATGCGTCGCGCGGATCTTCACGTTCGCAGATGGTGACCAATCCCAGGCCTTCAGGGAATTCGACCGGGACATCTTTCATCGAATGGACGGCGATATCGGCGCGCCCCTCAATCATGGCGAGCTCTAACTCTTTCACAAATAAGCCCTTGCCGCCTACTTTCGCCAGCGGGGTATCAAGGAGCACGTCGCCGCGGGTGACCATTGGCACCAGCTCAACGGAAAGCCCCGGATGACAGGACTCCAGGCGCTCTTTCACATAATGTGCCTGCCATAGCGCAAGCGGGCTTTGCCGTGTGGCAATTCTCAAAACTTTGTCTAACATGCTTGTTACCGTCATTGTCGACCATGAGCCATCCTAACATTGTTGCTTTAGGGATGTTAGTTTCACGGTTAATGTGGGATGCTGGCATGATGACCTTTAGCGTTTCATGCGCGTGCGGTTGCCGCAAGCGTAGTGGGGAATTTACACCCGGCAAACGGTGCTACACTTGTATGTAGCGCATCTTTCTTTACGGTCAATCAGCAAGGTGTTAAATTGATCACGTTTTAAACCATTTGTCAGCCAGCAGTTCATCACAACCACACCGATGACGAATGGTGACGGTTCTTGTTGAAATACTGAAATCCTCCGTACTATTGTACGTCGGATTTTTGAACATCAGGCGATATGTCTTGTACCTCTATATTGAGACACTGAAACAGAGACTGGATGCCATCAACCAACTGCGCGTGGATCGCGCGCTTGCTGCCATGGGACCCGCTTTCCAGCAGGTTTACAGTCTTCTGCCGACATTACTACATTATCATCACCCGCTGATGCCGGGTTACCTTGACGGTAACGTTCCCCGCGGCATTTGCCTCTACACGCCTGATGAAACCCAACGCCACTATCTTGACGAACTCGAACTGCATCGCGGCCTGCTAACGCAGGAGCCGCCGAAAGGCGAACTGCCGATTACCGGCGTCTATTCGATGGGCAGTACCTCTTCCGTCGGGCAAAGCTGTTCTTCCGATCTGGATATCTGGGTATGCCATCAGGCCTGGCTGGATAACGAAGAACGCCAACTGCTGCAGCGTAAATGCAGCCTGCTTGAAAGCTGGGCGGCATCGCTTGGCGTCGAGGTCAGTTTCTTCCTGATCGACGAAAACCGCTTCCGCCACAACGAAAGCGGCAGCCTCGGCGGCGAAGACTGTGGTTCGACCCAGCATATTTTGTTGCTCGATGAATTTTACCGCACCGCCGTGCGTCTCGCCGGGAAACGTATTCTGTGGAATATGGTGCCGGGCGATGAAGAAGACCATTACGATGATTACGTGATGGGGCTGTATGCGCAGGGCGTGCTGACGCCAAACGAATGGCTCGATCTCGGTGGCCTCAGTTCGCTGTCGGCGGAAGAGTACTTCGGCGCCAGCCTGTGGCAGCTGTATAAGAGCATCGACTCCCCGTATAAAGCGGTGCTGAAAACGCTGCTGCTGGAAGCCTACTCGTGGGAATACCCCAACAACCGCCTGTTGGCGAAAGATATTAAACAGCGCCTGCACGATGGCGAGATTGTCTCATTCGGTCTCGACCCCTACTGCATGATGCTGGAGCGCGTAACCGCCTATCTGCAGGCTATCGAAGACGACACCCGTCTCGATCTGGTACGCCGCTGCTTCTATCTGAAAGTCTGTGAAAAACTCAGCCGCGAGCGCGCCTGTGTGGGCTGGCGTCGTGAAGTGGTCAGCCAACTGGTGAAAGAGTGGGGCTGGGATGAAAAGCGTCTGATGATGCTCGATAACCGCGCTAACTGGAAAATCGATGAAGTGCGCAAAGCGCACAACGAACTGCTCGACGCGATGATGCAGAGCTATCGTAATCTGATCCGCTTCGCGCGTCGCAATAACCTCAGCGTCTCCGCCAGCCCGCAGGATATCGGCGTGCTGACGCGTAAGCTGTATGCGGCCTTTGAAGCCTTGCCGGGCAAGGTTACCCTGGTAAACCCGCAAATTTCACCGGACCTGTCGGAACCGAATCTGACCTTTATCCACGTGCCGCCGGGCCGCGCCAACCGTACCGGTTGGTATCTGTATAACCGCGCGCCGGATATGGAATCGATCATCAGCCATCAGCCGCTGGAATATAACCGTTATCTTAATAAGCTGGTGGCCTGGGCCTGGTTTAACGGCCTGCTGACCTCACGCACCCGTCTGTTTATTAAGGGCAACGGTATCGTCGACTTGCCGAAGCTGCAGGAGATGGTGGCCGACGTGTCGCACCACTTCCCGCTGCGCCTGCCGGCGCCGACGCCAAAAGCGCTGTACAGCCCGTGTGAAATTCGCCACCTGGCGATTATTGTTAACCTCGAATATGACCCGACGGCGGCTTTCCGCAATCAGGTGGTGCATTTCGACTTCCGTAAGCTCGACGTTTTCAGCTTCGGCGAAGAGCAAAAATGCCTGATTGGCAGTGTCGACCTGCTGTATCGCAACTCGTGGAACGAAGTACGTACGCTGCACTTTAACGGCGAGCAGGCGATGATCGAAGCACTGAAAACTATCCTTGGCAAAATGCATCAGGACGCCGCGCCGCCGGATAGCGTGGAGGTTTTCTGCTACAGCCAGCATCTGCGCGGCCTTATTCGCACCCGCGTGCAGCAGATGGTCTCCGAGTGCATCGAACTGCGTCTCTCCAGTACCCGTCAGGATACCGGGCGCTTCAAAGCGCTGCGCGTCTCCGGCCAGACCTGGGGCCTGTTCTTTGAACGCCTGAACGTTTCGGTGCAGAAGCTGGAAAACGCCATTGAGTTCTACGGCGCTATCTCGCACAACAAGCTCCACGGCCTGTCGGTACAGGTAGAAACCAATCACGTTAAGCTGCCGGCGGTGGTGGATGGTTTCGCCAGCGAAGGGATAATTCAATTCTTCTTTGAAGATGCGGATAACAATGATAGCGGCTTTAACATCTACATTCTCGATGAAAGCAACCGCGCAGAGGTCTATCACCACTGCGAAGGCAGCAAAGAAGAGCTGGTCCGCGACGTCAGCCGCTTCTACTCGTCATCGCACGATCGCTTCACCTACGGCTCCAGCTTCATTAACTTCAACCTGCCGCAGTTCTATCAGATAGTCGAAGTTGACGGACGCACGCAGGTGATCCCGTTCCGCAGTCAGGCGATTGCCGCCGCGGTGCCGCCGGGCCAGGAAGCGGTCGCCTCACCGGTGCTGCAGCAGCGCTACTCGTAGATTTGCCCCGGATAAGGCGCGAGCCGCTATCCGGAGATATTCCCTGCTGGCGCTGCGCTTAGCAGGGCTACGGTTGTATGTCGTCGGGTAGCCCGGATAAGGCGCGATGCGCCGCCATCCGGGAAACACCTCATTAACGGAAGCTCACCGTCTCGCCGGCCTGATTGCTTGCCGCCTGCTCCAGCAGATCCCAGAAGCGTTCGCCGCTGCGATCGCAGATCCACTCATCGCCTTGCAGATCGAAGTGATAGCCGCCTTGCTTGGTCGCCAGCCAGACCTGATGCAGTGGCTCCTGACGGTTAATAATGATTTTACTGCCATTTTCGAAGCTGATGGTCAGCACGCCGCCGTTGATTTCGCAGTCGATATCGCTGTCGCCGTCCCAGTCGTCCAGACGTTCTTCGATGGTCATCCACAGGCTATCGGCCAGGCGATGGAATTCACTGTCGTTCATGGTTCTATCCTGCTTTTTTGAAGATGGCCGCAGTATAGCGCGAAACAAAAGCGCGTGCAGTCAGATGCTAAACGCTTGCTTTTACGTCTTCTCCTGCGATGATAGAAAGCAGTAACGAATGAATCATGGGCAACTATCAATGAAAAACGTTTTACCCACGCTTGCCGTTCTGTTTGCAATCTTCAGCCTGACCGGCTGCGGTTTGAAAGGGCCGCTGTATTTCCCGCCGGCGGACAAAACCGCGCCGCCGCCGACCAAGCCGGTTAATCCAGGCATTCAGAGCGCGACGCCGGATCGTAACGATCGCGGCGATAATGGCGGTCCGACCCAGGTTAACTATTAACGATAACGTTCTGTTCCGCGCAATTGGAGTAGATAATGCAGTTCTCTAAAATGCATGGCCTCGGCAACGACTTCATGGTTGTTGATGCGGTAACGCAGAATGTTTTCTTCTCACCGGAGCTGATTCGTCGCCTTGCGGATCGGCATCTTGGCGTCGGCTTCGACCAACTGCTGGTTGTCGAGCCGCCGTACGATCCCGATCTGGACTTCCACTACCGTATCTTCAATGCTGACGGTAGCGAAGTCTCGCAGTGCGGCAACGGCGCGCGCTGCTTCGCCCGCTTTGTCCGTTTAAAAGGCCTGACCAATAAACGTGATATCCGTGTGAGCACCGCCAATGGGCGTATGGTATTAAGCGTAACGGAAGATGATCTGGTGCGCGTTAACATGGGCGAGCCAAATTTCGAGCCGTCTCAGGTCCCGTTCCGCGCCAACAAAGCGGAAAAGACCTATATTATGCGTGCGGCTGAACAGACAGTATTGTGCGGCGTCGTCTCAATGGGCAACCCGCACTGCGTGATTCAGGTCGATAACGTGGACACCGCCGCGGTTGAAACCCTCGGTCCGGTGATGGAAAGCCACGAACGCTTTCCGGAACGCGCCAATATCGGCTTTATGCAGGTAGTGGAACGCTCTCATATTCGTCTGCGCGTCTATGAACGCGGCGCAGGTGAAACGCAGGCCTGCGGCAGCGGCGCCTGTGCGGCGGTGGCGGTCGGTATCCAACAGGGATTACTCGGCGAAGAGGTACGCGTGGAATTGCCAGGCGGGCGTCTCGACATCGCCTGGAAAGGTCCGGGTCAACCGTTGTATATGACTGGCCCGGCGGCACACGTCTACGACGGATTTATTCATCTATGAAACAGATCGGGGAAGAACAGCAGGAACTCGCCACAGCGCTCGACGACAGCGCGGTAGTAGATTATCTGCTGCAAAATCCTGAGTTCTTTATTCGTAATGCAGCGCAGGTAGAGCATATCCGCGTCCCGCATCCGGTGCGCGGCACCATTTCGCTGGTCGAGTGGCATATGCTGCGGGCGCGTAACCATATCAACGTGCTGGAAGAAAATATGACGCTGCTGATGGAACAGGCGACGGCCAATCAAAGCCTGTTTCAGCGCCTGTTCCATCTGCAGACGCGCCTGGCGTCCGCCGATAGCCTGGATGAAATGCTCAACCGCTTTCATCGTTGGGCGCGCGAGCTGGGCCTGGCGGGCGCGACGGTGCGCCTGTTTCCGGACAGCTGGCATCTCGGCGCGCCGTCTAAATTCACCCATCTGGCGTTGAGCCGGCAGGCGTTCGAACCCATTCGTATCCAACGGTTGGGCCAGGCACGTCACTATCTTGGTCCGCTGAACGGGCCAGAGCTGTTGGTGGTGCTGCCGGATGCGAAAGCTATTGGCTCGGTGGCGATGTCGCTACTGGGCGATGACGACGCGCCGGGGGTGATGTTCTTCAGCAGCCGCGATCCGCAGCATTATCAGCAAGGTCAGGGAACGCAGCTACTGCAGGAGATCGCCCGTATGCTGCCCGGCCTGCTGGAGCGCTGGATTGAACGCGCATGAGCCACTCCCCGCTATTCGCCTGCGTCGACCGCTTCCTGCGCTATCTCGGCGTTGAGCGCCAGCTTAGCCCCATTACGCTCACGAATTACCAGCGCCAGCTGGAAGCGCTAATCGCGCTGGCGGAGGATGCCGGGATGACAAGCTGGCAGCAGTGCGACGCCGCTCAGGTACGTAGCTTTGCCGTGCGCAGCCGCCGCGCGGGCTTAGGCCCGGCGAGCCTGGCGCTGCGGCTTTCCGCCTTGCGCAGTTTCTTCGACTGGATGGTCAGCCAGGGCGAGTTAGCGGCTAACCCGGCGAAGGGAATTGCGGCGCCAAAAATTCCCCGCCACTTACCGAAAAATATCGACGTTGATGATGTGAATCGGCTTCTGGATATCGACCTTAACGACCCGCTCGCCGTGCGCGACCGGGCGATGCTGGAAGTGATGTACGGCGCGGGGCTGCGTCTTTCTGAGTTAGTTAACCTTGATATTCAGCACCTTGATCTTGAGTCAGGGGAAGTGTGGGTGATGGGTAAAGGCAGCAAAGAGCGCCGCCTGCCAATTGGACGCAACGCGGTGGCGTGGATCGAACACTGGCTGGATTTGCGCGGCCTGTTCGGCGGCGATGACGACGCGCTGTTTTTGTCGAAGCTGGGTAAGCGAATTTCAGCGCGCAACGTGCAGAAGCGGTTTGCCGAATGGGGGATCAAGCAGGGGCTCAATAGCCACGTGCATCCGCATAAGCTGCGGCACTCCTTCGCGACGCATATGCTGGAGTCGAGCGGCGATCTGCGCGGCGTGCAGGAGCTGCTGGGGCATGCCAATCTCTCCACCACCCAAATCTATACCCATCTCGATTTTCAACACCTTGCCTCGGTGTACGATGCCGCGCATCCGCGCGCTAAACGGGGGAAATAATGCGTTTTTACCGACCTCTGGGCCCGATCTCCGCGCTGACGTTCGACCTGGATGACACCCTTTATGATAACCGCCCGGTGATTGACCGGACGATGCAGGAATCGCTGACGTTTGTGCGCAATTACCATCCGGCGCTGAGCCAGTTTGATGCCCATGCGCTTAATCAACTGCGACAAACGCTATTGTCCTCAGAACCTGAGATTTATCACGATGTCACCGTCTGGCGCCACCGCGCGCTGGAGTTAGGGATGCGTAATGCCGGGCTCTCCGCCGCCGAGGCGAAAGCCGGCGCCGATGCGGCGATGGAAAACTTCGCCCACTGGCGCAGTCGCGTCGACGTGCCGCAGGAGACGCACGATACGCTGGCGAAGCTGGCGCAGAAATGGCCGCTGGTGGCTATCACCAACGGTAACGCCCAGCCAGAACTGTTCGGGCTGAATGACTATTTCCGTTTCGTGCTGCGCGCGGGCCCGGATGGTCGCTCCAAGCCGTTTGCCGATATGTACCATCTGGCGGCGGAGCGCCTGGATTTACCCCTCGGGCAGATTCTGCACGTCGGCGATGATCTGACCACCGACGTGGCTGGCGCTATTCGCTGTGGAATGCAGGCCTGCTGGATCAAGCCGCAGGACGCGTCGTTGATGAAAACCGCCGATAGCCGCCTGCTGCCGCATATTGAAATTTCACGGTTGGCATCTCTGACCTCGCTGATATAATCACCAGTAACTCTGTATATATTAACAGGGGTTCGTGGAACCCCTTCTCTTCCGGCGGTGCCAATGGACGTTTCTTACCTGCTCGACAGCCTTAATGACAAACAGCGTGAAGCCGTAGCGGCCTCGCGCACCAATATGCTGGTTCTGGCAGGGGCGGGCAGTGGTAAGACGCGCGTACTGGTGCACCGTATCGCCTGGCTGCTGAGCGTGGAGAACTGCTCGCCGTATTCCATTATGGCGGTGACCTTTACCAACAAAGCGGCGGCGGAGATGCGCCACCGTATCGGCCAACTGATGGGCACCACCCAGGGCGGTATGTGGGTCGGCACCTTCCATGGCCTGGCCCATCGCCTGCTACGCGCCCATCATCTGGATGCCAACCTGCCGCAGGATTTCCAAATCCTCGATAGCGAAGACCAGCTGCGCCTGCTGAAGCGCCTGATTAAGGCGATGAACCTGGATGAGAAGCAATGGCCGCCGCGTCAGGCGATGTGGTACATCAACAGCCAAAAAGATGAAGGGCTGCGCCCGCACCATATTCAGAGCTACGGCAACCCGGTCGAACAGACATGGCAGAAGGTGTATCAGGCCTATCAGGAAGCCTGCGATCGCGCCGGGCTGGTGGACTTCGCCGAGCTGCTGCTGCGCGCGCACGAGCTGTGGCTGAACAAACCGCACATCCTGCAGCACTACCGCGAGCGCTTCACCAATATTCTCGTCGACGAATTCCAGGACACCAATAACATTCAATATGCCTGGATCCGCCTGCTGGCGGGCGATACCGGCAAAGTGATGATTGTCGGCGATGATGACCAGTCGATTTACGGCTGGCGCGGCGCGCAGGTTGAAAACATTCAGCGCTTCCTGAATGACTTCCCGGGGGCGGAAACTATTCGTCTGGAGCAGAACTATCGTTCGACCAGCAATATTCTCAGCGCCGCCAACGCCCTGATTGAAAACAACAACGGGCGGTTGGGCAAAAAACTGTGGACCGACGGCGCCGACGGCGAGCCCATTTCGCTGTACTGCGCCTTCAACGATCTCGATGAAGCGCGTTTCGTGGTTAACCGAATTAAAACCTGGCAGGAGAACGGCGGAGCGCTGGAGCAGTGCGCCATTCTCTATCGTAGCAACGCCCAGTCGCGCGTGCTGGAAGAGGCGCTGCTACAGGCCAGCATGCCTTACCGTATCTACGGCGGCATGCGCTTCTTCGAACGTCAGGAAATCAAAGATGCGCTCTCTTATCTGCGCCTGATTGCCAACCGCAACGATGACGCGGCGTTTGAGCGCGTGGTCAATACGCCTACCCGCGGCATCGGCGATCGTACCCTGGATGTGGTGCGCCAGACCTCGCGCGATCGTCAGCTGACGCTGTGGCAGGCCTGCCGCGAGCTGCTCAAAGAGAAAGTGCTGGCAGGCCGCGCGGCCAGCGCTCTGCAGCGCTTTATGGAGCTTATCGACGCGCTGGCGCAGGAAACTGCCGATATGCCGCTGCATGTCCAGACTGACCGGGTCATTAAAGATTCCGGCCTGCGTATGATGTACGAGCAGGAAAAAGGCGAGAAGGGCCAGACCCGTATCGAAAACTTAGAGGAACTGGTGACGGCGACGCGCCAGTTCAGCTACAACGAAGAAGATGAAGATCTGATGCCGCTACAGGCGTTCCTCTCCCACGCCGCGCTGGAAGCCGGCGAAGGGCAGGCGGATACCTGGCAGGATGCGGTACAGCTGATGACTCTGCACTCGGCAAAAGGGCTGGAGTTCCCGCAGGTGTTTATCGTCGGCGTTGAAGAGGGGATGTTCCCGAGCCAGATGGCGCTTGATGAGGGCGGTCGTCTGGAGGAAGAGCGTCGTCTGGCCTACGTCGGCGTGACGCGCGCGATGCAGAAACTGACGCTGACCTACGCCGAAACCCGTCGTTTGTACGGCAAAGAGGTTTACCATCGCCCATCGCGCTTTATCGGCGAGCTGCCGGAAGAGTGCGTGGAAGAGGTGCGGCTGCGGGCTACGGTGAGCCGCCCGGTTAACCATCAGCGCCTCGGTACTCCGGTGGCGGAGAACGATACCGGCTATAAGCTGGGCCAGCGGGTCCGGCATCCGAAGTTCGGCGAAGGCACCATCGTAAACCTTGAGGGCAGCGGTGAACATAGCCGGCTGCAGGTGGCATTCCAGGGGCAGGGAATTAAATGGCTGGTTGCCGCCTATGCCCGGCTGGAAACGGTGTAACTTTAAGAAAAATATAATTTTTTTGTAATAATCTGCTAGCCTTATATGCTAAAGGGCAGGATTTGCTCTTTAGCGTTCCCTTGCGTGTTGACGCCGTTTTGGCGCTGGCGTAACATGCGCGCACGATTACGCTAAGAGGACATTCGCCTTGGACACACCCAGTAGATGCTGGCTCAACTTCCTGTCATTCAGGAACAACTCCTAAGGCTATCCCCTTATGCCGATAGCCTTAGCGGTTGTCGGCGACTCGTCCTATCCCCGTCGCTCTGAGTCAGGCTTAATGGTCTGAAACCCAAATAGTTTCTGTGTGCCCATCGAACTGTCCGATAAATTTTTTGTATTGGGAGTCCCGGTCATGCTGAGCGCATTTCAACTGGAAAATAATCGTTTAACGCGCCTTGAGGCCGATGAGATCAAGCATCTCGCCAGCTCGGTGTGGGTCGATCTGGTCGAGCCAGACGATGACGAACGTAGCCGTGTGCAAACGGAGTTAGGCCAGAACCTGGCGACGCGCCCGGAACTGGAAGACATCGAAGCGTCAGCGCGTTTCTTTGAAGACGAAGATGGTTTACACATCCACTCCTTTTTCTTTTTCGAAGATGCCGACGATCACGCCGGTAACTCAACCGTGGCGTTTACCATCCGCGAAGGCCGCCTGTTTACATTGCGCGAGCGTGAACTGCCCGCTTTTCGCCTGTACCGCATGCGCGTGCGTAACCAGACGCTGGTCGACGGCAACGCCTATGAGCTGCTGTTAGATCTGTTCGAGACCAAAATCGAACAGCTGGCGGATGAGATAGAAAACATCTACAGCGACCTGGAAAAGCTGAGCCGCGTGATTATGGAAGGCCACCAGGGCGACGAGTACGACGAAGCGCTGTCGACGCTGGCGGAACTGGAAGATATCGGCTGGAAGGTTCGCCTCTGTCTGATGGATACCCAGCGCGCGCTAAACTTCCTCGTGCGCAAGGCGCGCCTGCCGGCAGGCCAGCTGGAACAGGCGCGAGAGATCCTGCGAGATATCGAATCCCTGCTGCCGCACAACGAATCGCTGTTCCAGAAGGTGAACTTCCTGATGCAGGCGGCGATGGGCTTTATCAACATCGAGCAGAACCGCATTATCAAGATCTTCTCGGTGGTTTCGGTCGTGTTCCTGCCGCCGACGCTGGTGGCGTCCAGCTACGGGATGAACTTTGAGTTTATGCCGGAACTCCACTGGAGCTTTGGTTATCCGGGAGCCATCGTGTTTATGATGTTGGCCGGCCTGGCGCCGTATCTCTACTTCAAGCGTAAAAACTGGCTGTAGTTGTTGTGCCGGATGCGCTTCGCTTATCCGGGCCTACGTGTTGTGCTTTTGTAGGCCGGATAAGGCGTAGCCGACATCGGGTAATATCCTATCCCCGACGCCCCCGTCTTTGCGTATATACCGCATCCATCACGAATATCGCCAGCGCCACCCAGATAAAGGCGAAGGTTACCATCTTATCCGTGCCCGGCACTTCACCGTAGAACGTTACCGCCAGCAGGAACATCAGCGTCGGGCCAATGTACTGGAAAAAGCCCAACGTTGACAGGCGCAGGCGGGTCGCCGCACCGGTAAAGCACAGCAGGGGGATGGTAGTTACCACGCCCGCGGCCATCAGCAGCAAATTGAGCGACCAGGGGTTGTCTCCCATATGGCTGGTTGGGCTATCGGTGATGCCGAAAAGCCAGATCGCCGCCACTGGCAGCAGCCATAGCGTTTCCACCAACATGCCGGTCTGCGCATCGACGGCGATTTTCTTACGTACCAGTCCGTAGAAGGCAAAGCTGAAGGCTAGCCCCAGACCGATGATCGGCAGCGAACCGAAGGTCCATAGTTGCACCAGCACGCCACAGGCAGCCAGCACAACCGCCAGCCACTGCATGCGGCGGAAGCGCTCGCCGAGGAAAATCATCCCGAGCACGATATTAACCAGCGGGTTAATAAAGTAGCCGAGGCTTGCTTCCAGCATATGGTGGTTATTGACCGCCCAGATAAAGAGCAGCCAGTTGCCGCCGACCAGCACTGCAGAGAGCGCGAGCAGGAAGATCTTGCGCGGGGTTTTTAGCAGTTTTTTTACCTGCGGCCACTGGCGGCTGACGCTGATGAGCGCCACCATGAAAAAGAAAGACCAGATCACGCGATGCGTCAGGATTTCATCGGCGGGAACGTAGTAAATAAGTTTGAAGTACGCCGGCGCGATACCCCAGATAAAATAGGCGGCCAGCGCCAGCATAACGCCCAGCCGCGTTTGTTTTGCGTCCATTGGTAGAATCCATTGCCAAAGAGAGTGATGTTACTCGATCTGCGGCAATCAACCCACCATATAGGTGGCCGTGGCGCTGGCGATATAAACCTGCTCTTCGTTATGCAGCTCGACGCGAGCCACGGCGACTTTGTTTCCGGCACGCAGCAGGCTGCTGGTCGCGGTGAAGCGTTCGCCGCGGCCAGGGCGTAAATAATCGACGCGCAAATCGATAGTTCCCATCCGCGAGAGGCGCTGGCGCAGCTCTTCTTCGTTGATGGTGTCATGGCGAGTCAGGGTGCTGCCGACGCAGACCAACCCCGCGGCGACATCCAGCGCAGACGCAATAACGCCGCCGTGCAGAATACTCTGCGCCCAGTTGCCAACCATCATCGGCTGATTATTAAAGCTGAGCTGGGCAAACTCTTTTTCATACCGTTCCAGTTCCAGCCCAAGGGCACGGTTAAAAGGCATATGATAAACAAAAATCTCGCCCACCAGCTTTAGCGCGGCGGCGGCGGTCAGTTCAGACATAGCAGAGGTCCATTCGTTAATTAAATGTTGATTTTATGCTTCAAAAATATTGATTTCCACTTTCGGAGGCGATAACGCAGCGGGAGGTGGATAAATAGGTAGAATGGCAGCAGGACAAAACATTAATAAGAACCATTCTTCAGGAGAACAGTAATGCGTATCTCTTTAGCCTGGCTGCTGGCGCTTAGCGCGTTACCAGCAGGCGTTCTGGCGCAGGACGCGCCGATTGAACAAACCGTTCATGACAAACCCGCGGTACGGGGCAGTATTATCGCCAACCTGCTGCAGGATCATGATAATCCGTTCCTGCTTTATCCTTATGAGAGCAACTATCTGCTCTATACATGGACCAGCGATCTCAATAAAGAGGCAATTCGTAGTTACGACTGGGCCGATGACGCGCGTAAGGATGAGGTGAAGTTCCAGCTCAGCCTGGCGTTCCCGTTATGGCGCGGTATTCTCGGCGATAATTCGCTGCTTGGCGCTTCCTATACGCAAAAATCCTGGTGGCAGCTCTCTAACAGTAAAGGCTCGGCGCCGTTTCGCGAAACCAACTACGAGCCTCAGCTCTTCCTTGGCTTCGCGACGGATTATGAGTTTGCCGGCTGGACCTTGCGCGATATCGAAGTCGGCTATAACCACGACTCTAACGGCCGTTCCGATCCAACGTCACGTAGCTGGAACCGCCTGTATACTCGCCTGATGGCGCAAAACGGTAATTGGCTGGTTGAAGTGAAGCCGTGGTATGTGGTCGGCAGTACCGATGATAACCCCGATATCACCAAATACATGGGTTACTACCGCCTGAAGATTGGCTACCAACTGGGGGAGGCTATTTTTAGCGCTCAGGGGCAATATAACTGGAATACCGGCTACGGCGGCGCGGAAATCGGGGTCAGTTACCCTATTACCAAGCACGTGCGCGCCTATACTCAGGTGTACAGCGGTTATGGCGAGTCGCTCATCGACTATAACTTCAATCAGACGCGCGTCGGCGTCGGCGTGATGCTCAACGATCTGTTTTAATCGTTGCACTCTGGCTCGCAGGCGCTGAAAATAGCGCCTGTTTTCTTTTCAGGCGAATGGGGTCAACGTGGCACAGGCGGAAGTATTAAACCAGGAATCGCTGGCTAAGCAGGTTTTACAAGAGACCTTCGGCTACCAGCAGTTCCGCCCGGGCCAGGAATCGATCATCGCCACGGCGCTGGAAGGCCGCGATTGCCTTGTAGTGATGCCGACCGGCGGCGGTAAGTCGCTGTGCTACCAGGTACCTGCATTGGTCCTCGGCGGCCTGACGGTTGTCGTGTCGCCGCTGATTTCGCTGATGAAAGACCAGGTCGATCAGCTGCTGGCGAACGGCGTCGCCGCGGCCTGTCTTAATTCAACGCAAAGCCGCGAGCAGCAGCAAGAAGTGATGGCGGGCTGCCGCAGCGGGCAGATTCGTCTGCTGTATATCGCGCCGGAACGCCTGATGCTGGACAACTTTCTCGAGCATCTGAGCCACTGGAACTTAGCGATGCTGGCGGTAGATGAGGCGCACTGTATCTCGCAGTGGGGCCATGATTTCCGCCCGGAATATGCCGCGTTGGGCCAGCTGCGCCAGCGGATGCCGCATATTCCGTTTATGGCGCTCACCGCCACCGCGGATGACACCACCCGCCGCGATATTGTTCGCCTGCTGGGGCTCAACGATCCGCTGATTCAGGTCAGTAGCTTCGATCGCCCCAATATCCGCTATATGCTGATGGAGAAATTTAAGCCCCTCGATCAGCTGATGCGTTACGTCCAGGATCAGCGCGGTAAATCAGGGATTATCTACTGTAACAGCCGTTCTAAAGTTGAAGACACCGCCGCCAGGCTGCAAAGCCGTGGCATCAGCGCGGCGGCCTACCATGCTGGTCTGGAAAATGATATTCGTGCCGACGTGCAGGAGAAATTCCAGCGCGACGATCTGCAGATCGTGGTGGCGACGGTGGCCTTCGGTATGGGCATTAACAAGCCGAACGTCCGTTTTGTGGTGCACTTTGATATCCCGCGCAACATTGAATCCTATTATCAGGAAACCGGCCGCGCCGGGCGTGACGGGCTGCCGGCGGAAGCGATGCTGTTTTACGATCCGGCGGATATGGCGTGGCTGCGCCGCTGCCTGGAGGAGAAGCCCGCCGGGCCGCTGCAGGATATTGAACGTCATAAGCTGAATGCGATGGGCGCCTTTGCCGAAGCGCAGACCTGTCGCCGTCTGGTGCTGCTGAACTATTTTGGCGAAGGGCGTCAGGAGCCGTGCGGCAACTGTGATATCTGTCTTGATCCGCCAAAGCAGTACGATGGCTTAATGGACGCGCGTAAGGCGCTTTCAACTATTTATCGGGTGAATCAGCGCTTCGGGATGGGCTATGTGGTTGAAGTACTCCGCGGCGCCAACAATCAGCGTATCCGTGACCTGAACCACGATAAACTGCCGGTGTACGGTATTGGTCGCGAGCAGAGCCACGAGCATTGGGTGAGCGTGATTCGTCAGTTAATTCACCTCGGACTGGTTACGCAAAATATTGCCCAGCACTCCGCACTGCAGCTCACCGAGGCCGCGCGTCCGGTACTGCGCGGTGAAGTCCCGCTGCAGCTCGCCGTGCCGCGTATCGTGGCGCTAAAACCGAAAGCGATGCAGAAATCCTTCGGCGGCAATTATGACCGCAAGCTGTTCGCCAAGCTGCGTAAATTACGTAAAGCGATCGCCGACGAGGAGAATATCCCGCCCTATGTCGTCTTTAACGACGCGACGCTTATTGAGATGGCCGAACAGTCGCCGCTCACCGCCGGGGAAATGCTCAGCGTCAACGGCGTGGGGACCCGCAAGCTTGAGCGCTTCGGTAAAGAATTCATGGCGCTGATACGTGCTCATGTCGATGGTGATGATGAGTAGTCAGCCGCGGGAAAAGGTGCCAGAATAGTTTCCTTCTTCACTATTTCCCTGCGAGTTAAACATGTTGATGCTTTTTCTCACCGTGGCGCTGGTGCATATCATTGCGCTAATGAGTCCGGGGCCGGATTTTTTCTTTGTTTCGCAAACCGCGGTGAGCCGCTCGCGCAAAGAGGCGATGATGGGTGTGTTGGGAATCACCGGCGGCGTAATGGTCTGGGCGGGCGTAGCGCTGCTCGGCTTGCATCTGATTATCGAGAAAATGGCCTGGCTGCATACGTTGATTATGGTCGGCGGTGGGCTGTATCTGTGCTGGATGGGCTATCAAATGCTGCGCGGCGCGTTGAAGAAAACCGACGTAGCGGCAGCGGAACCGCAGGTTGAGCTGGCGCGTAGCGGGCGCAGTTTCCTGAAGGGCCTGCTGACCAATCTCGCCAACCCGAAAGCGATTATCTACTTCGGTTCGGTCTTTTCACTGTTCGTTGGCGATAACATTGGCGCCGGGGCGCGTTGGGGGATTTTCCTGCTGATCGTCCTTGAAACTCTGGCGTGGTTCACCATCGTAGCCAGCCTCTTCGCACTGCCGAAAATGCGCCGCGGCTATCAGCGGATGGCAAAGTGGATAGACGGCATCGCAGGAACCCTGTTTGCCGGTTTCGGCATTCATCTGATCATTTCGCGCTAACTCGTCATGCGATTATCCACCCGGTTTGTTGCCGGGTGGGGCAGACATTAGTGACGAAGGCGCTGTAGTTCATCCCTGGTCAAACCGGTCATTTCCAGGATAGCATCGTCATCCAAGCCGCGATTGAGCATCGCTGCGGCGACCTGTAAAAGGGCCTGTCGTTTTCCTTCTTTGATGCCTTCTTTAATGCCTTCTTTGATACCTTTCTCTCTGCCTTCTGCGAGCCACGTTTCTGCCAGAGTCATTAGCATTCCTCCATGCTGCGGCACACGCTGTGCCAGCCCATAAAATAGCGCCCGAATATCCTGTGCTTCCCCCGCCTGAGCCATATATTTTATCAGCACGGCGATTTGTTGTCCGCTCATCTGCTCCAACATTAAGAGGTGGGTCAACTTGTCAAGCAGCTGTGCCATATCGCGCTGGCGAATATGTTTTTGTACCAGCGTAAGCGCCGCCATACTGCGGTGGCGCATAATTTCGTCATCAGGGATCACCGTAATATCGACCAGCGGAAATGCACCTGAATAGAGCTGATGGGCAAGCATCGAGTCGTCAAAATTATCCAGCCAGTTCAGCGACCAGGGATAGGGGCTGCGACGTCCTTGATAAAAGAGAATGGGAATTACCAGCGGTAACGTTTTATGACCATTCTCCAGATGCCTCTGCATGGCGGCGATGGCGTAGCGCATCAGACGAAACGCCATCAGTTTATCAGGTGAACTCTGGTGTTCTATCAGAACATGGATATACCCCGGGCCGCGGTTTGTCTCCAGCGAATAAAGAATATCGCTGTAGTAGGGCCGCAGGTCATCTTCCAGAAAACTCCCGGATTCCAGGCGCAGCGTATCCAGTTTACAAACCTGAATTAACGCCGGTGGAAGGTGGATCTCGATAAAATCGCGCGCCGTTTCGACCCGCGACAGAAAGGTCTTAAAGACTGCATCATGTGGGGTTGCCGTTTCCGCCATTTCGTTCATCCGTGAATAAACCCAATGGCCGCATTCTGGCACTGAAAAGGCGGGGCCGACAGCGCGCGGATAAAGTCTCTTTCATCTTTGCGCGCCAGCACGCGTGATAATACGACTCCGGCCGCAAGTGGCCTCGCGCTATGCGAGCGCCATTCCAGTTTTAGGCGTGACGGGCGGAAGCGAGCAGCGCCCCCACCAGCATAAACAGCGAGCCAAACACTTTATTCAGCGCCTTCATCTGCTTCGGACCTTTAATCCAGGCCGCAATGCGCTGCGCCAGCGTCGCGTAACCGATCATCACAATGATATCGACCACAATGGTGGTGACGCCGAGTACCAGGTACTGCATCACCTGCGGCTGATGCGGGACGATGAACTGGGGAAACAGCGCGGCGAGGAAGACGATACTTTTTGGGTTGGTCAGATTGACGAACACCGCGCGTTTATAGAGCTTACCGCGGCTTTGAGTTCGCGCCAGCGTATTCAGGTCAATTGAACCCGCCGCCCGCCACTGCTGGATCCCCAGCCAGATAAGATAGGCCGCGCCCGCCCATTTCAACACTTCGAATGCCAGTACCGAGCGGGAGAAGAGCGTGCCCAGACCGACGCCGACCAGCACGATATGAATGGCCAATCCGGTTTGCAGGCCGGCAATAGAGGCCGCCGCGCCGCGATAGCCGTGGTTGATGGATGTGGTCATGGTATTGATCGCGCCGGAACCCGGCGACAGGCTGAGAATGATTGATGTCAGCAGATAAGCGAACCACCACTCGAAGGTCATGAGAATCTCCCTGATTGTCTATTTTTATGCCACAATACGCTATTGCATCAGCATTGTGTGATGTGCGACAAAAAAACGATTTTCAGCGGTTAACAGGGGTGTAAACCCGATGTTTGGGCAGCAAAAGGACTGGGACACACGAGAAAACGCGTTTGCGGCCTTTACCATGGGGCCGCTGACGGATTTCTGGCATCAGCGGGAAGAAGCTGAATTTACGGGCGTCGATAAGGTTCCGGTACGCTTTGTGCGCTTTTGTGCCGCAAATAACGACCGGCTGGTGGTCATTTGCCCCGGCCGCATCGAAAGCTACGTGAAGTATGCCGAACTAGCCTACGATCTCTTCCACAGCGGCTTTGACGTGATGATTATCGATCATCGCGGCCAGGGGCGCTCCGGTAGGTTACTGTCTGATACCCACCGCGGTCATGTTGTGCGCTTTAGCGATTATGTTGACGATCTGGCTGCGCTCTGGCAGCAGGAAGTGGTTCCCGGCCACTGGCGTAAACGTTTTATTCTCGCCCACTCGATGGGCGGCGCCATTGCCACGCTGTTCTTGCAGCGTCACCGGCAGCATTGCGACGCCATTGCCTTATGCGCGCCAATGTTTGGCATCATCATGCGCCTGCCGGACTGGATGGTGCGCCATATTCTCGACTGGGCTGAGGGCCATCAGCGTATTCGTGAAGAGTATGCCATCGGTACGGGCCGCTGGCGGGCGCTGCCGTTTTCGCTCAATGTGTTGACTCACAGTCGCCAACGCTATCGTCGCAACCTGCGTTTTTATGCCGACGATCCGCGGTTGCGCGTCGGCGGGCCGACCTATCACTGGGTGCGCGAAGGTATTCTGGCCGGCGAAGAGATATTGTCTGGCGTCGAGAAAGATACGACTCCGACGTTATTGATTCAGGCCGAGGATGAAAAGGTGGTCGATAACCTGATGCACGACCGCTATTGTGAACTCCGTTCCGCTGCCGGGCACCCTTGTGAAGGCGATAAGCCGCTCGTTATTGAAGGGGCATATCACGAGATCCTTTTTGAAAAGGACGCTATGCGCTCAGTCGCGCTAAATGCCATCGTCGATTTTTTCAATCGACATACTTAATCCGACGATAGATCTCGTCGCCCTGCTTAGAGGTTAAATTTTTTATGTACCAGGTTGTTGCGTCTGATTTAGATGGCACGCTGCTTTCCCCCGACCATTTCCTCACCCCCTATGCCAAAGAGACGCTGAAGCTACTCACCGCGCGCGGGATAAATTTCGTTTTCGCCACTGGCCGCCACTACATCGATGTGGGGCAGATCCGCGATAATCTCGGCATTAAGTCGTACATGATCACCTCTAACGGCGCGCGGGTACACGATAGCGAAGGTAAACAAATCTTCGCTCATAACCTCGACCGCGATATCGCCAGCGATCTGTTTGAGATGGTGCGTAACGATGTGAAGATTGTGACCAACGTCTATCGTGAAGATGAATGGTTTATGAATCGCCATCGCCCGGAAGAGATGCGCTTCTTCAAAGAGGCGGTGTTCAACTACAAGCTTTATGAACCGGGCGAGCTGGATGCGGATGGCATCAGCAAAGTTTTCTTCACTTGTGAAGATCATGAACATCTGCTGCCGCTTGAGCAGGCTATCAACGCGCGCTGGGGCGACCGCGTGAATGTGAGTTTCTCCACACTAACTTGTCTTGAAGTGATGGCTGGCGGTGTTTCGAAGGGGCATGCGCTGGAGGCCGTCGCGAAAATGCTCGGCTACAGCCTCAAAGAGTGTATCGCCTTTGGCGACGGCATGAACGATGCCGAGATGCTGTCGATGGCCGGTAAAGGCTGCATCATGGCGAACGCCCATCAGCGGTTGAAGGATTTGCATCCTGAGCTGGAAGTGATCGGCAGCAACGCCGATGATGCCGTACCGCATTACCTACGCAAGCTGTACCTCGATTGATAAAGATTGACGACTGGCTAATAACTGGCCAGTCGTCAACCTCTCTCTCCGCTACAATGCCTGTTCTTTATTCAATGAGACGACCATTGTGGCGCTATTAATTATCACCACTATCCTGTGGGCCTTTTCTTTTAGCCTGATTGGCGAATACCTTGCCGGTAGCGTCGATAGCTATTTTTCCGTGCTGATGCGCGTGGGCCTGGCAGCGCTGGTGTTTTTGCCTTTCCTGCGTACGCGCGGCCAGTCTCCGCGCACCATCGTACTCTATATGCTAGTGGGGGCGATGCAGCTTGGCATCATGTATTTGCTGGCTTTCCGCGCCTATCTTTATCTGACGGTCTCGGAATTTCTGTTGTTTACGGTCTTTACCCCGCTGTATATCACCCTGATTTACGATCTGCTCAGCGGTCGTAAGCTGCGCTGGGGCTATCTGCTTAGCGCGGCGCTGGCGGTGTTAGGGGCGGCGATCATCCGCTATGACAAAGTCAGCGATCATTTCTGGACCGGGCTATTGCTGGTGCAGTTGTCGAATATCTGCTTCGCCATCGGCATGGTGGGCTACAAGCGTTTGATGGAAGTCCGCCCGATGCCGCAACACAATGCTTTTGCCTGGTTCTATGCCGGCGCCTTTATTGTGGCGGTAGCGGCGTGGTTTATGCTGGGCAATCCGCAGAGGCTACCGACTACCGGCCTGCAGTGGGGAATCCTGGTCTGGCTTGGCGTGGTCGCATCCGGATTGGGTTATTTCATGTGGAACTACGGCGCGACGCAGGTGGATGCCGGTACGTTGGGGATCATGAATAACGTTCACGTCCCCGCCGGGCTGTTGGTTAATCTCGCTATCTGGCAGGAGCAGCCTCACTGGCCAAGCTTTATCATTGGCGCACTGGTAATCCTGGCTTCGCTATGGGTCCATCGCCGCTGGGTCGCTCCGCACTCCGTACAAACGGCAGATGATCGCAAGCGTGGTTCCGCGCTGAGCGAATAAACGCTTCTGTTACCGGCTGGCGTTGCTCGCCATCGCGCACTGCAGCATACAGCCGGCTCCACAGTCCTTCTCCCAGGGTTTTGGTGACAATCAAACCCTGGCGTTCAAAACTTTCCACCACCCAGTGCGGCAGGGCGGCAATACCCATTCGTGCGGCAACCATCTGAATCAACAGCAGCGTGTTATCGACACTTTTCAACTGTGGGCTGATCCCCGCCGGTTGCAGGAAGTGGCGCCAGATATCCAGTCGCCCGCGCTGTACCGGGTAAATCAGTAACGTTTCCGCAGCCAGATCCTCCGGGGAGATGCGCGTTTTCGCCGCCAGCGGATGTTCCGGAGCTAACACCAGACGAACTTCATAATCAAACATCGGTGAATAGTGCAGGCCGCTACGCGGCAAAATATCTGAGGTCATCACCAGATCGAGTTCACCCTGCTGCAGGGCTGGCTGCGGGTCAAAAGTGACGCCGGACTGAAAATCAACTTCCACCAGCGGCCAGCGGGCGCGGAAGCTTTCCAGCGCCGGGGTGAGCCATTGAATACAGCTATGGCACTCAATCGCCAGCCGCAGACGGGTTTGCTGTGGTTCATTGCAATCCTGTAGCGCGCGAGCGATCTGCGGCAGTACCTGATTGGCCAACTGCAGCAGAATTTCTCCTTGCGGCGTGAAGCGTAGCGGCTGGCTTTTACGCACAAACAAACGGAAACCAAGGCGCTGTTCCAGATCGCTAAACTGGTGGGACAGGGCCGACTGGGTTTGGTGCAGGGCTGCCGCCGCGCCCGCCAGCGAACCGCTGTTCCGCAACGCCTGTAGCGTTTTCAGGTGCTTAATCTCGATCATGAATGTCCTTCACTTCGGCATGAATAATTTGCGCTTGAGGAATATACAGTACCTTTACATTATGGATGTGTAAACATCTGGATGGCTAAATGCAAAAAATTCCATAAGGGGCATAACATGACAATCCTCAATCACACCCTCGGTTTTCCTCGCGTTGGCCTTCGCCGCGAGCTGAAAAAAGCGCAAGAGAGCTACTGGGCGGGCAAGGCCACGCGTGAAGATCTGCTGGCGGTAGGTCGCGAACTGCGCGCTCGTCACTGGGAGCAGCAGAAACAGGCGGGCATTGATCTGTTGCCGGTGGGCGATTTTGCCTGGTACGACCATGTTCTGACCACCAGCCTGCTGTTGGGCAACGTGCCGGCTCGTCATCAGAACAAAGACGGCACCGTCGATATCGATACTCTGTTCCGTATTGGTCGCGGTCGCGCGCCGACCGGCGAACCCGCTGCCGCCGCGGAAATGACCAAGTGGTTCAATACCAACTATCACTACATGGTGCCGGAATTTGTCCAGGGCCAGCAGTTCAAGCTGAGCTGGACCCAACTGCTGGATGAAGTGGACGAAGCGCTGGCGCTGGGCCACAAGATTAAGCCTGTACTGCTGGGGCCGGTAACGTATCTGTGGCTGGGCAAAGTAAAAGGCGAACAGTTTGACCGTTTAAGCCTGCTGAACGATATCCTTCCGGTTTACCAGCAGGTACTGGGCGAGCTGGCGAAACGCGGCATTGAGTGGGTGCAGATTGATGAACCGGCGCTGGTACTGGAGCTGCCGCAAGCATGGTTGGATGCCTTTAAACCGGCTTATGAGGCCCTGCAGGGGCAGGTAAAACTACTGCTGACTACCTATTTTGAAGGGATCGCCGACAACCTTGATATTATCACCGCGCTGCCGGTACAGGGGCTTCACGTCGATCTGGTGCATGGCAAAGATGATGTTGCTGAACTACATAAACGCCTGCCGGCCGACTGGCTGTTATCCGCCGGGCTGATCAACGGTCGTAACGTCTGGCGCGCCGATCTCACGGAAAAATATGCGCAAATTAAGGCGATTGTCGGTCAACGCGAATTATGGGTCGCCTCTTCCTGCTCCTTACTGCATAGCCCGATCGATCTGAGCGTAGAGACCCGTCTTGATGCCGAAGTAAAAAGTTGGTTTGCTTTCGCCCTGCAGAAGTGCGGCGAACTGGCGCTGCTGCGCGATGCGCTGAACAGCGGTAATACGACGGCGATCGAGGCGTGGAGCGCGCCAATCCAGGCTCGTCGCCATTCGACTCGCGTACACAACGCGGCAGTGGAAAAACGGCTGGCGGCAATCACTGCTCAGGACAGCCAGCGCGCCAGTCCTTATGCCGAGCGCGCACAGGCGCAGCGCAGGCGCTTTAACCTGCCAGCATGGCCGACGACGACGATCGGTTCATTCCCGCAGACAACCGAAATTCGTACCCTACGTCTGGACTTCAAAAAGGGCAATCTTGACGCCAGCCATTATCGGACGGGTATTGCCGAACATATTAAGCAGGCGATCGTCGAACAAGAACGTCTGGGTTTAGACGTGCTGGTGCACGGAGAAGCCGAGCGAAACGACATGGTGGAGTATTTCGGTGAGCATCTGGACGGTTTCATCTTCACGCAAAACGGTTGGGTGCAAAGCTATGGCTCTCGCTGCGTGAAGCCGCCGGTGGTTATCGGCGATGTCAGCCGTCCGCAAGCGATCACCGTCGAGTGGGCGAAGTACGCGCAGTCTCTTACCGACAAGCCGGTCAAAGGCATGTTGACCGGTCCGGTGACCATTCTGTGCTGGTCCTTCCCGCGCGAAGATGTCAGTCGTGAAACCATCGCGAAGCAGATTGCGCTGGCGCTGCGCGATGAAGTGGCGGATCTGGAGGCGGCCGGTATCGGTATTATCCAGATTGATGAACCGGCACTGCGCGAAGGTCTGCCGCTGAAGCGCAGTGATTGGGATGCTTATCTACAGTGGGGCGTCGAAGCTTTCCGCATCAACGCCGCGGTTGCTAAGGATGACACCCAGATTCATACCCACATGTGTTATTGCGAGTTCAATGACATCATGGATTCTATCGCCGCGCTGGATGCCGACGTCATCACCATTGAAACCTCGCGCTCTGACATGGAACTGCTGGAGTCGTTCGAAGAGTTCGAATATCCGAACGAAATCGGCCCGGGCGTTTATGATATTCACTCGCCAAACGTACCGAGCGTGGAGTGGATTGAAGGGTTGCTGGAGAAGGCCGCGCAGCGTATTCCGGCGGAGCGCTTGTGGGTTAACCCGGACTGCGGCCTGAAAACTCGTGGCTGGCCGGAAACCCGCGCCGCGCTGGCTAACATGGTGCAAGCGGCGCAGAATCTGCGCGAATCAGCCTGATAGATACGCGGAAAACAACAGAGGAGGCCACGGCCTCCTCTTTTCATGTATCAGGCGAGTTACCCTTTTTTACCGCCATATTGAGCAAACCAGTCCAGCATCCGCTGCCAGCCGTCTTTGGCTGACTCTTCGTGATAGCTGGCGCGATAGTCGGCGTTAAAGGCGTGATCGGCCTCGGGATAGACCACGATCTCAGCGTTCGCATTTGCCGCCCGCAGCGCCTGGCGCATGGTCTCGACGGTATCCTGCGGAATGCTGGCGTCTTTAGCGCCGTACAGGCCAAGTACCGGCGCGTTGAGATCGACAGCGATATCCACCGGGTGTTTTGGCGAATTCAGCGATTTTTCTCCCACCAGTTTGCCATACCAAGCGACGCCTGCCTTCAACTGCGGGTTATGCGCGGCATACAGCCAGGTGATGCGACCGCCCCAGCAGAAACCGGTGATCAGCAGACGATGGGCATCGCCGCCGTGGCGTGCCGCCCAACTGGCGACGTGGTCGAGATCCGCCAGCACCTGTGCGTCAGGCACCTTAGTGACCAGTTCTTTGAACAGGGTAGGGATATCGTTGTACTCATTCGGATCGCCCTGGCGGAAGTAGAGTTCTGGCGCAATCGCCAGATAGCCTTCCTGCGCCAGGCGGCGGCACAGATCGCGAATATGCTCATGTACGCCGAAAATTTCCTGCACCACGATAACGATCGGCAGCGGGCCGTCGGCGTTTTTCGGGCGGGCGTGATAGGCCGGCATATTCTCGCCCTGCGATGGGATCGAGGTTTCTCCGGCGGTAATGTGCTCATCCGACGTATGGACGGCGGTAGAGGCGTGCGGCGAGGCTGCAGGTGCGAATCCGGGTTGCTTGGTGGTGGTCATGGTATTCTCCGTACCCTTATTTATTAGCGCATCGATAAATATAGACTCTTAGACTGAACGTTAATAAAGCACAGTGCCTGAAAGCGGCTATCTTTTGTTCTGTGACCGCGAATATAACTTGTTAATGTGATGTGAATCACTATTTGTTGAAAAACAAATGCAATCATTATTATGCATGGTGACTATCATCACAAAAATAAGCGAGTGGCTTCTGTAAAGTACCCTTTTGCTTCTGCTGATACTTCGACCCACAGAGGAGTTTTTTATGTCCAAGTCTGATGTTTTTCATCTCGGCCTCACTAAGAACGATTTACAAGGGGCTACGCTGGCTATCGTCCCTGGCGATCCGGAGCGTGTGGAAAAGATCGCCGCGCTGATGGATAAGCCGGTTAAGCTGGCATCTCATCGTGAATTTACCTCCTGGCGCGCTGAGCTGGACGGCAAACCGGTGATTGTTTGCTCCACCGGTATCGGCGGCCCGTCGACCTCTATCGCCGTGGAAGAGCTGGCACAGCTGGGGGTTCGTACCTTCCTGCGTATCGGTACCACCGGCGCGATTCAGCCACATATCAATGTTGGCGATGTACTGGTGACGACCGGTTCTGTCCGTCTGGACGGCGCCAGCCTGCACTTTGCGCCGATGGAGTTCCCGGCCGTTGCTGACTTCGCCTGTACCACCGCTCTGGTGGAAGCGGCGAAATCAATCGGCGCGACCACGCATATCGGCGTGACTGCCTCCTCTGATACCTTCTATCCAGGCCAGGAGCGTTACGACACCTTCTCCGGCCGCGTCGTGAGCCGTTTCAAAGGCTCGATGGAAGAGTGGCAGGCAATGGGCGTCATGAACTATGAAATGGAATCCGCTACGCTGCTGACCATGTGCGCCAGCCAGGGTCTGCGCGCCGGGATGGTGGCAGGGGTTATCGTCAACCGTACCCAGCAAGAGATCCCTAACGCCGAAACCATGAAGCAAACCGAAAGCCACGCGGTGAAAATCGTTGTGGAAGCGGCGCGCCGTCTGCTGTAGTTCTTCTCTTTTTCTCACAGGGCCGGATCTTCCGGCCTTTTTTTTGCGTAGCGCCTCGCAGGAAAATCCTTTTCAACTGGACGTTTGTACAGCACAATTCTATTTTTGTGCCGTAAGTGGTTGCCGGGGAGGCGTTGTGGATATCTCTATTGTGATAAGCGCCGTGGTGGCGCTGGCGGCAGGGTTAATCGTTGGCTGGCTGGCGACAAAAGCCCGCGCCGATCAAATCCGTGCCGATCTCATTGAAGAGCGCCGCGAGCTGGATATTGAACTTAGCGCCGCACGTCAGCAGCTGGTGCAGGAATCGCACTGGCGCGATGAGTGCGAACTTCTCAACAACGAGCTGCGCAGCCTGCGTGATATCAACACCTCGCTGGAGGCCGACCTGCGTGAAGTGACCACCCGTCTGGAATCCACGCAGTTGCACGCCGAAGATAAAATTCGCCAGATGGTCAACAGCGAGCAGCGCCTGAGCGAGCAGTTTGAAAACCTGGCGAACCGCATATTTGAGCACAGCAACCGCCGGGTTGATGAACAAAATCGCCAGAGCCTGCATGGCCTGCTGACGCCGCTGCGCGAACAGCTCGACGGCTTCCGTCGCCAGGTGCAGGACAGCTTCGGCCAGGAGGCGCGTGAGCGCCACACGCTGGCGCACGAAATCCGCAATTTGCAACAGCTGAACGCACAGATGGCGCAAGAGGCGCTGAACCTGACGAAAGCGCTGAAGGGTGATAACAAAACTCAGGGCAACTGGGGAGAAGTGGTGCTAACCCGCGTGCTGGAGGCCTCCGGCCTGCGCGAAGGCTATGAGTATCAAACTCAGGTGAGCATCGAAACCGATAACCGCTCGCGGATGCAGCCGGATGTTATCGTGCGTCTGCCGCAGGGCAAAGACGTGGTTATCGACGCCAAAATGACCCTCGTCGCCTATGAGCGCTACTTCAACGCTGACGACGACTACACCCGCGAATCGGCGCTACAGGAGCATATTGCCTCGGTGCGTAACCACATTCGCCTGCTGGGGCGTAAAGATTACCAACAACTGCCGGGACTTCGTTCGCTCGACTATGTGCTGATGTTCATCCCCGTTGAGCCTGCGTTCCTGCTGGCTATCGACCGCCAACCTGAGCTTATCAGCGAGGCGCTGAAGAACAATATTATGCTGGTTAGCCCGACAACCTTGCTGGTGGCGTTGCGCACCATCGCCAACTTGTGGCGCTATGAGCATCAAAGCCGTAACGCGCAAAAAATCGCCGAGCGCGCCGGGCGTCTGTACGACAAGATGCGGCTGTTTGTCGACGATATGTCGGCTATCGGTCAAAGCCTTGATAAAGCGCAGGATAACTATCGCCAGGCGATGAAAAAGCTTGCCTCCGGGCGCGGCAACTTGCTGGTGCAGGCCGAGTCATTCCGTGGCCTGGGGGTCGAGGTTAAGCGCGGGATTAATCCTGATTTAGTCGAGCAGGCCACGGCGCAGGATAACGAATATCGCCTTGAGGAAGATGAAAATTCACCGCGGGAAGATGTGTTTAGCGCCGATTCCGACCCTGCAGCGAGCGCAAACGAGCACGTCAGGCCAAGCTGAAACGTATGGGAAATGGCCTGAATCTGTTACACTCGCTGAACATTTTCTTGATAAGTAAGCGGGCATAGAGATGGTTGAGGATTCACAAGAAACAACGCATTTTGGCTTTCAAACGGTAGCCAAAGAGCAGAAGGCGGACATGGTGGCGCATGTATTCCATTCTGTCGCTGCAAAATATGATGTGATGAACGACTTAATGTCGTTCGGGATTCATCGCTTGTGGAAGCGCTTCACCATCGACTGCAGCGGCGTGCGTCGCGGGCAAACTGTGCTGGACTTAGCGGGTGGTACCGGCGACCTGACGGCGAAGTTTTCCCGTCTGGTGGGTGAAACCGGTCGCGTGATGCTCGCCGATATCAATGATTCGATGCTCAAAATGGGCCGCGAAAAACTGCGCAACATCGGTATTGTCGGTAACGTCGAGTATGTTCAGGCCAACGCTGAAGCGCTGCCGTTTGCGGATAACACCTTTGACTGCATCACCATCTCCTTTGGCCTGCGTAACGTTACCGATAAAGACAAAGCGCTGCGTTCAATGTACCGCGTGCTGAAACCGGGCGGACGTCTGCTGGTTCTGGAGTTTTCTAAACCGATTCTCGAACCGCTGAGCAAAGCCTACGACGCTTACTCCTTCCACGTGTTGCCGAAAGTCGGCGAGCTGGTGGCAAACGATGCGGAAAGTTATCGCTATCTGGCGGAATCCATCCGCATGCATCCCGATCAGGACACCCTGAAAGGCATGATGCAGGAGGCGGGTTTTGAAAGCGTCGACTACTACAACCTGACGGCAGGTATTGTCGCGCTACACCGCGGCTATAAGTTCTGACAGGAGGGACGCTATGCCTTTCGCACCACTGGTTACCGCTGGCATCGAAACGGTTCTTAATACTTTTCTCTGGCGCGACCGCGCGCTTAAACCGGCGCGTCAGCGCCTGCTAGGGAAAGTGCTGCGCGTAGAGCTCAAAGAGCTGTCGGCGCCTGTCGTGCTGGCCTATAGCGAGCAGCAAATCGACGTGCTCGGCGCGTGGGAAGGCGAAGCTGACTGTACCGTGATAACCCGCCTGAGCGTGCTGCCGCTGCTGCGTAACCGCCAACAACTGACCGCGCTGATCCGCAGCGGCGATCTGGAAGTACAGGGCGACCTGCAGGTTGTGCAGAACATGGTCGCACTTTGCGATCTGGCGGAGTTCGACCCGGCAGAGTTATTGGCGCCGTATACCGGCGATATCGTCGCTGAAGGGGTTGGCAAGGTGCTTCGCGGCGGCGCGCGCTTCCTGCTGCAGGGCGCGAAAAGCCAGCAGCGCTACGTCGCTGAAGCGATTACCGAAGAGTGGCGACTGGCGCCGGGGCCGTTGGAAATGGCCTGGTTTGCTGAAGAGTCCGCCGCTGTAGAACGCGCGCTGGCCGCACTGGAAAAACGGCTGGAAACGCTGGAGGGCAAATGACGCCAGGAGAATTACGGCGCCTGTATTTTATCATCCGCACCTTTTTGAGTTACGGGCTTGATGAGCTCATTCCCAAAATGCGTATCACATTGCCGCTGCGCATCTGGCGGCGAATGTTGTTCTGGATGCCGAATCGCCACAAAGATAAACCGCTGGGTCAACGCTTACGCCTGGCGCTGCAGGAGCTGGGCCCGGTGTGGATTAAGTTCGGCCAGATGCTCTCCACCCGCCGCGATCTGTTCCCGCCGCAAATCGCCGATCAACTGGCGCTGCTGCAGGATCGCGTCGCACCTTTCGATGGCAAATTGGCTAAACAACAGATCGAACAAGCGATGGGTGGGCTGCCCATTGAAGCCTGGTTCGATGATTTCGCCATTGAGCCGCTCGCTTCCGCCTCCATCGCCCAGGTCCATACCGCGCGCCTGAAAGACAACGGCAAAGAGGTCGTCATCAAGGTCATCCGCCCGGATATCCTGCCGGTGATCAAAGCGGACATGAAATTAATCTACCGCCTGGCGCGCTGGGTACCTCGTCTGCTGCCGGATGGCCGCCGTCTGCGCCCGCAAGAAGTCGTCCGCGAATATGAAAAAACGCTGATGGACGAGCTGAACCTGTTACGCGAGTCGGCTAACGCTATTCAGCTACGGCGCAATTTCGAAGATAGCCCAATGCTATACGTGCCGGAAGTCTATTCCGATTACTGTAGCGAAGGCATGATGGTGATGGAGCGGATCTACGGTATTCCGGTTTCCGACGTCGCTGCGCTGGAAGCCCAGGGCACCAACATGCAGTTGCTTGCGGAGCGTGGGGTGCAGGTCTTCTTTACCCAGGTGTTTCGCGACAGCTTTTTCCATGCGGATATGCATCCGGGTAATATTTTCGTTAGCTACGATCATCCGCATGACCCGCAATATATCGGTATCGACTGCGGTATCGTCGGCTCGCTGAACAAAGACGATAAGCGTTATCTCGCAGAAAACTTCATTGCTTTCTTCAACCGCGATTACCGTAAGGTTGCCGAGCTGCACGTCGATTCCGGCTGGGTGCCGCCGGATACCAACGTTGAAGAGTTTGAGTTTGCGATTCGCACCGTGTGCGAGCCCATCTTTGAAAAGCCGCTGGCGGAAATCTCCTTCGGCCACGTATTGCTGAATCTGTTTAACACCGCGCGGCGTTTCAATATGGAAGTCCAACCGCAGCTGGTTTTGCTTCAGAAGACATTACTTTACGTAGAAGGGGTAGGTCGTCAGCTCTATCCTCAGTTAGACTTGTGGAAAACGGCGAAGCCTTTTCTCGAGTCGTGGATTAAGGATCAGGTCGGTATTCCCGCGCTGGTGCGTGCGTTTAAAGAAAAAGCGCCGTTCTGGATTGAAAGGATGCCGGAAATTCCTGAGCTGGTGTACCAAAGCCTGCAGCAGAGCAAACAGCTGCAGACCAGCGTCGATACTATCGTGCGCGACTTCCAGGTGCGTCACGTGCGTCAGGGGCAGTCCCGCTATCTGTTTGGTATAGGCGCCGTTTTGCTTTTAAGCGGTACGCTGTTATTTATCCACCGCCCGGAGTGGGGCATGATGCCAGGCTGGCTGATGGCCGGCGGCGTCGTAACCTGGCTTATTGGTTGGCGAAAAACGCGCTGACAGGTTTCGCGTTTATTCTGGCGCATTGATTCTTGCGCGAAGTCATGTGAGCGGTCTGACAAAGAGGCGTCTCACCGGATGACGTGTATAATGCGCTCTCATCATTCATCATCTGTCATAGGGGAACGTGTATGGGTGGTATCAGTATTTGGCAGTTGTTAATTGTTGTCGTCATCGTAGTTCTGCTTTTCGGGACGAAGAAGCTGAGCTCGCTGGGTTCGGATTTAGGCGCATCGATCAAGGGCTTTAAAAAAGCGATGAGCGATGATGAGAAATCTGATAAATCCTCAGCCGATGCAGATTTTGCAGCGAAAACTATCGCTGATAAACAAGATGATGCGAAAAAAGACGAGACAAAACGCCACGACAAAGAGCAGGTGTAATTCGTGTTCGATATCGGTTTTAGTGAACTATTGCTGGTGTTCGTGATTGGCCTCATCGTATTGGGGCCACAGCGACTACCTGTCGCCGTCAAAACGGTGGCCAGCTGGATCCGTACGTTGCGCTCGCTGGCGACCACCGTACAAAATGAGCTTGCCCAGGAGCTAAAACTGCAGGAGTTTCAGGAGAGCCTGAAAAAGGTGGAGAAAGCCAGCCTGGATAATCTGACTCCGGAGCTCAAAGCCTCGATGGACGAACTGCGTGAAGCAGCTGAATCTATGAAGCGTTCCTATACCGCCCACGATCCTGAAAAGGCCAGCGACGAAGCGAACACCATCCATAATCCGGTCGTCAAAGGTAGCGAAGCGCAGCGTCAGGATGTTACACCGGCAACGGCGGAACATCAGGTCAGCGCCCCGGCACATACCCCGGAGCCCGTTGCCGAGGAGCCATCCGTTTCGCCGGCTGAAGTCCCGGCGGCTAAGGAAAAAGCCGCCGCGGCAGTGCCAGATTCTTCCCCCGCATCGAGTGATAAAGCGTAAAAAATGGGCGTAGACGAGACTCAACCGTTAATTTCACATCTGATTGAGCTGCGTAAGCGCCTGCTCAACAGCATTGTTGCCATCCTGGTGATCTTCCTGGCGTTGGTTTACTTCGCCAATGATATCTATCAACTGGTATCCGCTCCGCTTATCAGCAAAATGCCGGTAGGCGCGACGATGATCGCCACCGATGTCGCTTCTCCTTTCTTCACGCCGATCAAACTGACCTTTATGGTTTCGGTGATCCTGTCGGTGCCGGTCATTCTTTATCAGGTATGGGCATTCGTGGCGCCGGCGTTGTATAAGCATGAACGTCGGCTGGTCATGCCGCTGCTGGTTTCCAGTACGTTGCTGTTTTATATCGGTATGGCTTTCGCTTATTTCGTCGTGTTCCCGCTGGCATTCGGCTTCCTGACTCACGCCGCGCCGGAAGGGGTATTAGTTTCGACCGATATCCGTAGCTACCTCGATTTTGTCATGGCGTTGTTTATGGCTTTCGGCGTGTCGTTTGAAGTGCCGGTCGCCATCGTCCTGCTCTGCTGGATGGGCGTCACGACGCCGGAAGATTTACGTAAAAAACGGCCCTACGTGCTGGTGGGCGCCTTCGTGGTCGGTATGTTGCTGACGCCGCCGGATGTGTTCTCGCAAACGCTGTTGGCCATCCCCATGTATTGCCTGTTTGAAGTCGGGGTGTTCTTTGCCCGTTTCTACACCGGTAAACGCCTGACGCGTGACGAAGATGCCGCCGCCGAAGAGGCGGAGAGCAAAGAAGAGTAACAACGCCAACCGCCCGTCAGGGCGGTTGTCATATGGGAGTTATGATGTTTGATATTGGCGTAAATCTGACCAGCTCGCAGTTTTCCCGCGACCACGACGAGGTGGTTGCGCACGCGCAGGCGGCAGGTGTCCATGGGATGTTGCTGACCGGCACCAATCTGCATGAAAGCCAGCAGGCGCGGCAGATGGCTGGCCGTTACGCCAACTGCTGGTCTACTGCGGGTGTACATCCGCACGATAGCAGCATCTGGACTGAGTCGGTGGCCGAAGAAATCCACGCGCTGGCCCGCCAGCCGCAGGTGGCGGCGATTGGCGAATGCGGTCTTGATTTCAACCGTAATTTCTCAACGCCGCAGGAACAAGAGAAGGCATTCAGCGCCCAGCTGGCGTTGGCGGCCGAGCTCTCAATGCCGGTATTTTTACACTGCCGCGACGCCCATCAACGGTTCCTTGAGCTGCTGGAGCCGTGGCTCAATAAACTGCCCGGCGCCGTGTTGCACTGCTTTACCGGTAGCCGCGAGGAAGTGATTCAGTGTCTTGATAGAGGTTTATTTATCGGTATCACCGGTTGGGTGTGCGATGAGCGGCGGGGACTGGAGCTTCGTGAACTGTTGCCGGCAATCCCGGCGGAACGTCTGCTGCTGGAGACCGATGCGCCATATCTATTACCGAGGGATATGAAGCCGAAGCCCTCCTCGCGGCGCAACGAGCCCGCTTATCTGCCGCATATTCTGGCAAGCGTAGCGGGCTGGCGAGGCGAGGAAGCGCAATGGCTGGAGGAGGTTACGGATGCGAACGTCAGGAACCTGTTTGGCGTGCGCTTTTAACCGCGCCGTCAGATTTTATAGAAGTCGGTATTTTTAACGCTTTGCAGGACCTGTTTATTCAACAGATTGAGGAGCAGCATTGAACGGGCTTCGCCGTCGGGCTCGGTGAAAATAGCCTGCAGCCCTTCAAAAGCACCGTCGGTGATTAACACGCTGTCGCCTTCATGAGGCGTTTCCGGGTCGGTAATACCTTCCGGTTTATAGATGGAAAGCTGGTGAATCACCTCTGAAGGGACCACTGCCGGTTGGGCGCCAAAACGGACGAAACTGTTCACCCCTCGGGTAGCGCTGATGGTGGTGGTATGAATGATCTCGGGATCGAATTCGACGAACAGATAGTTTGGGAACAGGGGCTCGCTGACCGTAGTACGTTTACCACGGATGATTTTTTCCAGCGCGATCGTCGGCATCAGGCAATTGACTGCCTGACGTTCAAGGTGTTCCTGGGCGCGCTGAAGCTGCCCACGTTTGCAATAAAGTAAGTACCAGGCTTGCATAATGACTCTTTCCGCTTTACTACCTGCAAGCATAACAAAAGCCTGGAACAATCGCGAAAACCATTATAAGCGAAAGCGTAAATAGCCTGTTCATTTACGCTTATTTAACAAAAGTACAGCATCGTTGCGGCGAAAATCGTATAATCAGCCGCTTGTATAGAGGTCAATAATAACTCCATGAAATACCACGATCTACGCGACTTTCTGACATTACTTGAGCAGCAGGGCGAGCTAAAACGGATAACCCTGCCGGTCGACCCGCATCTGGAAATTACCGAAATTGCCGACCGCACCCTGCGTGCCGGCGGCCCGGCGCTGCTGTTTGAAAACCCGAAAGGCTACTCGATGCCGGTGCTGTGCAACCTGTTTGGCACGCCGCGTCGTGTGGCGCTGGGGATGGGCCAGGAAGACGTCAGTTCGCTACGGGAAGTCGGGAAGCTATTGGCCTTTCTGAAAGAGCCGGAGCCGCCAAAAGGCTTCCGCGATCTGTTTGATAAGCTGCCGCAGTTCAAGCAAGTGTTGAATATGCCGACCAAACGCCTGCGCGGCGCGCCTTGTCAGCAAAAAATCATCCAGGGCGATGATGTCGATCTCAACAAAATACCGATTATGACCTGCTGGCCGGAAGATGCCGCGCCGCTGATTACCTGGGGGCTGACGGTGACCCGCGGCCCGCACAAGGAGAGGCAAAATCTGGGTATTTATCGCCAGCAGCTGATCGGTAAAAATAAACTCATCATGCGTTGGTTGTCCCACCGCGGCGGCGCGCTCGATTTCCAGGAGTGGTGCGCGGCGCATCCCGGCGAACGTTTTCCGGTTTCCGTGGCGCTTGGCGCCGATCCGGCGACCATTCTGGGCGCAGTGACGCCGGTTCCTGATACCCTGTCGGAATACGCTTTCGCAGGCTTGCTGCGCGGCACCAAGACCGAAGTGGTGAAGTGCGTTTCCAATGACCTTGAAGTGCCGGCCAGCGCGGAAATCGTGCTTGAAGGCTACATTGAGGCCGGCGAGATGGCGCCGGAAGGGCCATACGGCGATCATACCGGCTACTACAATGAAGTAGACAGCTTCCCGGTATTTACGGTGACCCATATTACCCAGCGCGAAGACGCGATTTATCATTCGACCTATACCGGTCGTCCGCCGGATGAACCCGCGGTGCTGGGCGTGGCGCTGAACGAAGTCTTTGTGCCGATTCTGCAAAAGCAGTTCCCGGAAATCGTCGATTTCTATCTGCCGCCGGAAGGGTGTTCCTATCGCCTGGCGGTGGTGACCATGAAAAAACAGTACGCAGGCCATGCCAAGCGCGTGATGATGGGCGTCTGGTCGTTCCTGCGCCAGTTCATGTATACCAAGTTCGTGATTGTCTGCGACGATGACGTGAACGCGCGCGACTGGAATGACGTGATTTGGGCGATTACTACCCGTATGGACCCGGCTCGTGATACGGTACTGGTAGAAAATACGCCAATAGATTATCTGGATTTTGCCTCGCCGGTTTCCGGCCTGGGTTCAAAAATGGGGCTGGATGCCACAAATAAATGGCCTGGCGAAACCCAGCGTGAATGGGGTCGTCCAATCAAAAAAGATCCTGAGGTGACGGCGCGTATCGACGCCATCTGGGATGAACTGGCCATCTTTAAATAACAGTAAGCGGGGCTAACGCCGCTGTTTTGCTCTATAGACCCGACAGAGGGGACGCATGACAACCTTAAGCTGTAAAGTGACCTCGGTGGAGGCGATTACCGATACCGTGTATCGCGTTCGATTAGTACCGGAAGCGGCATTTTCTTTCCGCGCCGGCCAGTATCTGATGGTAGTGATGGATGAGCGCGACAAGCGTCCGTTCTCTATGGCTTCCACGCCGTCAGAGCACGAGTTTATCGAGCTGCATATCGGTGCTTCTGAACTCAATCTGTATGCGATGGCGGTGATGGATCGCATTCTGAAAGAGCGTGAAATTGAGGTTGATATTCCGCATGGCGAAGCGTGGCTGCGCGATGACGAAGATCGCCCGCTGATTCTGATCGCCGGCGGTACCGGATTCTCTTATGTGCGTTCTATTCTGTTAACCGCGCTGGCGCGTAACCCGGATCGCGATATCGCCATTTATTGGGGCGGCCGCGAGGCTAAGCATCTGTACGATCTGGCCGAGCTGGAAGCGTTAAGCATCAAGCATCCGAATCTGCGCATCGAGCCGGTGGTCGAGCAGCCGGAAGAAGGGTGGCGTGGTCGCTCCGGTACGGTACTCACCGCCGTGCTGCAGGATTACGGTACGCTGGCCGAGCATGATATTTACATTGCCGGTCGTTTTGAGATGGCTAAAATTGCCCGCGATCTGTTCTGTAATGAGCGCGGCGCGCGTGAAGATCGCCTGTTTGGCGATGCGTTTGCGTTTATCTGAAAATAAAAAACCCGCCCCTGACAGGCGGGAAGAACGGCAACTAAACCCCCTCTAATCCATTATTGCCTGTTGGCTGGCAGGCAATAATGGCATCGAGTTTTTTCCTACATCCGCTCGAATACGGTGGCGATCCCCTGGCCTAAGCCGATACACATGGTCGCCAGACCGAACTGCGCGTCTTTGCGTTCCATCTGGTTAATCAGCGTGGTGCTAATACGCGCCCCGGAACAGCCCAACGGGTGGCCGAGCGCGATCGCGCCGCCGTTGAGGTTGATCTTCTCGTCGATCTGCTCCATTAAGCCCAGATCTTTAATACACGGCAGAATCTGCGCGGCAAACGCTTCATTCATTTCAAAGACGTCGATATCGCTGGTGGATAATCCCGCTTTTTTCAGCGCCAGCTTTGAGGCCGGAACCGGGCCATAACCCATAATGGAAGGATCGCAGCCGACCACCGCCATTGAACGGACGCGAGCGCGCGGCTTCAGCCCCAGCTCGCGGGCGCGGCTTTCGCTCATCAGCAGCATCGCCGCCGCGCCGTCGGAAAGCGCGGAAGAGGTACCTGCCGTTACCGTGCCGGTCACCGGATCGAAAGCCGGTCTCAGCGCCGCCAGCGCTTCTACGGTGGTTTCCGGGCGGATCACTTCGTCATAATTAAAGGATTTCAGCACGCCATCGGCATCGTGGCCGCCGGTCGGGATAATCTCCGCCTTGAATGCCCCGGATTGCGTCGCCGCCCAGGCGCGAGCGTGGGAACGTGCGGCGAATTGATCCTGCATTTCACGGCTAATGCCGTGTAGACGCGCCAGCATTTCCGCGGTCAGCCCCATCATACCGGCGGCTTTCGCCACGTTACGGCTAAGGCCCGGATGGAAATCGACACCATGACTCATTGGCACATGGCCCATGTGCTCAACGCCGCCAATCAGGCAGACACTGGCGTCGCCGGTCATGATCATACGGGCGGCATCGTGCAGCGCCTGCATGGAGGAACCGCACAGGCGGTTAACCGTTGTTGCCGGTACCGAGTGCGGTATTTCCGCCAACAGCGCGGCGTTACGCGCAATGTTGAAACCCTGCTCCAGCGTTTGTTGCACGCAGCCCCAGTAAATATCGTCAATCACGCTCGCCTCAAGGGACGGGTTACGCGAGAGCAGGCTTCGCATCAGGTGTGCGGAGAGGTCTTCCGCACGCACGTTGCGAAAGGCGCCGCCCTTTGAACGGCCCATCGGGGTGCGAATTGCATCGACAATGACAACCTGTTCCATTGTGACTCCTTAAGCCGTTTTCAGTTCGCCAACCGGACGGGCTGGTTCTACTGGAGGATAATACGCTTCGTTATGACGGGCCTTATTACGCAGACCCTCCGGCACGGCATAAAGCGGGCCGAGGTGCTGGTATTGCTGCGCCATATCGAGATATTTTGCGCTGCCAATGGTGTCCAGCCAGCGGAATGCGCCGCCGTGGAATGGAGGGAAGCCCAGGCCGTATACCAGCGCCATATCCGCTTCCGCCGGGCTGGCGATAATGCCTTCTTCCAGGCAGCGAACAACTTCGTTAACCATTGGGATCATCATGCGGGCGATAATCTCTTCATCGCTGAAATCGCGCTTCGGCTGGCTGACTTCGGCCAGCAGACTATCGACTGCGGCATCTTCTTCTTTCTTCGGCTTACCTTTACTGTCTTCTTTATAACGCCAGAAACCGAGGCCGTTCTTCTGGCCGAAACGGCTGGCGTCAAACAGCGCGTCGATAGCATCGCGATAATCTTTCTGCATCCGCTGTGGGAACCCCGCCGCCATTACCGCCTGAGCATGGTGCGCGGTATCGATGCCGACAACATCCAGCAGATAGGCCGGGCCCATCGGCCAGCCAAACTGTTTTTCCATCACTTTATCGACTTTGCGGAAATCCGCGCCGTCGCGCAGCAGCTGGCTGAAGCCTGCGAAATAGGGGAACAGGACGCGGTTAACGAAGAAGCCGGGGCAATCATTCACCACGATCGGTGTTTTGCCCATTTTGCTGGCCCAGGCCACGACTTTGGCAATGGTCTTGTCCGAAGTTTTCTCGCCGCGGATCACTTCAACCAGCGGCATGCGATGTACCGGGTTAAAGAAGTGCATACCGCAGAAATTCTCCGGGCGCTGCAGAACGCTGGCCAGCTCGCTGATAGGAATCGTTGAGGTGTTGGAAGCCAGCACGGTGTCCGGACGCACTTTCTCTTCGGTTTCCGCCAGTACCGCTTTCTTCACTTTCGGGTTTTCCACCACCGCTTCAACGACGATGTCCACGCGGTCAAAACCGCTGTATTCCAGCGTTGGCTGAATGGTGCTAATCACTCCGGCCAGCTTCAGGCCGTCGATTTTTCCGCGTTCCAACTGTTTATTCAGCAGCTTCGCCGCTTCGGTCATGCCAAGGGTCAGCGATTTGTCGCTAATGTCTTTCATCACCACCGGCACGCCTTTCCAGGCTGACTGGTAAGCAATGCCGCCACCCATAATGCCGGCGCCTAATACGGCAGCGTGCTTCGGCGTCTCGACATCTTTAGTGAGTTTTTTCGCTTTCGCTTTGACGTACTGGTCGTTAAGGAAGATGCCGACCAGCGCGCGCGCTTCGTTAGTGTGCGCCAGTGGAACAAAACTTTGGTTTTCCAGCTTCAGCGCGTCATCACGGCCAAGACGCGCGGCGGCTTCGATGGTTTTTACCGCGGTGATCGGCGCCGGGTAATGTTTTCCGGCGGTTTGCGCGACCATACCTTTGGCAATAGTGAAGCTCATGGCGGCTTCAATTTTGCTGAGCTTCAGCGGCTCCAGTTTCGGCTGACGTTTGGCTTTCCAGTCCAGGTCGCCATTAATCGCCTGGCGCAGAATCGCCAGCGCGCCGTCATGCAGTTTTTCCGCGGCAACAATGCCGTCAATGAGGCCAATTTTCAGCGCTTGATCGGCACCGACGTCTTTACCGGCGGCAATAATTTCCAGCGCGCTATCGGCGCCGAGCAGGCGCGGCAGACGTACGGAACCGCCGAAGCCAGGCATAATGCCCAACTTGGTTTCCGGCAGGCCGATGCGCAGATCCGGCGTGGCGAGGCGATAGTCGGTCGCCAGTACGCATTCGCAGCCGCCGCCCAGCGCGTAGCCGTTAACCGCTGACAGAGTAGGGACCGGTAAATCTTCCAGACGATTGAAGACGCTGTTGGCGAAGTGCAGCCACTGGCTCAACTGTTCTTCCGGCACCAGGAATAGTGAAAGGAATTCGGTGATATCGGCGCCGACAATAAAGGCCGCTTTTTCAGAGCGCAGCAGCAGCCCTTTGAGATCTTTTTGTTTTTCGAGTACGTCCAGCGCGTGACCGAGGCTGGCAACGGTTGCAGTATCAAGCTTGTTAACCGAGCCGGGGGCGTCGAAAACCAGTTCGGCAATGCCATCTTCCAGCCAGTCGAGGTACAGGGTGTCGCCTTTGTAGAGCATGTCAGTCTCCTGAATCCAGCAATATGATCTGGTCATACCAGATGACTCGGAGTGTGGAATTTATGTTAAGAAAATGCAAATTACTCTTTAAATAATTGCTGGTCGGATCACATCCGGTAGAAATCACCCGGCCTGGAGCCAATGTGCTAAGATGCGGAGAATCACGATCCAATAAAAGCAAAGGATAAAAGATGGAATCACTGGCCGCGCTTTATAAAAATCATATCGTTACCCTACAAGAACGTACCCGCAAAGTTTTAGATCGCTTCAAGCTGGATGCTCTGCTTATCCACTCCGGCGAGCTGATCAATGTCTTCCTCGACGATCATCCGTATCCGTTTAAGGTTAACCCGCAGTTTAAGGCGTGGGTGCCGGTGACCCAGGTGCCAAACTGCTGGCTGCTGGTGGATGGCGTGAATAAACCGAAACTGTGGTTCTATCTGCCGGTCGATTACTGGCACAACGTTGAGCCGCTGCCGACCTCTTTCTGGACTGAGGAAGTGGATGTTATTGCGTTGCCGAAAGCCGATGGCATTGGCGGTCAACTGCCCGCGGCGCGTGGCAACATAGCGTATATCGGCCCGGTGCCGGAACGTGCTTTAGGTCTGGAGATCGCGGCAGACAAAATCAACCCGAAAGGCGTTATCGACTATCTGCACTATTATCGCGCTTACAAAACCGACTATGAGCTGGCCTGTATGCGTGAAGCGCAGAAATCGGCGGTGAACGGCCATCGCGCGGCCCACGAAGCTTTCCAGTCGGGGATGAGCGAGTTCGATATTAATCAGGCTTACCTGACGGCGACCGGTCATCGCGATACCGACGTCCCTTACAGCAATATCGTGGCGCTGAATGAGCATGCGGCCGTATTGCACTACACCAAGCTGGATCACCGTGCGCCAACCGAAATGCGTAGCTTCTTGTTGGATGCGGGCGCAGAGTACAACGGCTATGCCGCGGACCTGACTCGTACCTGGGCAGGCCACAGCGACAACGATTTCGCGCAGCTGATTAAAGACGTTAACGACGAGCAACTGGCGCTGATTAGCACCATGAAGGCTGGCGCCAGTTACGTTGATTACCATATTCAGTTCCATCAGCGCATCGCAAAGCTGCTGCGTAAACACCAGCTAGTGACCGGCATGAGCGAAGAGGCGATGGTGGAAAACGATCTGACCGGGCCGTTTATGCCACACGGGATTGGTCATCCGCTGGGCCTGCAGGTTCATGATGTCGCCGGTTTCATGCAAGACGATACCGGTACGCATCTGGCGGCGCCGTCGAAGTATCCTTACCTGCGCTGCACCCGTATTCTCGAACCGCGTATGGTGTTGACTATCGAACCAGGCATCTACTTTATTGAGTCGCTGTTGGCGCCATGGCGTGAAGGGCAGTTCAGCAAGCACTTCAACTGGCAGAAAATTGAAGCCATGAAGCCGTTTGGCGGGATTCGTATCGAAGATAACGTGGTGGTTCACGAAAACAGCATCGAAAATATGACGCGCGACCTGAAACTGGCGTAATGGAAAGTTGGTTGGTGCCGGCCGCGCCGGTGAGCGTTGTTGAAGAGATCAAAAAGAGCCGTTTCATCACGCTGTTGGCGCATACCGACGGCGTGGCGGCGGCGAAAGCGTTTGTCGAATCGGTCAGGGCTGAGCACCCGGACGCTCGTCACCACTGCGTGGCGTGGGTTGCCGGGCCTCCTGATGATTCACAGCAGCTGGGTTTCTCTGACGATGGCGAACCGGCGGGAACGGCAGGTAAACCCATGCTGGCGCAGCTGATGGGCAGCGGCGTCGGCGAGATAACCGCGGTGGTGGTGCGCTACTACGGTGGTATTCTGCTGGGTACCGGCGGCCTGGTGAAGGCCTATGGCGGCGGCGTCCATCAGGCGCTTGCGCAGTTGAAAACGCAGCGCAAGACGCCGTTAACCGCATATACTTTGCAATGTGAATACGGACAGCTGGCCGGGGTAGAAGCGTTGCTGGCGCAGTTCTCGGGCATTATTGTGGAAAGCGAATATCAGGCGTCTGTGCAACTGCGCGTCGCGCTTCCGCAAGCTGAAGTGGCCTCTTTTTCGACAAAACTGGCTGATTTTAGTCGTGGTTCATTGCAATTACTGAAGATTGACGAATAATCCCCACCTGATTTTTTTGTAACCCAAAGGAAGCGCCAGAGATGCATTTTCGCGCGATAACCCGAATCGTTGGACTGTTGGTCATCTTATTTTCGGGGACAATGATTGTCCCGGGATTAGTGGCCTTGATATATCGCGATGGCGCGGGGCGAGCTTTCACCCAAACCTTCTTTGTTGCCCTGGCGATTGGCTCCATGCTGTGGTGGCCGAACCGCAAGCAAAAAGGCGAACTGAAATCCCGCGAGGGGTTTCTGATTGTCGTGCTGTTCTGGACCGTGTTGGGTAGCGTCGGTGCGTTACCGTTTATCTTTGCTGAACAGCCTAATCTGACGGTGACGGATGCCTTTTTTGAATCCTTCTCCGGCTTAACCACTACCGGCGCGACGACGCTGGTGGGACTGGACTCACTGCCTCATGCCATCCTGTTCTATCGCCAGATGCTGCAGTGGTTCGGCGGTATGGGGATCATCGTGCTGGCGGTGGCGATTTTGCCTATCCTCGGCGTCGGTGGGATGCAGCTCTACCGGGCGGAAATGCCGGGCCCGTTGAAAGACAATAAAATGCGCCCGCGTATTGCCGAGACGGCAAAAACGCTGTGGCTTATTTATGTCTTATTAACCGTCGCCTGCGCATTGGCGCTGTGGTTTGCCGGAATGCCGGCATTCGACGCGATTGGCCATAGCTTTGCGACCATCGCTATCGGCGGCTTCTCAACTCACGATGCCAGCGTCGGCTACTTTAATAGCCCGATGATTAACTCCATCATCGCCATCTTCCTGCTGATCTCCGGCTGTAACTATGGCCTGCACTTTTCGCTATTAAGTGGACGCAGTTTGCGGGTTTACTGGCGTGACCCGGAATTCAGAATGTTTATCGGTGTTCAGCTAACCCTGGTTATCGTCTGTACACTGGTATTGTGGCTACATAATGTCTACGGCTCGGTGTTAACAACGCTGAACCAGGCGTTCTTCCAGGTGGTATCGATGGCGACGACCGCTGGGTTTACTACCGATAGTATTGCGCGTTGGCCACTGTTCTTGCCGGTATTGCTGCTATGCTCTGCGTTTATCGGCGGCTGCGCCGGGTCAACGGGCGGTGGCTTAAAGGTCATTCGTATCCTGTTGCTGTTTAAGCAGGGGAATCGTGAGCTTAAGCGCCTGGTGCACCCGAATGCGGTCTATAGCATTAAGCTAGGCAACCGTGCGCTACCGGAACGTATTCTGGAAGCCGTGTGGGGATTTTTTTCCGCCTATGCGCTGGTCTTTATCATTAGTATGCTGGCTATTATTGCGACTGGGGTTGATGACTTCTCTGCCTTTGCTTCAGTTGTGGCGACATTGAACAACCTGGGGCCTGGTCTTGGGGTCGTTGCTGATAACTTTGCGACAATGAACCCGGTCGCGAAATGGATCCTGATTGCTAACATGCTGTTTGGTCGTCTGGAAGTGTTCACCTTATTGGTGCTCTTTACTCCCACTTTCTGGCGCGAATAACAGGAGTGCTCGTGAAAACTTTAATTCTTTTCTCCACCCGGGATGGGCAGACCCGTGAAATTGCCTCCTACCTGGCTTCTGAACTCAAAGAGCTGGGGGTTGATGCGGATACTGTGAACCTGAACCGTACCGAGACGGTTGAGTGGCATCATTACGATCGGGTGGTGATTGGCGCTTCTATTCGTTACGGGCACTTTCATCCAGCGCTGGACCGCTTTGTGAAAAAGCATCTGGCATCTCTGCAGGCGTTGCCGGGGGCGTTCTTCTCGGTAAACCTGGTGGCGCGCAAACCGGAAAAGCGGACGCCGCAAACCAACAGCTATACGCGCAAGTTTCTCCTTAACTCGCCGTGGCAGCCGCAGAGCTGCGCGGTATTTGCCGGTGCGCTGCGTTATCCGCGCTATCGCTGGTACGATCGAATGATGATTCGCTTAATTATGAAGATGACCGGCGGGGAAACGGATACCAGTAAAGAAGTGGTTTATACCGATTGGCCGCAGGTTGCCAGATTTGCCCGAGAAATCGCGCAAATGACGAGCAAATAGCGCGTAAAACTCGCGTTATGGTGGAAAATCGAGCGAACGAAAAGTTTTTTTGAATTTCCTCTTGTCACTTCAGAATTACTCCCTATAATGCGCCACCACTGACACGGAACAACGGCAAACAAGCCGCCGGGT
>NZ_JBEAHX010000032.1:0-85588 GCF_040062145.1 Klebsiella sp. JN_Kp121
TACAGACCCCGTAGCCCGGAAAAGGTGCGCAGCACCGCCTCCGGGGAAATCCCACGCCCTATTCCGAAACTTGATACGGAGCGTCTAAAGTCTCCTGTCAGCTGTTATTATCCTCTCAGGATCTTGCTGAAACAGGAAAGGACGCGTGACCATCTTATATATCTCGTTGTATAAAAATCGAATGACCGTACGTAACCTCGATGATAGCCGCGAATACAGTGGCAGCGGGGCATTTAGCAATCAACGTCTCCTCGTGGCACAGTTTTTTGCCGCGCATGACGTCTTATATCCCCTGATCCAACAACAAAAAGGCGAAAACTGGCTGGCGCGTTTGCTGAAAAGAAAGCGCTTTCGCATTCTGGTCGATGCCATGGAGTTAAATGAAGGAGGGTTATCACAAGTCGAAGAGCGCGCAATAATGGAAATGGTTGCCAGCGCCGTATCAATGCGTTACCGCCAGCTTGAAGTTCGCTGCAGCAGCCATGTACGCAACGATGTTGAAGTTCGTGCGTTGCTGGCTAATTCCACGTCCTGACGGCTGTTGTCGATATTGAAACTTTCTCACCTTCCGCTTGCAGACTCGACATTTTGTTTATTCCTGGTTATTGTCAGCTATCTGGATGTCTAAACGTTTATACGTATGTAATGAGGTGATACAGCTATGCCAATTCGGGTGCAGGACGAGCTACCGGCCGTCAATTTCTTGCGCGATGAAAACGTCTTCGTGATGACCACATCGCGTGCTACAACTCAGGAAATCCGCCCGCTGAAGGTGTTAATTCTCAATCTGATGCCCAAGAAGATCGAGACGGAGAATCAGTTCCTGCGGCTGCTGTCGAACTCGCCGCTGCAGGTTGATATCCAGCTGCTACGCATCGATGCGCGTGAGTCGCGTAATACGCCGACGGAGCACCTGAATAACTTTTACTGCAACTTTGACGACATTCGCGAGCAGAACTTCGATGGTCTGATTGTTACCGGTGCGCCGTTGGGGCTGGTCGAGTTTAATGATGTTGCCTACTGGCCGCAGATTAAACAGGTACTGGAGTGGGCTAAAGATCACGTCACGTCAACGCTATTTGTCTGTTGGGCGGTACAGGCGGCACTGAATATTCTGTATGGCATCCCCAAGCAAACTCGTACCGAAAAGATCTCTGGCGTTTATGAACACCATATTTTGCACCCGCATGCGCTGCTGACTCGGGGGTTTGATGACACCTTCCTTGCGCCTCATTCGCGCTATGCCGACTTCCCGGCCGGGCTGATTCGTGACTACACTGACCTCGATATTCTTGCTGAAACCGAAGATGGCGATGCCTATCTGTTCGCCAGCAAAGACAAGCGTATCGCTTTTGTTACCGGTCACCCTGAATACGATCCGCATACCCTGGCAAGTGAATACTTCCGCGATCTGGAGGCAGGTTTAGCGCCACAGCTTCCGGACAACTACTTCCCGAATAACGATCCAAACAATAAACCGCGGGCGACCTGGCGCAGTCATGGCAATCTCCTGTTTGCCAACTGGCTTAACTATTACGTCTACCAAATCACACCATACGATCTGCGACATATGAATCCCACGCTGGATTAATCTACCAGCGCGTACGATCCTAAAGCGTTTCAGCATCTCGCCTCAGGCACCTTCGGGTGCCTTTTTTATTTCCGAAAATCACTTCCCCTTCTATTTAAACTTTAATTTCTTTGTTATCAGGATGTTGTATAAATTTTAAATTGAAAATGGAAATTGTTTTTGATTTTGGAAAATTCTTGAGTAGTCTTAATTGTGCTGAGCGAAAAGCAGACAACGATCTTTCGTTCGCGCTACCAGGATAAACCAAGAGGAGCTGCACAATGACGCACCAGGCGACAATGACCGATGAACTGGCTTTCAGCCAGCCTTATGGCGAGCAGGAGAAGCAAATTCTGACTGCGGAAGCGGTGGAGTTCCTGACGGAACTGGTGAGCCGCTTTATGCCTGAGCGTAATCAACTGTTGGCGGTACGCGTCCAGCAACAGCAGGCCATTGATGAGGGTAATCTTCCTGATTTTATTTCGGAAACGGCTTCCATTCGTAATGGTGACTGGAAGATTCGAGGTATTCCGGCCGATTTACAGGACCGCCGCGTAGAAATCACCGGTCCGGTTGAACGCAAGATGGTAATTAACGCCCTGAATGCTAACGTCAAAGTCTTTATGGCTGATTTCGAAGACTCGCTGGCGCCGGATTGGCACAAAGTCATTGATGGCCAAATCAACCTGCGTGATGCGGTCAACGGCACCATCAGCTACACCAACGAAGCGGGGAAAATTTATCAGTTGCAGCCCGATCCGGCGGTTCTGGTCTGCCGCGTTCGCGGCCTGCATCTGCCGGAAAAACACGTTACCTGGCGTGGTGAGGCGATTCCCGGCAGTCTGTTCGATTTTGCGCTCTATTTCTTCCACAACTACCAGGCCCTGCTGGCGAAAGGGAGCGGCCCCTATTTCTATCTGCCGAAAACCCAGTCCTGGCAAGAGGCGGCATGGTGGAGCAAAGTCTTCAGTTTCACCGAAGATCGTTTTGAACTGCCGCGCGGCACCATTAAGGCTACTTTGCTGATTGAAACACTGCCGGCAGTGTTCCAGATGGATGAAATCCTGCATGCGCTGCGCGACCATATTGTTGGCCTGAACTGCGGGCGCTGGGACTATATCTTCAGCTATATCAAGACGCTGAAAAATCACCCCGATCGTGTCCTGCCGGATCGCCAGGTGGTGACGATGGATAAACCTTTCCTGAGCGCCTATTCACGCCTGCTGATTAAGACTTGCCATAAGCGCGGCGCCTTCGCGATGGGCGGTATGGCGGCGTTTATCCCGAGCAAAGACGCCGAGCGCAATCGTCAGGTGCTGAATAAAGTCACCGCCGACAAAGAGCTGGAGGCTAACAATGGCCACGATGGCACCTGGATTGCGCATCCGGGACTGGCGGATACGGCAATGGATGTCTTTAACCGCGTACTGGGTGAACATCCTAACCAGCTGTTTGTTACCCGCAATGACGACGCGCCGATTACCGCCGAGCAGTTGCTGGCTCCCTGCGAGGGCGAGCGTACTGAAGCCGGCATGCGCGCCAATATCCGCGTGGCGGTGCAGTACATCGAGGCCTGGATCTCCGGCAACGGCTGCGTACCGATTTACGGCCTGATGGAAGATGCGGCGACGGCTGAGATTTCGCGTACCTCTATCTGGCAGTGGATCCATCATCAGAAAACCCTGAACGACGGCACACCGGTTACCAAGGCGCTGTTCCGCCAGTGGCTGGCTGAAGAGCTGATGGTGATTCAGGAAGAGTTGGGGGAACACCGCTTCAGCCACGGTCGCTTTGACGATGCGGCACGGCTGATGGAGCAAATCACCACTTCCGACGAACTGATCGACTTCTTGACGTTGCCAGGTTACCGCCTGCTGGCGTAATTCACCCCATCACAATATGGAGCATCTGCACATGAAAACCCGTACCCAACAAATCGAAGAATTAAACAAAGAGTGGACGAACCCGCGCTGGGAAGGCATTACCCGCCCATACAGCGCGGAAGAGGTGGTGAAGTTACGCGGCTCGGTGAACCCGGAATGCACGCTGGCGCAGCTTGGCGCGGCGAAAATGTGGCGTCTGCTGCATGGTGAAGCGAAAAAGGGTTATATCAACAGCCTTGGCGCGTTAACCGGCGGCCAGGCGCTGCAGCAGGCGAAGGCGGGCATTGAAGCCATCTACTTGTCTGGCTGGCAGGTCGCCGCCGACGCCAACCTGGCCTCCAGTATGTACCCGGATCAATCGTTGTACCCGGCTAACTCGGTGCCATCGGTGGTTGATCGGATCAATAACACCTTCCGTCGCGCCGATCAGATCCAGTGGGCGGCGGGGATTGAGCCGAACGATCCGCGTTTTATCGACTATTTCCTGCCGATCGTCGCCGATGCGGAAGCCGGTTTTGGCGGCGTGCTGAACGCCTTTGAGCTGATGAAATCGATGATTGCGGCCGGTGCAGCGGCCGTGCATTTCGAAGATCAGCTGGCGTCGGTGAAGAAGTGCGGACATATGGGCGGCAAGGTGCTGGTGCCGACACAAGAGGCGATTCAGAAGCTGGTCGCCGCGCGCCTGGCGGCGGATGTGATGGGCGTGCCGACGCTGCTTATCGCCCGTACCGACGCTGATGCCGCTGACCTGATTACCTCGGATTGCGATCCTTACGATCGCGAGTTTATCTCCGGCGATCGCACCAGCGAAGGTTTTTATCGCACCCATGCCGGAATCGAACAGGCAATCAGCCGCGGCCTGGCCTACGCCCCTTACGCTGACCTGGTATGGTGTGAAACCTCCAAACCGGACATTGAACAGGCGCGTCGTTTTGCCGAGGCGATCCACGCCCGCTTCCCGGGCAAGCTGCTGGCCTATAACTGCTCGCCATCTTTTAACTGGAAGAAAAATCTCGACGATAAAACCATCGCCAGCTTCCAGCAGCAGCTTTCGGATATGGGCTATAAATTCCAGTTCATTACCCTGGCGGGTATTCACAGCATGTGGTTCAACATGTTCGACCTGGCCCACGCCTACGCGCAGGGTGAAGGCATGCGTCACTACGTCGAAAAAGTTCAGCAGCCGGAGTTTGCCGCCGGGCCGGAAGGCTACACCTTCGTGTCGCATCAGCAGGAGGTGGGTACCGGGTACTTCGATAAAGTGACCACCATTATCCAGGGGGGGACCTCGTCGGTAACGGCGCTGACCGGCTCGACCGAAGAATCGCAGTTTTAAGCAATGCCCGGTGGCGCTGCGCTTACCGGGCCTACAAAGGTGTAGGCCGGATAAGCGAACGCGCCATCCGGCATGATGTTGTGCCGGATGGGGGAAAGCGATGACGCGTGGCCTGGAACTACTGATTGCCCAAACCATTTTACAGGGATTCGACGCCCAGTATGGGCGTTTTCTGGAAGTCACTTCCGGCGCGCAGCAGCGCTTTGAACAGGCTGACTGGCACGCCGTGCAGCAGGCGATGAAGCAGCGTATCCACCTCTACGATCACCACGTGGGTCTGGTGGTAGAACAGCTGCGCTGTATTACCGAAGGGAAAAGTACCGACGTCGATTTTCTTCTGCGGGTGAAACAGCAGTACACCCAACTTTTGCCGGATTACCCTCGCTTTGAAATTGCGGAGAGCTTTTTCAACTCGGTCTACTGCCGACTGTTTGACCACCGCTCGCTGACCCCCGAGCGGCTCTTTATTTTCAGCTCCCAGCCAGAACGGCGTTTTCGCACGATTTCGCGACCGCTGGCGAAGGACTTTTATCCCGAACGCGGCTGGGAATACCTGATGCATAACCTGCTTGCCGATTTGCCGCTGCGCCTGCCGTGGCAAAACAAAGGGCGTGATATCGGTTATATCGTCAGTCATTTACGCGAAGCGCTTGGCGGCGAGTTGCTGTCGCAGTCGCATCTGCAGGTGGCGAATGAGTTGTTTTACCGTAATAAAGCCGCCTGGCTGGTGGGTAAACTGATTACGCCGATGGCGACGCTGCCGTTCCTGCTGCCGATACATCGTAGCGATGACGGTCAGCTGTTTGTGGATACCTGCCTGACGACCCACGCCGAGGCGAGTATCGTCTTTGGTTTCGCCCGCTCCTATTTCATGGTCTACGCGCCGCTGCCCGCGGCGCTGGTTGAATGGCTGCGCGAGATTCTGCCGGGAAAAACTACCGCCGAGCTATATATGGCGATTGGCTGCCAGAAGCATGCTAAAACGGAAAGTTATCGCGAGTACCTGCACTATGTTACCCGCAGCGATGAGCAGTTTATTGAAGCGCCAGGCATCCGTGGGATGGTGATGTTGGTCTTTACCCTGCCGGGATTCGACCGGGTATTTAAGGTGATTAAAGACCGCTTTGCGCCGCAAAAAGAGATGACTGCCGCCCACGTCCGCGCCTGCTATCAGCTGGTCAAAGAACACGACCGCGTCGGGCGGATGGCGGATACTCAGGAATTTGAAAACTTTGTGCTCGATAAGCGGCAAATTGCGCCCGAGCTGATGACGCTGTTGCAGGCGGAAGCGGGAAATAAGTTGACCGACCTCGGCGATCGCATTGCCATCAGCCATCTTTATATTGAACGACGGATGGTGCCGCTCAATATCTGGCTGGAGCAGGTGGAAGGCCAGGCGCTGCGCGACGCGGTAGAAGAGTATGGTAATGCCATTCGCCAACTGGCGGCCGCCAATATCTTTCCCGGCGACATGCTGTTCAAAAACTTCGGCGTCACGCGCCACGGGCGGGTAGTATTCTACGATTACGATGAAATTTGCTACATGACCGAGGTGAATTTCCGCGATATTCCGCCGCCGCGCTATCCGGAAGATGAGCTGGCCAGTGAACCCTGGTATAGCGTGTCCCCTGGCGATGTCTTCCCGGAAGAGTTCCGTCACTGGTTGTGCGCCGATCCGCGGATCGGACCATTACTGGAGGAAATGCACGCCGATTTGCTGCGTGCCGATTACTGGCGCGAATTACAGACGCGAATTAAAAACGGACACGTGGAAGATGTTTATGCTTACCGGCGTAGGCAGCGCTTTAGCGTGCGCTATGGCGCCGACAGTAGGCCGGATAAGGCGTTTACGCCGCCATCCGGCAAGGTGCGCCGATCTGCCTGATGGCGCTACGCTTATCAGGCCTACTAAAAATGCCCCTTTGGGGCATTTTTATTATTTAACCCCGCCGTATGCCAACGTGACTTCCTTGGCGGCCTTAATGACCAATGCGCCAAGCTCGGTCACCCGGTCATCGGTCATGCGCGAAATCGGCCCGGAGATGGAGATAGCGGCGAACGGCTCGCGGTGTTCGTCGTAAATGCAGGAGGCGATACAGCGCAACCCCAGCGCATGTTCTTCATCATCAAATGAATAGCCGCGTTTACGCGTTTGGGCCAAATCCTCTTTCAAATGTACCGGAGAAACCAGGGTAGCGTGGGTGTAAGCGTGCAGCCCTTTCCGATGTAGCAGCGTGGTGACCTCTTCTTCGCTCAACTGCGACAGAAACGCTTTTCCGGCGCCTGACGCGTGCATCGGCAATTTGCCGCCAATCGGCGCCGACATGCGCATCAGCTGCGTACATTGCACCTGGTCGATGATAATCGCCTGATGATCGCTTTTATCCAGCACCGCCAGGTTGACCGTTTCGCCGGAATCTTCCATCAGCTGGCGCAGAATAGGATGGACGATGGCCAGCAGATTGCGGCTTTGCAGGAAGCTGCTGCCGACGACAAACGCATGCGCGCCAATCGCCCAGTGCCCCAGATCGCCGACCTGGCGGACAAAACCGAGCTGCTGCATGGTGGTGAGCAGACGATGGGTCGTGGAGTTAGGCAGTCCCGCCTGCTGCGCCAGTTCGGTGAGTGCGACGCTGCTATGCGATTCAGAAATCCATTCAAGCAGTTTCAAACCGCGGGTAAGCGACTGCACTTGCCCGCCAGCCTGCGCGGCAGGGGCGGCAGCGGCGGGTTTTCTGCCGCGTTTGGCGGGAACCGGGGTAGCCATGATGAACTCCTTTTTTCTGTATCGTGGAAATGATTTTCGTTTTATTTGGCGATAATGCAATCAGAACCAGACTGATCGGAGGAGTGAAGTTGAACTTGTCTCATGTTGCTGCAGGTTTCCTTTTCCGGCAGGTTGGTTTATGCCAGTATGGTTTGTTGGCTTTTTGGTCTGAGTTGAGCGCTGTCGGGAGTCTGTGTGAGTAACAAAGTAGAACAATTACATCAGCAGTTAAGAGAACGCATTCTGGTTCTGGACGGGGGCATGGGCACCATGATCCAGGGCTATCGTCTGAGTGAGCAGGATTTCCGCGGCGAACGCTTTGCCGATTGGCCGTGCGACCTGAAAGGCAATAACGACCTGCTGGTCCTCAGCAAGCCTGAGGTTATTCGCGAGATCCACGACGCCTATTTCGCCGCCGGCGCGGACATTATCGAGACCAATACCTTCAACTCGACAACCATCGCGATGGCGGATTACCAAATGGAATCCCTGTCGGCGGAAATCAACTTTGCCGCCGCAAAGCTGGCCCGCGCCAGCGCCGACGCGTGGACCGCGCGTACGCCGGAAAAACCGCGCTATGTGGCGGGGGTGCTCGGGCCGACCAACCGCACCGCTTCTATTTCTCCGGACGTCAACGATCCGGCATTTCGGAATATCACGTTCGATCAGCTGGTGGCCGCCTATCGTGAATCCACCAAAGCGCTGGTGGAAGGCGGCTCGGATCTCATTCTTATTGAAACGGTCTTTGACACCCTGAACGCCAAAGCGGCGATTTTCGCGGTCAAAGAAGAATTTGAGGCGCTCGGCGTCGAGCTGCCGATTATGATTTCCGGCACTATCACCGATGCCTCCGGACGTACACTGTCCGGGCAGACGACCGAAGCGTTCTATAATTCGCTGCGCCACGCCGATGCCCTGACCTTTGGCCTGAACTGCGCGCTGGGGCCGGATGAGCTGCGCCAGTACGTGCAGGAGCTTTCGCGGATCGCCGAATGCTACGTTACCGCGCACCCGAATGCCGGACTGCCGAACGCCTTCGGCGAATACGATTTGGATGCCGACACCATGGCGGCGCAAATTCGCGAATGGGCGCAGGCTGGTTTCCTTAATATCGTCGGCGGCTGCTGCGGCACCACCCCGGAACATATCGCCGCCATGAGCCGGGCGGTAGAAGGCTTACCGCCGCGCCAGCTGCCGGAACTGCCGGTCGCCTGCCGTCTGTCTGGCCTGGAGCCGCTGAACATCGGCGACGATAGCCTGTTCGTCAACGTGGGTGAGCGGACCAACGTCACCGGCTCCGCTAAATTTAAGCGCTTAATCAAAGAAGAGAAATACAGCGAAGCGCTGGACGTGGCGCGTCAGCAGGTGGAAAGCGGCGCGCAGATTATCGATATCAACATGGATGAGGGGATGCTCGATGCCGAAGCGGCGATGGTGCGTTTCCTCAACCTGATAGCGGGTGAACCGGATATTGCCCGTGTGCCGATTATGATCGACTCCTCCAAGTGGGAAGTCATCGAAAAAGGGCTCAAGTGCATTCAGGGCAAGGGCATCGTTAACTCGATCTCGATGAAAGAGGGCGTCGAACCCTTTATTCATCACGCGAAGCTGGTTCGCCGCTACGGCGCGGCAATGGTGGTCATGGCCTTTGATGAAGTAGGCCAGGCCGATACCCGCGAGCGCAAAATCGAAATTTGCCGCCGCGCCTACAAAATCCTCACCGAAGAGGTCGGTTTCCCGCCGGAAGATATCATCTTCGACCCCAACATTTTTGCCGTCGCTACCGGTATTGAAGAGCACAACAACTACGCTCAGGACTTTATCGGCGCCTGCGAAGACATCAAACGCGAGCTGCCGCATGCGCTGATTTCCGGCGGCGTCTCCAATGTGTCGTTCTCGTTCCGCGGTAACGATCCGGTACGTGAAGCGATCCACGCCGTATTCCTCTACTACGCTATCCGCAACGGTATGGATATGGGCATCGTCAATGCCGGCCAGCTGGCGATATACGACGATCTGCCTGGCGAGCTGCGCGACGCGGTTGAAGATGTGATCCTTAACCGCCGCGATGACAGTACCGAAAGATTGCTTGAGCTGGCGGAAAAATATCGCGGCAGCAAAGCGGACGATAGCGCGAACGCTCAGCAGGCGGAATGGCGCAGCTGGGAGGTGAAAAAGCGTCTTGAATACTCGCTGGTCAAAGGGATTACCGAATTTATCGAGCAGGATACGGAAGAGGCGCGCCAGCAGGCCGAACGGCCGATTGAGGTGATTGAAGGGCCGCTGATGGACGGCATGAACGTGGTCGGCGATCTGTTCGGCGAAGGCAAAATGTTCTTGCCGCAGGTGGTAAAATCCGCGCGGGTGATGAAACAGGCGGTGGCCTACCTCGAACCTTACATCGAAGCCAGCAAAGAACAGGGCTCCAGCAACGGTAAGATGGTGATCGCCACCGTGAAGGGCGATGTACACGATATTGGTAAAAACATCGTCGGCGTAGTGCTGCAGTGCAACAACTACGAAATTATCGATCTCGGCGTGATGGTGCCGGCAGAGAAAATCCTGCGTACCGCGCGCGAAGAAAACGCCGATCTGATTGGTCTCTCCGGGCTTATCACGCCGTCGTTGGACGAAATGGTCAACGTGGCGAAAGAGATGGAGCGTCAGGGCTTTACCATTCCGCTGCTGATTGGCGGAGCGACGACCTCGAAAGCCCATACCGCGGTGAAAATCGAACAGAACTACAGTGGCCCGACGGTCTACGTGCAGAACGCCTCGCGTACCGTAGGCGTGGTTTCAGCCCTGCTGTCGGCAACCCAGCGCGATGATTTTGTCGCCCGTACCCGTAAAGAGTATGAAACCGTGCGAATCCAGCACGGGCGTAAAAAGCCGCGCACGCCGCCGGTGACTCTGCAGGCGGCGCGGGAAAACGATCTGGCGTTTGACTGGGAGAGCTACACGCCGCCGGTAGCCCACCGTCTGGGCGTGCAGGAGGTGGAAGCCAGCATCGAAACGTTGCGTAACTACATCGACTGGACGCCGTTCTTTATGACCTGGTCGCTGGCGGGTAAATATCCGCGTATCCTGGAAGATGAAGTGGTGGGTGAAGAGGCGCAACGCCTGTTTAAAGACGCCAACGATTTGCTGGATAAACTCAGCGCCGAAAAAACGCTCAACCCGCGCGGCGTGGTCGGGCTGTTCCCGGCCAACCGAGTTGGCGACGACGTGGAAATCTATCGTGATGAAACCCGCACCCACGTGCTGACGGTCAGCCATCACCTGCGCCAGCAAACGGAAAAAGTCGGCTTCGCGAACTACTGCCTCGCTGATTTTGTTGCGCCGAAGCTGAGCGGTAAAGCGGACTATATCGGGGCTTTCGCGGTGACCGGCGGGTTGGAAGAAGACGCGCTGGCGGAAGCCTATGAAGCGCAGCACGACGACTATAACAAGATCATGGTTAAGGCCATCGCCGACCGTCTGGCGGAAGCCTTCGCCGAGTATCTGCATGAGAAAGTGCGTAAGGTTTACTGGGGCTATGCGGCCAATGAGAACCTCAGCAATGAAGAGCTGATCCGCGAAAATTACCAGGGGATCCGCCCGGCGCCCGGTTATCCGGCCTGCCCGGAACACACCGAGAAAGCGACCATCTGGGAACTGTTGGATGTGGAAGCGCATACCGGCATGAAGCTCACCGAGTCCTTCGCCATGTGGCCTGGCGCATCGGTTTCCGGCTGGTACTTCAGCCATCCTGATAGTAAGTACTTCGCCGTGGCGCAGATTCAGCGCGACCAGGTAGAAGATTACGCCCTGCGTAAAGGGATGACGGCGGCCGAAGTTGAGCGTTGGCTCGCCCCTAACCTCGGCTATGATGCTGACTAACGAAATATGTTTCGTTACAACAAACAAGGCGCTCTTTGAGCGCCTTGTCTCTTTATTGAAGTTAACCCCTTATACTGAAGGGAGGTTTAAACCTCAGGAACACTTATAACGATAAGGAGAAGCTGATTCTGTGTTAACGCTGTTACACCTACTTTCCGCCGTAGCCCTACTGGTGTGGGGTACCCATATTGTGCGCACCGGCGTGATGCGCGTCTTTGGCGCGCGCCTGCGTACCGTGCTCAGCAGCAGCGTGGAGAAAAAACCGCTCGCCTTCTGCGCGGGGATTGGCGTCACCGCGCTGGTGCAGAGCAGTAACGCCACCACCATGCTGGTGACGTCGTTTGTGGCCCAGGATCTGGTCGCGCTGGCGCCAGCGCTGGTCATGGTGCTGGGTGCGGATGTGGGGACGGCGCTGATGGCGAGGGTACTGACCTTCGACCTCTCCTGGCTATCGCCGCTGCTGATATTTATCGGCGTTATTTTTTTCCTCGGGCGTAAACAGACCCGCGCGGGCCAGCTTGGACGGGTGGGTATCGGCCTCGGGCTTATCCTGCTGGCGCTGGAGCTTATCGTCCAGGCGGTGCATCCGATTACCCAGGCCAACGGCGTTCAGGTGATTTTCGCCTCGCTGACCGGCGATATCATGCTGGATGCGCTGATTGGCGCCGTGTTCGCCATTATCAGTTACTCCAGCCTGGCGGCCGTGCTGCTGACCGCAACGTTAACCGGCACCGGGGTGATCTCTTTCCCGGTGGCGCTATGTCTGGTCATCGGCGCTAACCTTGGCTCAGGTCTGCTGGCAATGCTTAACAACAGCGGTGCCAATGCGGCGGCGCGGCGGGTGGCGCTTGGCAGCCTGCTGTTCAAGCTGGTGGGGAGCTTGATAATTTTGCCATTTGTGCACGTACTGGCGGATGTCATGCACAAATTGCCGCTGGAAGAGTCGGAGCTGGTCATCTACTTCCACGTCTTCTACAACCTGATTCGCTGTGTGGCGATGGTGCCGTTCGCCGGGCCGATGGCGAACCTGTGTAAACGCCTGATCCGCGATGAGCCGGAGCTGGATAACCATCTCAAGCCGAAGCATCTGGACCCCTCGGCGTTGGATACGCCGGCATTGGCGTTGGCCAATGCCGCGCGTGAAACCCTACGTATCGGCGACGCCATGGAGCAGATGCTGGAAAGCCTGCGCAAGGTGATGCACGGCGAGCCGCGCGAAGAGAAAGAGTTGCGGCGGATGGCGGACGATATCAACGTGCTGTATACGGCGATTAAGCTTTATCTGGCGCGGATGCCGAAGGACGAGCTGGCGGAAGAGGAGTCGCGCCGCTGGGCGGAAATTATCGAGATGTCGCTCAACCTGGAGCAGGCGTCTGACATCGTCGAGCGAATGGGCAGCGAAATCGCCGATAAATCTCTGGCGGCGCGGCGCGCATTTTCCGTCGAGGGGCTAAAAGAGCTGGATGCGTTATACGAGCTACTGCTCAGTAACCTGCAGCTGGCAATGTCGGTCTTCTTTTCCGGCGACGTGCCGAGCGCCCGTCGGTTGCGCCGCAGTAAGCACCGTTTTCGTATTCTTAACCGCCGTTACTCGCACGCGCATGTTGACCGCCTGCATCAGCAAAACGTGCAGAGTATTGAAACCAGTACGTTGCATCTGGCGCTGCTGGGCGATATGAAGCGTCTGAACTCGCTGTTCTGCGCTGTTGCCTATAGCGTGATGGAGCAGCCGGATGAAGACGACGAGCGGGATGATTATTAGCGGGATTTACGCAGGGTAGCCCGGATAAGGCGCAACACGCCGCTATCCGGGTAATGTTCGCCAAACCAGCCTAGAAACGGTGTCCCGCGGCCAGGGTTACCGCTTCTTCTCCCGCTTTGAACAACAGCGTCGGGTTCGGGCCGCCGAGCGTGGCGTGTCCGTCGCTGACCTGAATCCAGTTCCCCTCCGGCAGGCCAATCACCGTTAATTCCGGCGCCACGACCAGCAATTCGCGAATACGTTGCTCGCGGGTCTCACCCTGATGCCCGGTCGGCAGCGCGTTGGTGAAGTGCGGGTTAATCTGCAGCGGGAACAGCCCTAACGCGTCAAACCCCTGAGGATCGACAATCGGCATATCGTTGGTGGTGCGAATGGTCGGGCAGGCGAGGTTAGATCCCGCGCTCCAGCCGATATACAACGCTCCGCGCTTGACGACATCGACAATCGGCGCCAGCAGCCCGCGGCTGCGACACTCTTTCAGAAGCTGGAAGGTGTTCCCGCCGCCGACGATAACCATCTCGGTGTTTTCAATGGCGGCGATAGGGTCGGCGACGCTGTGAATACCGGTCACTCTGACGCCCATAGGCGCCATGACTGCGGCGGCTTTGGCGGTGTAATCATCCCAGCTTTGCGTCACCCCGGCGAAGGGAATAAATACCGCCGAACGGCGGCCTTTGACCTGGCCGGCAATCAGCGGCAGCGCATGTTCCATCCAGGCTTTGCCCGGTAGCGTTGAGTTACTCAGTAACAGCAGTTCCATCTTTTCATCCTGTGTAAGCATGTCATTTGACGCCGATTCTATCATTGGCCCGGCGTCGGGGCGCTGATATGGCTCACGGTGCAGATAAGCTGAATGCTATCATCGGGGCCGAAAGCGCAGATGCTAGCCACCCCGGAGACGACCTATGAACAATGAAATACCGCTGAAATATTATGACATCGTGGATGAGTACTCGACGGAGTGCGCAGAAGCGGTAAAAGAGTCCGAGCGCGATTGTCTGGCGCATTACTTCCAGCTGCTGATTACGCGCTTAATGAATAACGAGGAGATCAGCGAGGAAGCGCAGCAGGAGATGGCCCGTGAAGCAGGCATTGCCGAACAGCGTATCGACGATATCGCCAATTTCCTCAATCAATGGGGTAATGAATAACGCTATCCCTGTTTTTTATCGCCAGTAAGGTGAGGTATATTTCGCTGTCAAAGGAGAAACTATGCTGACCGACTCATCTACTCGATTAAATAAATACATCAGCGAAAGCGGGATTTGCTCGCGTCGCGAAGCGGACCGCTTTATTGAACAAGGCAACGTCTTTATCAACGGTAAGCGCGCCGCCATTGGCGATCAGGTGAAACCGGGCGATGTGGTGAAAGTCAACGGTCAGCTGATTGAGCCGCGAGAAGCCGATGATTTGGTGCTGATTGCGCTGAATAAGCCAGTAGGTATTGTCAGCACTACCGAAGATGGCGAGCGCGATAATATTGTCGACTTCGTGAACCACAGTAAACGTGTGTTCCCGATTGGCCGTCTCGATAAAGACTCCCAGGGGTTAATTTTCCTGACCAACCATGGCGATCTGGTCAACAAAATCCTGCGCGCCGGCAACGACCACGAAAAAGAGTATCTGGTCACCGTCGATAAGCCGGTTACCGATGAGTTTATTCGTGGCATGGGCGCGGGGGTGCCGATTCTTGGTACCGTGACCAAGAAATGTAAGGTCAAGAAAGAAGCGCCGTTCGTGTTCCGCATTACGCTGGTTCAGGGGTTAAACCGTCAGATCCGCCGCATGTGTGAGCATTTCGGCTATGAAGTCACGAAGCTGGAGCGGACGCGCATTATGAACGTTAGCCTGACGGGCATTCCCCTGGGTGAGTGGCGCGATTTAACCGATGATGAGCTGATCGACCTGTTCAAGCTGATTGAAAACTCCTCTTCCGAAGCGAAGCCAAAAGCTAAACCGAAGGCCAAAGCGGCGACCGCCGGGATCAAGCGCCCGGTGGTGAAGATGGAAAAAACCAACGATAAAGGAGGCCGCCCGGCCTCGAACGGTAAACGTTTCGCTCAGCCGGGACGTAAAAAGAAAGGCCGCTAACGCCTGCCGCGGGTCGGCGTATTCGCCGACCACGAAAATGTCGCCTCTTTGTCTACTTTGTAAGCCTGCTGTTTTTTCGCCTGGCGGGCTTTCTTCGCTTCCGCTTCGCGCACCGCCATCAGCTTATCGATATATTCCTTTTTTACGCTGTTCGTTTCCGCATTGCTCAGCGGGCGGCCGTGCGCGATACGCGCGCGGTCCAACAGCGTTTTCAATTCGCGCTGTTCGCGCTCGGTCATCTCTTTTTGTGTAATGCGGGGGAGTGCCATGGTGGTGCCCTCAATCAGACCAGAGAACCCAGTGTACGGCAATCAGCGCAAAATAGAACTAATCCGGAAAATGCCTCGCAGAATATTTGCTGCGTGGGTGACTGATGATGTTGTCTGGATTAGCGTAGCGGCATGGTTTATGTGGTCATCCGCAAACTTATTTTTGCGTGATTTGTGTATAAAATTTTATACAAGGATGTGGTATGTTGAATCAAGGGCAAAGTTTACGACGTATTGTCTGGATGGGGTCTTCCTTTGATGATTTGCGCCAATTTCCTGAGGAGGTCCGCCGTGATGCCGGTTTCCAGCTTTACCGTTTACAGGCGGGGTTAGAAACTGCTGATTGGAAAGCAATGCCTCAGTTGGGTCGAGGCGTGGAGGAAATACGGTTACGTCATTATTCCGGCGCTTATCGGGTGATTTACCTTGCTCGTTTTGAGGCAGAGGTTTATGTCCTGCACTGTTTTAACAAAAAAACTCGACGTACCGCCGAACATGAAAAACAAATTGTCAGAAGCCGTTTGCAGCTTATACCGCAGGAACACAGGAGTCGTAAATGAATCGTAAGACAGTGGATGGCATCCGTCACGTGACGGCAGCAGAGACGAATATTTTCAGTGAACTCGGCTTTGATGACTGTGAAGCGGAGCGGTTAAGGGCGCAAGCGGAACAAGAAGTCGAACAGCTAATGATACTTAAGCGGCAACTCATGCAGGAAATTGCTGAGTGGATAGATGAAAATCAACTGAAGCAAGCGGATGCTGCAGCGAAGTTGAATATTTCACGACCACGTATTTCAGATGTGGTAAACCAGAAAACCAGTAAGTTTACCCTTGATGCGTTGGTCATGATGTTAATGAAGTTAGGCAAGCCGGTGAGTTTACAGGTGGGATAAACAAAACGTCCGGGCATTTGCCCGGACGTATACCGATTAGCGCTGGTTGCCTTTTTTGGTCGTCGGCTTACCGGACCAGTAACCCGCCAGCAGCGAGCCGGAAAGGTTATGCCATACCGAGAACAGCGCGCCGGGCAGGGCGGCCAGCGGGCCGAAGTAGATTTTCCCGAGGGCCGCGGCGAGGCCGGAGTTTTGCATACCCACTTCGATCGCCAGGGTGCGGCAGGTGGATTCATCAAAACCGAACAGGCGCCCGCCCCAGTACCCGCCGAGCAGGCCAATGGCGTTATGCAGGATCACCGCTACGATAACCACCAGGCCTACCGAAGCGATATGCGATGCGGAACCGGCGACCACGGCGCTGATAATCGCCAGGATGCACAGCATGGAGAAGGCGGGAAGGAAGGGTTCCACCGCCTTTACCACTTTTGGCAACAGGTGATGGACAATCAGACCGAGGCCGATTGGGATCACCACGATTTGCAGGATGCTTAACAACATGCCCATCACATCGACCTGAATGTGCGCATCAACGTACAGGCGCGTCAGCAACGGCGTGGCAACCACGCCAACCAGCGTAGAAACGGAAGAGATGGTTACCGACAGCGCGACATCGCCTTTCGCCAGGTAGATCATGACGTTGGATGCCGTGCCGCTGGCGACGCTGCCGACCAGCACCATCCCGGCGGAGAGTTCTGGCGGCATGTGGAACAGCAGCGCCAGTACCCAGGCGGCGAGCGGCATCACCAGGTAATGCAGAAAAATTCCCGCAGCGACCGGCGCCGGACGTGACAGCACGCGCTTAAAATCGTCCAGCTTCAAATGGACGCCCATGCCGAACATAATCAGCATCAGCAGCGTGGTGACCCACGGGCCGATAGGGGTAAAAGTGGTTGGCGTGTAATAAGCCAATACGGAGAGCAGCAGCGCCCATAACGGGAACAGCCGCGTAAGCGTGGCGAGCATAGTGTATTCCTTGCGACAGTGTTTGTTGTGTTGATGTTGTTATAAAAAAGCCGGGTTCGAGCCCGGCTATAGCTATTGTTTATCGCGCTAAGGAATAATATTCAAACAAATTATGCTCATGATGATTAGCCCAGGCTTTCCCAACTGAGACCAAAGCGGGCGAGGTACTTGCGTAACCGGTCGGCATCATTCGGATTGGCCTTTTTCAGCCGGGAGACCGCAAACAACTCACGGCCGGCTTCAGATAGCGAAGCGCTGCGGCGGCAAACCTCCAGCACCGTTTCCAACTGACGGCGATCGAACAGATCGATCTCGTCGATGACGGCGGGAAGAGGATCGTTGATCTGCCAGCTCTCGCTCAGTCGCGAAATTTCCTCATCGACCACATCCAGCGTAATTCGGCCCTGTTCGGCGAGGGTCGCCATGCGGGTCACCGAGGCGCCAAGCTCGCGAAAATTTCCGCGCCACTGGGCCTGCGGCGAACTGGCGAAAGCCAAATAGCGCACGCGCGCGTCTTTATCAAAACGTATTTGCTGCTGTCTGGCGCTGGAGAAACGTTGCAATTCGTACTCAATATTGGGCGCAATATCTTCTCTACGCTGCGCCAGACCGGGTAGCGCAAAGCTCCACATGTTGATACGCGCGTATAAATCCTCACGAAAGCGGCCATCGGCGACCCACTGGCGCATGTCGCGGTGGGTACCAGCAATCAGTTGAAAATCACTGTGCACTTCTTTGTCGGAGCCAAACGGGAAAAAGCTTTTTTCTTCAATCGCTTTTAACAACATCGCCTGTTCATCGAGGCCCAGTTCGGCAATTTCATCGAGAAACAGCACGCCGCCATCGGCCTCGCGTAGCAGGCCGCTACGCGCCGCTTGCGCGCCAGTAAAAGCGCCTTTGACGTGGCCGAATAGCGTCGACATGGCGTTATCGCCACGCAGCGTGGCGCAGTTGATGGCGACAAACTTACCCGCCACCAGGTGGCGTGACTGGCGTAGCTGGAAAATGCGTTTCGCGAGAAAGGATTTGCCCGCGCCGGTAGGCCCGGTGAGTAGAATCGGATCGGTTGAACGCAGAGAAACCCGCTCAATGCGATCGATAAGCTTATTGAAGGTGGCGTTGCGGGTTTCAATCCCGTCCTTAAGAAATGAAACGGACTGCTGTTGTTCACGCTGAAAACGGCTGGTTAGAGTGGCATAGCGGCTTAAATCCAGATCGATAACCGAGGCGGTACCGGCCGCGATCTGCTCGTCGGTGGCGCCTTTTGGCGCCGGCCCGGTCTGCAGCAAACTGGCGGGCAGATAGCGCGCCTCGGTCAACAGGAACCAGCAGATCTGCGCCACGTGCGTTCCGGTGGTGATATGCACCAGATACTCTTCATTGTCGGTATCGAACGGGTAGCGGGTCGCAAAATCAAGAAAGGCGGCATACACCTCTTCGAAATCCCAGGGATTAGCGATGGCTACAGCATGTGGATGTACTTCGGTCTGTGGCGAGACCAACGCCACATCTTCGGCGAGCTGCTGCGCCATGCCGATGTCACGCGGCTGATGCAGTAGTTCCAGCCGATCAATGGGCATTTCAGCTTGTTGGCACAACCCAACCGTTGGCCGCCACTTGCGAAAACGGTTGGCGCGCTTGCCACGTTTATCGAGTACCGTCCCCAGTACGCCAATAACCACCCGACGTTTTCTCATGATTTATCCTGCAAGATAAAATTAGATACTTAAGGATAAAAATATATCTTGCCGTAGGCAATCTGAATAGATGCTTAATAAATAAAAGTCATTAATTTTCATTTTGTTAAAAGATTATTTTGTTGTTTTACGTTTTTGGCACGCTTCTGGCAATAACTCTATTGTCAACGCGCTGAAATGCAGGGGGTTAAACCCCGCCGGCGCTGTAGAAACGGCGCAGTCCGTTTTTCTGCCGCGTTCCGTCAGCAACTGACCACAAAAGTGGAGGGTTCGATTCCCTCATTCATCTCCTCGATGAAACTGGTTGTAAATCAAAATAATAAACCGGGGAACTGCGGGTTTGGCGGTCCCCAAAACAGGTTGCCGATAATAACGCCGGGCGCCAGGCAAAAGAGAGTTCCCCTGCCGTTTCGCCTTTGCATCCGCGCCTGCTCCATTTTTAAGGAACGAATAATGGCTAAGAAAATGACGATACGAAAAGGTCAATTAGGTCTGCTGGCGAAAGCGGGCGACTATTATCAGGTGCTGGAAGCCGGCGAGCATCGCTTACCGTGGTTTTCCACACCGGAAGTGCTGATCGTCACCACCGATGGCAGCGAAGTACCGCAGGCGTTGGCCGACTATATGCGCCGCTTCCAGCCTGAATGGATCGACCGTTACTGCCTGGCGGCTGATATGGCGGAAGAGGAAGCCGGCGCGCTGTATATCGATGGCGTACTGCAGGAGATCATCCCGCCAGCGACGCGCCGTCTGTACTGGCAATATGACAATGCGCTGAAGCTGGTACGTATGGATACTCGCGCGGTGCTGGTACCCGCAGAGGTGATGAACGCGGTACTGCAACCTCGACGCAGCGGCGCGGTAAAAGGGCGTGAGTCGATACTGACGGTACAGGTTCCTGCCTGGCATGTTGGGGTGTTGAAAATTGACGGCGAGCTGCAGAAAGCTCTACCTCCCGGTTTGACTGCCTACTGGAAGATTAACCATCTGGTGGAAGCCGAAGTGGTGGATACTCGTCTGCAGGTGCTGGAGGTCAGCGGTCAGGAGATCCTGACCAAAGACAAAGTTAATTTACGTCTGAATCTGGCGGCGAACTGGCGTTATCAAGACGTGCTGACGGCATTTTGCCAGTTAACTAAACCGCTGGATCATCTGTATCGTGAACTGCAGTTCGCGCTGCGCGAAGCGGTCGGTACACGTACGCTGGATGAGCTTCTGGAAAATAAACAGATGATTGATGAAGTGGTGAGCGCGCAGGTGAAAGAGCGTATGGCGCCATTCGGCATCGAAATCGCCTCGTTGGGAGTAAAAGATATCGTCCTGCCAGGCGACATGAAGGCCATTTTGTCGCAGTTGGTGGAAGCGGAGAAATCGGCCCAGGCCAACGTTATCCGCCGCCGGGAAGAGACGGCGGCAACTCGTTCTTTATTGAACACGGCCAAAGTAATGGAAAACAATCCGGTCGCCCTGCGCTTAAAAGAGCTTGAAACGCTCGAACGCGTCGCGGAGCGAATCGATAAAATCTCCGTATTTGGCGGGCTGGACCAGGTATTACATGGACTTATCAACATTAATGGAGTGAACCATGGCGCATAACGATTATCACCTGCTGACGGCGGAAAATAGTGCGCCGATCAAAATGTGGACCCGCGGCGTGCCGGTAGAGCCGGAAGCTCGCGTCCAGTTGCTGAATACGGCAAAAATGCCGTTTGTCTTTAAGCATCTGGCGGTGATGCCGGACGTGCATCTCGGGAAAGGCTCGACTATTGGCAGCGTGATCCCGACAAAAGGGGCAATCATTCCGGCGGCCGTCGGCGTGGATATTGGCTGCGGTATGATGGCGGTGCGTACTTCGCTTATTGCCAGCGATCTGCCGGATAACCTGGGCGGGTTGCGCAGCGCGATCGAGCAGGCGGTACCGCACGGGCGAACTAACACGCGCTCCCGGCGCGATAAAGGCGCCTGGGAGACGCCGCCGCAGGAAGTCGATCAACAGTGGTCGCTACTGGCTCCGCGCTTTAAGCGCCTGACGGACAAATATCCGCAGTTGTTGAAAACCAATAATCATCAGCATCTCGGAACATTGGGTACCGGCAATCACTTTATTGAAGTGTGCCTGGATGAACAGCAGCGGGTATGGGTAATGCTGCATAGCGGTTCGCGCGGCGTCGGTAATGCTATCGGCAACCTGTTTATTACCCTGGCGCAGAACGATATGCAGCAGCATATCGCTAATCTGCCGGACAGAAATCTGGCCTACTTTCAGGAAGGTAGCCCGCACTACGAGGATTACATCGAGGCGGTGGAATGGGCGCAGGATTTCGCCAGGCATAATCGCGAGGTAATGATGGCGCGGGTACTGGCGGCGCTATCGGCCATTGTGACGAAACCGTTTATGACCCAGCAGGAGGCGGTCAATTGCCACCATAACTATGTGCAGAAAGAGCGGCACTTTGGCGAAGAGGTTCTGGTCACGCGTAAAGGCGCGGTATCGGCGCAGAAGGGGCAAATGGGCATCATTCCCGGCTCAATGGGGGCAAAAAGCTTCATTGTGCGCGGATTGGGTAATGAAGAGAGTTTCTGCTCATGTAGCCACGGCGCAGGACGCGTGATGAGCCGAACGGCGGCGAAAAAGCGGTTCACCGTCGCAGACCAGATCCGCACGACCGCCCATGTCGAATGCCGAAAAGATAGTGAGGTGATCGACGAAATTCCGCTGGCTTATAAAGACATTGAGGCGGTGATGGCCGCGCAATCGTCGCTGGTAGAGGTGGTACATACCCTGCGTCAGGTCGTCTGTGTTAAAGGATAAAAAATAATGAGTGAAAATAGCGTCGATGCCGCGATGCGCCAGCGCGTGCGGCGGCAGTTAGCCGACATAGAACAACGCTACCAGGTCAGGGTGCTGTATGCCTGTGAATCGGGTAGCCGCGGCTGGGGTTTTGCCTCGCCGGATAGCGATTATGATGTTCGCTTTTTATATGTTCATCAACCCGAATGGTATTTACGCGTGGAAGCGCAGCGCGATGTTATCGAACTGCCGATAGATGATGAGCTGGATGTCTGCGGCTGGGAGTGGCGCAAAGCGCTGGGGTTATTGAAAGCGGCGAACCCTACTCTTATAGAGTGGCTGGATTCACCGGTGGTGTATCAGCAGGATGCGTCGACAGTGGCGGCGTTAAAAGCGCTGGTGCCGCAGTGGTTTTCGCCGCTACGCGCCCGTTGGCACTACTATTCAATGGCGCGGAAGAACTTTCGCGGCTACCTGCAGGGTGAGCAGGTACGGTTGAAAAAATACTTTTATGTACTGCGCCCGCTGTTGGCCGTGCGCTGGGTTGAAGCCGGTAAAGGCGTGCCGCCGATGCGTTTTAGCGAACTGCTGGCGGGCAGCGAACTGGAACCCGCCCTGCGTAATGAAATCGATGAGCTGCTGGTTCGCAAACAACGTGCCGGCGAAGCAGAGTACGGCATACGACGCCCGCTTTTGCATGCCTTTATTCAACATGAGCTGGCGCGTGGCGAGGTAGCGCCGGAACTGCCGGATAGCCGAACGGGGCGCGTTGAGCAACTCGATCGCTTGCTGATGAGCACGGTACTGGCGCCATAAAAAAGGCCCGGCTTCTGACGAAACCGGGCCTTTTGCTAACGGGCTTTCCCGTCGCGATTATTCAAACAAATTATGATGCAGCTTCTGCACCACTTTCTCCGCATCGTCGCCCGGCACCAGGAAGCACAGGTTGTGGCTGGATGCGCCGTAACAGATCATGCGGATATTGAACGGTTCCAGAACGCCAAACACCTCTTTACCGACGCCGCAGGCTTTCGACAGCTCGTTGCCGATCAGGGCGACCAGCGCCAGATTTTCTTCCACTTCGACGCGGCACAGCGAAGAGAGTTCGGTCAGCAGCGCCTGGGTGAGCAGGGTGTCGCCAGCGGAGGTAGAACCGGTGGTGTCCATGGTCAGCGCAATGCTCACTTCCGAGGTGGTGATCAGATCGACGGAAATATTATGCCGCGCCAGAATACCGAACACTTCAGCAAGGAAGCCGCGGGAGTGCAGCATATGCAGGCTGTGCAGGGTCAGTAGCGTCTGACGACGACGCAGCGCCAGCGCGCGGAACAGCGGTGGATTTTCGGTTTTATGACAGACCAGCGTGCCGCCGGCTTTAGGTTCTTTACTGGAACCGACGAATACCGGAATATCGCTGCGTACGGCCGGCAGCAGGGTGGCCGGATGCAATACCTTGGCCCCGAACGTGGCCATCTCCGCGGCTTCAGCGAAAGCGATCACATCGATGCGTTTCGCCGCGGGCGCGACGCGCGGGTCGGTTGTGTAGATCCCTGGGACATCGGTCCAGATATCCACACGGCTGGCGTTTAAGGCCTCGCCGAGCAGCGCAGCGGTATAGTCGCTGCCGCCGCGACCAAGGGTAGTGGTACGTCCTTTGGCTTCGCTGCCGATAAAGCCCTGGGTAATAACCAGGCCTTCTTGCAGGCGCGGCGCCAGTTGTTGTTGCGTTAGCTCCGCCAGCGCGGCGATATCCGGTTCGGCACGGCCGAAACGATCGTTGGTGCGCATCACTTTACGTACGTCGAACCACTGAGCCGCAATACCGCGTTCGCGCAGGATCTCAACGAACAGTAAGGTGGACATCAGTTCGCCGTGGCTCACCAGTTCATCGGTCAAGGCTTCCGAGCTGGCCAGCGAGGCGGCTTCCGCCAGGGTAGTAATGTTTTCCAGCAGACGTTCAATTTCTTCACGAATAACGTTGGGATAACGTAAACGCTCCAGAATATTGAACTGGATTTGGCGCATTTCATCGAGCTTAGCGAAACGTTCGGTGGGTTCCAGCCCTGCCGCTAAAGCAACTAAGATATTGGTAACGCCAGCCGATGCGGATAACACCACTACGCGGGTATTCGCATCCAGCAGCGCGACGTCGACGCTACGGTTCATCGCGTCGAAATCGGCCACGCTGGTGCCGCCGAACTTAGCAACAACTAAATCTGTCATAACAACCTCGTGTCAGGGGGCCTGACTTATTAAAACGATTCCTGAACAACCGCTCCTGGTTCGGGCTGGAAATAACCGGAGCGCTACAAAATGTCTTAATAAGCCAGGCCAAATTAACTCAGCCATGGCACAAGGGAAGAGCGAAAAGTAGGGTGGGCGCAGAGCGATAAACAAACTACGATGTCACCCAGAAGTGCTCCACCTTGTAGACCCGTTCGCCGATGACGCGCATCGGTTCGCGAGTATGAAACGCCCGACTGCGAACGCTTCTGGTGACAACCCAGGGGATTCAGCCCCTGTGGCCGGCGACAGACTTAACCAGATGTCTGTGCGCCTCGGCGTTGCTCCCCCTCACGTATTATCCCCGGACTGGTTCCTCCAATACGGTTACCTGGGCAACGCACCTCTTCTGGCAATTACTGACGTCTTTCACTATGCCTGGGGAGAGACTGGTCATTATACCCCCCAACGATACTCTTCGCTGTAGCGTGAAATGCGCGAGCAATACATACCTACGGTTCCGTAGGCAGTTCAGCTATATAAAGGCTTCCGGACGGGTATGTCAACGACAGGGTTATGCGGATTTTTCATGCATCGGCGGATAACAGAAAAAAGCCTAATGATCGCTATAATATGGGAGCTCTTTACCCTATTTCTGACCCCCGTCAACGGCATAACACAAAAATCATCACAATTTTTCGCCGCTGAGGCTACAATCGACCGAAGTCACATTTTTCAAATCAGAAGAGTATTGCTAATGAAAAATATCAACCCAACGCAGACCGCTGCATGGCAGGCATTACAGAAACACTTCGATGAAATGAAAGACGTCACTATCAGCGAGCTTTTCGCCAAAGATAGCGATCGTTTCTCTAAATTCTCCGCCACTTTTGACGATCTGATGCTGGTGGACTTCTCCAAGAACCGCATCACTGAAGAGACGCTGTCTAAGCTGCAGGATCTGGCGAAAGAGACCGATCTGGCCGGTGCTATCAAGTCGATGTTCTCCGGTGAAAAAATTAACCGTACCGAAGACCGCGCGGTACTGCACGTCGCGCTGCGCAACCGCAGCAATACGCCAATTGTGGTTGACGGCAAAGATGTGATGCCGGAAGTCAACGCTGTACTAGAGAAGATGAAAGCCTTCTCAGAAGCGATTATCTCTGGTAGCTGGAAAGGCTATACCGGCAAACCGATCACCGACGTGGTGAACATCGGTATTGGTGGTTCAGATCTCGGCCCGTTCATGGTGACCGAAGCGCTGCGCCCGTATAAAAACCACCTCAACATGCACTTCGTTTCTAACGTTGATGGCACCCATATCGCCGAAGTGCTGAAAGCGGTGAATCCGGAAACCACGCTGTTCCTGGTGGCTTCTAAAACCTTCACCACTCAGGAAACCATGACCAACGCCCACAGCGCGCGTGACTGGTTCCTGGCGACCGCGGGCGACGAGAAACACGTGGCGAAACACTTCGCGGCGCTCTCCACCAACGGTAAAGCGGTTGGCGAGTTCGGTATCGATACGGCTAACATGTTTGAGTTCTGGGACTGGGTCGGCGGTCGTTACTCCCTGTGGTCCGCCATCGGTCTGTCTATCATTCTGTCCGTCGGCTTCGACAACTTCGTTCAGCTGCTGTCCGGCGCCCACGCCATGGACAAACACTTCTCTACCACGCCGGCTGAGAAAAACCTGCCGGTACTGCTGGCGCTGATTGGTATCTGGTACAACAATTTCTTCGGCGCCGAAACCGAAGCAATTCTGCCGTACGATCAATACATGCACCGCTTTGCCGCTTACTTCCAGCAGGGCAACATGGAATCCAACGGTAAGTACGTTGACCGTAACGGCAACGTCGTGGATTATCAGACTGGCCCAATCATCTGGGGCGAGCCGGGGACTAACGGTCAGCACGCGTTCTATCAGCTGATCCACCAGGGCACCAAAATGGTACCGTGCGATTTCATCGCCCCGGCTATCACCCATAACCCGCTGTCTGACCACCATCAGAAACTGCTGTCTAACTTCTTCGCTCAGACCGAAGCGCTGGCCTTTGGTAAATCCCGCGAAGTGGTTGAGCAGGAATATCGCGATCAGGGTAAAGATCCGGCTCAGCTTGAGCACGTGGTGCCGTTCAAAGTGTTCGAAGGCAACCGTCCGACCAACTCCATCCTGCTGCGTGAAATTACCCCGTTCAGCCTGGGCGCATTGATTGCGCTGTATGAGCACAAAATCTTCACCCAGGGCGCGATCCTCAACATCTTCACCTTCGATCAGTGGGGCGTTGAGCTGGGTAAACAGCTGGCTAACCGTATCCTGCCGGAACTGAAAGATGGTGCGGACGTCAGCAGCCACGACAGCTCTACCAACGGCCTGATTAACCGTTATAAAGCCTGGCGCGCATAAGCGCTGCGTAATTAAACCTTAATGCCGACCCTCGGGTCGGCATTTTTATTTATAGTCGCCGCAGCAGCCTCGCCGGGTTGCCTGCCCAAACGCCTTTCTCGGTGATGGATTTTGTCACCACGCTCCCGGCGCCGATGACCACGCCATCGCAGATACTCACCGCCAGAATGGTGGCGCCGCTGCCGATAGACACGTCATTGCCGATTTCAATGCGCCCCCAACTGTCGCGGTCGGCATTCGGTTTGCCATCGCGGAACATATCGTTAGCGAACATCACGCCGTGGCCGATAAAACAGCGTTGGCCGATGGTGACGTACTCGCAGATAAAACTGTGGGACTGGATTTTGCTGTCCGCACCGATGCGCGTGTGCCCCTGAATCTCGACGAACGGCCCGACAAAGACGTTATCGTCAAGCTGGCAATCATAAAGGTTGGCGGGCTGGTATATGACCACGTTTTCGCCGCAAATGACGTTGCGAACGCCGGTATCGCGAAGCGTAAAAGGGGGAATATTTGGCTCATTCGACATGCTGCATTCCTCGTTCGGATCTCATCGTATAGTGCCTGCAAAATGAGCAAGGAGGAACGGCGAAAAACGGTGGGGAAGGAGGCTGGAGGTTTTCCCCCCAGCCAGGAGATTAACGAGCGAAGACGATGGCTTCGATTTCGACGCCGGCGTCTTTCGGCAGTCTTGCGACCTCCACGCAGGAGCGTGCCGGAAAGGTGGCCTGATGTTCGGTAAAGAAGGCCTCATAGGCGGCGTTGATGGCGGCAAAATCCTGCAGGTCTTTGACAAACACCGTGGTTTTAACAATCTGCCCGACCGTGAGTCCAGCAGCTTCAACGATGGCTTTCACATTTTCCAGCGATTGCCGCGCCTGTTCGGCGATATCGCTGGGCATGGTGCCGTCCAGCGGATTAATCGGCAGCTGACCGGAGGTGATGGTCATCGCGCCGAGATTGACGCCCTGCACGTACGGGCCGATAGCGGCAGGCGCGTCAGCGGTGGTAATAATCATACGGGTTATCCTTCAAACGGTTACATAAAGTAATTCAACAACACCAGCGAGCCGACGCCGCTCACCACCACCCACACCAGGCCTAAACGGAAGCTGGCGAGCGTGCAGATAATGGCGGCGATCACCTTCGGATTCTTTAAGTCGAACTCCATGCTGGAATTCACGCTAAGGATCTGAATGGTGATAATGGCCGGCAGGACGGTGACCGGGACGAAGCGCAGCGTTTTCGTCACCCGCTCGGACATCTGGATTTTTCCGGCCAGGCCGATAAACGAAAATCGGATCAGGAAGGTCACGGCGGCCATACCCAAAGTCAGGGCGATAAAGTAGCTATTATTCATGTTCCAGCGCCTCCACGAGCGGCATGTCGGATTCGGCCATCGCTGCCTGTTTACGTTCTTCAGCCAGGTCGACGCACAGCCCGGCGAGCACGCCAAGTACTGAGGCGACGACAATACCCAGGGAGTAGGGCAGGATGACCAACAGCACGCCGGAGACGGCGGCCACCACGGCGGCGACGGTACAGGCCTGGCTTTTTATTTGCGGCACCACAATGGCGATAAAGGCGGCGACCATGGCGAAATCCAGACCATACTTTTCAATATTCGGGAATGAGGCGCCGACCAGCGCGCCGAGGAAATCGGCCAGTACCCAAATCGCCCAGAAGGTGATCATCGCCGAGCCATAAAACAGATACTTATCCTGCTTATTGCCCTCCATCTCTTTTACGGTGGTGGCGTACACTTCATCGGTCAGCGCGTAGGACATAAAGCATTTTTTAAAGAACGATGCTTCACGGACGGTACCGGAAATAGAGGCGCTGTACAGTACGTGACGTAGGTTAATTATTAATGTGGTGAATATAATAACCCCGAGCGTGGCGCCGGTTTTAAGCATATTTAATGCCAGCATTTGCGCCGAACCGGCAATAACAATCGCCGACCACGCCGTACTCTGCCAGACGCTCATGCCGGCGCTGACGCTTAATGCGCCGACAATAAATGAAAATGGAAAGTCGCCGATGCACAGCGGCATAATGGCGCTGGCGCCGCGGAAGATGACTTTTTTATTCATCTGCTATACCTGCTAATTTATAAATAATAGTGTGGGTAGGGTAGGTTAATCAGGGCCTGAATGTTCAGGCCCGTTAAATATTATTATTTAGCGGCCATGATGCTGATGATTTCTTTATCGGTGAGGGCCATTGGTTTAATCACCAGGCGACACAGGTTATTAATAGTCTGCTCGACATCGGCGCAGACAATACCGTCATTGGCGCCAGCACAGCTATTTTGCATTGCCATCAGTACTGCCTTAAAGGCGCTGGATACCACAGATGAGACTTTCATCGCACAGCTATTAGAGGCGCCATCACAAATCATGCCGGTAATATCGCTGACCATATTAATAATCGCGGTGTTAATGGTGTTGATGTCGCGAGTAAATAGCCAGGCCATCCCGGCGGCGGCGCCCATGGCGGCGGTTGAGGCCGCGCATAGCGCAGATAAGCGCGTATAACGAGAATGAATTGAGATGGCGGTGAGATGAGAAAGAGACAAAGCGCGCGCCAGGTTCTCTTCATCGGCGCCGAGATGCTCTGCAACCACCACTACCGGCATGGTTGCTGTAATGCCCTGATTGCCTGAGCCGAAGTTAGACATCGCTACCACCGGCGCGCCGCCCATGCGGGCATCTGAAGCGGCGACGGTGTCGATGATCACCTTGCTTAACAGATCGTTGCTCATCAGGCCGTTTTTCACGGCGTCAGCAAAGGTACCGTTAATGTTCAGGCCATATTTTTTGGTTTTGCCTTCTGCCGCCAGCGCGGAGTTTAAGCGCGCGGCTTCGAGAATAAAGCGAATATCATTAAAGTCGGCGCTATTAATAAATTCGTAAGCCTGCTGTAGCGAAAATGTGGGCAGCGTTTCGTGCCGGGCGCTCGCATTCTGTTTTGCGCTTAATGGCTGCTGCTGGCCATTAATATAAAGTTCGACCACGTTGGTGTGGGTTCCTTTCACCACGACGCGACAGTTATTCTCGCCAGCAGAGAGGGTTAAATCGAGATGAATAAAGTCCGGAGTCTCTTCGACGGCAATATCAACGGCATTATTGGCGATCAGTTTCTGCGCCATTTCGACGTGTAGTGGGGTGATATCTTCCAGCGTTTTTAATCCCTTTTGCGGGTTGCCGCCGAATGCGCCAATTGCGGCGGCCAGCGCTACACCGCAAACGGTGGTGCCGGGAATAGTCACGCCCATCGCGTTTTTATAGAGATTGGCGGAAATAAAACCGCTAATTCTGGTGCAAGGCTGATCCAGATATTGTGCGGCGTAGGCGGCAGTGAAGGAAATAGCGACGGGTTCAGTACAACCTAAAGCCGGGGCAACTTCTTGTTTGAGCCATTTTACGTACAGGGAAGCGTTATCGGTATTCATAATGATTTAATGTCCAAAATTAAATTTTATTCAGCTGCGATAATGCTAAGACAAAGGATGAGAAAAATCTTACCCTAATAGCCATATAAATAATGCGGATTAGAGAAAAATTTTATCTTGTGGCAGGTTTTAAGATATAACTGTTTCAAATGGTAAATGTTTTAAATTTCAGTTGGTTATTTGGTTTTGTCCTAAGCGTAACGGATGATTTAGTTAACTTGCTCACAGCATTGTAGGAAGTAAAACTTTCTCTTAGTTGCATTTACCGCGTTGAAGGACCGATGCTGCTCGCAAAGCGAAGTAGATCTGGATCACACTTTTGCGCTATACAGATCAATAACGTTCATGCATTTGAGGTGTCACTATGCCGTCGGTATATCGTCCGCTGGTTAATTTTGTTGCGAAGGCCATGCAGGCCGTGCTCAACCTGGCGCTGCTGTGTCTGGGAATTATTCTGGTGGTGTTCCTGGGAAAGGAGACCCTGCATCTGGCGCACGTGCTGTTTACGCCGGAGCCGGTGAGTAAGTACAAGCTGGTCGAAGGGCTGGTGGTTTATTTTCTCTACTTCGAATTTATCGCGTTGATTGTGAAATACTTTGAGTCCGGTTTTCACTTCCCGCTGCGTTATTTCGTCTATATCGGCATTACGGCGATTGTTCGGCTTATTATCGTCGACCATGAGTCGCCGATGGCGGTGCTGATTTACTCTGCGGCGATCCTTATCCTGGTGATTACCCTGTGGTTGTGTAATTCCAACCGCCTGAAACGGGAATAAAAAAAGCGGCCTCCAGGGCCGCTTGACCGACAATCACAAATGAAATTTATGTAGGGTCCAGTAGAGGATTGCAGTGGCATTTGCCCTACTTTTTCAGGGAGAGGTGGGCTGCCGTACCCGGTTGGGGTCGTGTACCACATCCCACCCTCTCTGAAATTTGGGGCGATAAAACAAGGGTCTAACATGATGAAACTTAACCTTTCACCCCGCCCGCCGTCAGGCCGTTGACCAACCAACGCTGAGCCAGCAGGAAGACGACGGTAATCGGAATCGCCGACAGTACCGCCGCCGCGGCGAAGTCGCCCCACAGGTAGTTCTGCGGATTGAGATACTGCTGCATCCCCACCGCCAGGGTATAGCTGTTCACATCGCGTAGCAGCAACGAGGCCACCGGCACTTCGGTAATCGCGGCGATGAACGACAGAATAAACACGACCGCCAGAATCGGCACCGACAGCGGCAGCAGCACCAGGCGGAAGGCCTGCCACGGAGTGGCGCCATCCAGCGCGGCCGCTTCTTCCAGTGAACCATCGATAGTTTCGAAGTAGCCCTTAATCGTCCAGACGTGCAGCGCGATGCCGCCCATATAGGCGAAGATCACCCCGCCGTGAGTGTTGAGGCCGACGAAAGGCAGATACTGACCGAGGCGGTCGAACAACGCATACAGCGCCACTAACGACAGTACCGCCGGGAACATCTGGAAAATCAACATCCCTTTGAGCAGCGTCGCTTTACCCGGGAAGCGCATACGGGCGAAAGCGTAAGCGCAGGTGGTGGAGAGGGCGACGATGCCGATCGCAGTAATCCCGGCCACCTTAATTGAGTTCCACAGCCACAGCAGGACCGGGAATGGCGGCGGCGTTACCCGGCCATCGGCGTGTTCGACGCTGAAGCCTAATGCCAGACGCCAGTGCTCCCAGGAGATGGTATCCGGGATCAGGCTGCCGGTCGCGAAGTTGCCTTCGCGCAGCGAGATAGCGATAACCATCAGCAGCGGGAACATAATCGCGGCGATAAAAATCAGCAGCAGGAGATGCGTGGTAAATAAACGTAGCTTCTGCGATTTGGGTTGGACCATAGCCATTATCGTTATCTCCCTTAATCAAACTTCATGCGCGTGGCTTTCAGATTCACAATCGCTAACGCCCCAACCAGCAGGAAGATAAGCGTGGCGATAGCCGCCGCCAGGCCGAAGTCCTGACCGCCGCCGCCTTCAAAGGCGATGCGATAGGTGTAGCTCACCAGCAGGTCGGTATAACCGGCCGGCGTGGTGGTGCCGAGACGGTCCGGGCCACCGTTGGTTAACAGTTGAATCAGCACGAAGTTGTTAAAGTTAAAGGCGAAGCTGGCGATCATCAGCGGCGTGAGCGGCTTGATCAGCAGCGGTAGCGTAATTTTAAAGAAGTTCTGGAACGGGCCCGCGCCATCCATCGCCGACGCCTCGTACAGATCGTCCGGAATCGCCTTCAGCAGTCCCATGCACAGGATCATCATGTACGGGTAGCCCAGCCAGGTGTTGACGATGATGATCATCGTGCGCGCGGTGGTTGGGTCGCTAAACCAGGCCGGTTTAATGCCGAACAGCGCGCTCAGCATCATGTTGATTTCACCAAAGCTCTGGTTAAACAGCCCCTTGAAAATCAGTATTGAGATAAATGACGGCACCGCATACGGCAGAATCAACAGCACGCGGTAAATCGCTTTGCCCTTCAACGCTTCCCACTGCACCAGGCAGGCCAGCACCATTCCCACGGCGACGGTCAAAATCACCGTCAGCACCGAGAACACCACGGTCCAGACGAAAATGGCGAAGAACGGCTTCTGGATCCCTTCATCCTGGAAAACGCGGGTGAAGTTATCCCAGCCGATGGTGACGGTATAACCCGGGCTCAGCTTCTCATTGCCCCAGCTGCCGTCGGCATTGATGGATTGATAAAAGCCGATGTCGGCGTTGGGGCGGTATTTCACGCCGCTTTGGTTGTTGGTGAGCGTGCCGTCGTTAGCCAGTGCGTACAGCGGCTGGGTGCCGGAAAACTGGCGCAGTGAACTCATAATCACTTTGCTTTCATCCGGCAGCACGGCGGTCAGTTGGTTCAGCGCGGCGCGGTTCTGGGTGATTACGCGTAAATTCGCGCGTTCGCCTTGCGGCAGGGCATCGGCTTCTTTTAACGCCAGCTTCTGCTCGCCGCCAAATTTAAAGGCTTCAGAGAGATAATTTTTACCGCTTTCACCGTCTGTCAGCGCCAGCTGCCACTCATCGCCTGCCGGGTAGAGTGAGAAGTTATAGGCTTTGCCGGCCTGGAAAGAACGATCCATCAGTACCTGTTGGGCGCGTTCGAAGGTGAGCTGGTTGGTGCTGCTGTAGTTGGTGAAGGCGATGGCAATGGTGCAGATCAGCGGGAACAGAACAAACAGCCCCATCCCGGCGAGACCCGGATAAACATAGCGCCAGGCGTAAGCCTTGCGATTGGAAAAGATATACAGGCCAACTGAGCTTAAAATCAGCGTCATGATGGCGAACAGGTACTCCCCCTGGGCGTACATTAAAACAACAAGGTAACCCACCAACAGGCACAGCAAACCAATCACAGACCATGTGAGTTGCGGGCTTTGCCACCAGTGTTTCTTTTTAACGGCATCCATGGGGATCATCCTCTACAACGTTAAATATCTGTCGACAAGAGTGCCTGATGGCGCTGTGCTTATCCGGCCTACAAAGCGTGTAGGCCGGATAAGGCATTTATGCCGCCATCCGGCACGTGTGCGACGGTATTACTTGGTGATACGGCCCTGTGCATCCTTCAGCGCGGCATCGACGGTCTGACGGCCGCTTGCGGCGTTGATAACCGCGGTACGGACGGCATACCAGAACGCCGACATCTGCGGGATGTTCGGCATGATTTCGCCTTTCTGGGCGTTAGCCATGGTGGCGGCGATACGCGGGTCTTTCTCCAGCTTCTCCTGGAAGGATTTCAGCGCCACGGCGCCCAGCGGTTTATCGTTATTCACCGCTTCCAGGCCCGGATCGGTCATCAGGTAGTTTTCGAGGAACTCTTTCGCCAGTTCTTTATTCGGACTGGCGGCGTTAATCCCGGCGCTCAGTACGCCAACGAACGGTTTAGACGGTTTGCCTTTGAAGGTCGGCAGCAGAGTGACGCCGTAGTTAACCTTGCTCTTGTCGATGTTAGACCACGCCCACGGACCGTTGATGGTCATCGCGGTTTCGCCTTTGTTGAATGCCGCTTCCGCGATGGAGTAGTCGGTGTCGGCGTTCATGTGTTTATTTTTGATGAGGTCGACCAGGAAGGTCAGACCGGCTTTTGCCCCGGCGCTATCGACGCCGACGTTTTTCACGTCGTATTTGCCGTTTTCAAACTTAAACGCGTATCCACCATCGGCGGCGATCAGCGGCCAGGTGAAGTACGGTTCTTGCAGGTTGAACATCAGCGCGCTCTTACCTTTCGCCTTCAGCGCTTTATCCAGCGCCGGGATCTCTTCCCAGGTTTTCGGCGGGTTCGGGACCAGGTCTTTGTTATAAATCAGCGATAAGGCTTCCACCGCCACCGGGTAAGCGATCAGTTTGCCGTTGTAACGTACGGCATCCCAGGTGAACGGATAGAGCTTGTCCTGGAACGCTTTATCCGGGGTGATTTCCGCCAGCAGACCGGACTGCGCGTAGCCGCCAAAGCGGTCATGCGCCCAGAAGATGATATCCGGGCCGTCGCCGGTCGCTGCAACCTGCGGGAACTTCTCTTCCAGCTTATCCGGATGTTCTACGGAAACTTTAATGCCGGTATCTTTTTCGAACTTTTTACCCACTTCAGCGAGGCCGTTATAGCCTTTATCGCCGTTAATCCAGATAACCAGCTTACCTTCTTCAATTTTTGCGAGGGCAGAGGCGGAAAACATCATCGTCGTCAATGCAGACAGCGCGAGGATGCGAGCGCCAGTTTTGATTTTCATATACCCGTCCTATTTGGTGATGTGCTCGTGGATACACTTGAGTGGTTTAACGCTGATGAGTTTCCTTTTTTAACAACCTCTTTCCATCCTCCCTATGTCTACGCCCCGCCCGCCGTTTATGTGATCCGTATTGCAGAAATGCCGGTAATGGGCCCTGGAGCACATAAAAAAGCCACCGTTTTTGTCGCTTCGATCACGAAATGACCTTTTGCCGGGAACTTCCGGCGGCGAGAGGCAATTTCTCATCCTCCCGTCTCCTCCCCCATCAAAAACCCGGGGGGTGGAGGATTTGCCAACGTAATGAATGCCGCATAGTCAGCCCATCTTGAATGTGTCTTTAAGTGACAGGTTGTAACGAAGGGAGAAGGGCATGGCGAGCGTACAGCTACGAAATGTAACGAAAGCCTGGGGCGACGTGGTGGTATCTAAAGATATCAATCTCGAGATCCAGGATGGGGAGTTCGTCGTGTTTGTAGGACCGTCGGGCTGCGGCAAATCCACCCTGCTGCGTATGATTGCCGGACTGGAAACGGTCACCAGCGGCGATCTGTTTATTGGCGATACCCGAATGAACGATGTGCCGCCCGCCGAGCGCGGCATCGGCATGGTATTCCAGTCTTATGCGCTCTATCCCCACCTTTCCGTTGCCGAAAATATGTCTTTTGGCCTGAAACTGGCCGGGGCGAAAAAAGAGGTGATTAACCAGCGCGTGACTCAGGTCGCCGAAGTGTTGCAGCTGGCGCACCTGTTGGAGCGTAAGCCGAAAGCGCTCTCCGGCGGCCAGCGTCAGCGTGTAGCCATCGGCCGTACCCTGGTCGCCGAGCCGCGGGTTTTCCTGCTTGATGAACCCCTGTCCAACCTCGATGCCGCGCTGCGCGTGCAGATGCGTATCGAAATCTCCCGTCTGCATAAGCGCCTTGGTCGCACGATGATTTACGTCACCCACGATCAGGTGGAAGCCATGACCCTGGCCGACAAAATCGTCGTGCTGGATGCCGGCCGCGTCGCGCAGGTCGGGAAACCGCTGGAACTCTATCACTATCCGGCAGACCGCTTCGTCGCGGGCTTTATTGGCTCGCCGAAGATGAACTTCCTGCCGGTCAAAGTCACCGCGACCGCCATTGAACAGGTACAGGTCGAACTACCGAACCGCCAGCAGGTCTGGCTGCCGGTAGACAGCGCCCACGTTCAGGTCGGCGCCAATATGTCTTTGGGCATCCGCCCGGAACACCTGCTGCCGAGCGACATCGCCGATGTCACCCTTGAGGGCGAAGTGCAGGTGGTCGAACAGCTTGGTCACGAAACGCAAATTCATATCCAGATCCCCGCCATCCGTCAGAACCTGGTGTACCGCCAGAATGACGTGGTGTTGGTAGAAGAGGGAGCCACATTCGCCATCGGTTTGCCGCCGGAGCGCTGCCATTTATTCCGTGAGGATGGCACCGCTTGTCGTCGGTTGCATAAAGAGCCAGGCGTATAAGGTTCCCCATTAAAAGAAGACGCGAACCCAGCGCGCAGCCAACCATGCGGCGGCCGACGGGGAAGTGTTCAAAGAAAAGCAATGATCTCAGGAGATAGAATGATGATTACTCTGCGCAAACTTCCACTGGCGGTAGCCGTTGCGGCGGGCGTGATGTCTGCCCAGGCGCTGGCTGTCGATTTCCACGGCTACGCGCGTTCCGGTATTGGCTGGACCGGCAGCGGCGGCGAACAGCAGTGCTTCCAGGCCACTGGCGCTCAAAGTAAATACCGTCTCGGTAACGAATGTGAAACTTACGCTGAACTGAAACTGGGCCAGGAAGTGTGGAAAGAGGGCGATAAGAGCTTCTACTTCGATACCAACGTTGCCTACTCGGTATCGCAGCAGAACGACTGGGAATCTACCAGCCCGGCCTTCCGTGAAGTTAACGTGCAGGGTAAAAACCTGATCGACTGGCTGCCGGGTTCAACCCTGTGGGCCGGTAAGCGCTTCTATCAGCGTCATGACGTTCACATGATCGACTTCTACTACTGGGATATATCCGGTCCTGGCGCCGGTATCGAAAACATCGATCTGGGCTTCGGTAAACTCTCTCTGGCCGCCACTCGTTCTTCTGAATCCGGCGGCTCGGCAACCTATGCTGACCGCGATCCGCTGACTGGCGAACGCGTTTATGATCATCTGGTACCGAACGACGTCTTCGATGTGCGTTTAGCGCAGATGGAAACCAACCCAGGCGGTACGCTGGAGCTGGGCGTGGACTATGGTCACACCAACGTGCCGGATGACTACTACCTGCAGCCGGATGCATCAAAAGATGGCTGGATGTTCACCGCTGAACATACCCAGAGCATCCTGAAAGGCTACAACAAATTTGTTCTGCAGTACGCGACCGACGCCATGACCTCCAACGGCAAAGGCGTACCGCAGGGCGGCAGCATTAATAACGATGGTTCCATGTGGCGTGTGCTTGACCACGGCGCGGTCTCTCTGGCGGACGATTGGGACATGATGTACGTCGCCATGTACCAGGACGTCAACCTGGACAACAACAACGGTACCAAATGGTGGACCGTCGGCGTACGTCCTATGTACAAGTGGACGCCGATCATGAGCACCCTGCTGGAAGTCGGCTACGACAATGTCAAATCGCAGAAAACCGGCGACAGCAACAACCAGTACAAAATCACCCTGGCGCAACAGTGGCAGGCGGGCGACAGCATCTGGTCCCGTCCGGCAATTCGTCTGTTCGCCACCTACGCGAAGTGGGATGAGAAGTGGGGTTACACCGATAGCGGCGTCGCCATGCGCGATACCTCTGGTACCGGCATCAACACTTCCAGCCGCGGCGACGACGATGAGTGGACCTTCGGCGCCCAGATGGAAATCTGGTGGTAATGCAATCCGCATCATGATGAGTAAAAGAGGGGCAGCAGCCCCTCTGTTTTCGGCCCAGCGCGCTATTGCCTGGCTAACGCTCGGCCATAGGAATTGAGGTGATAACAATGAATATGAAGAAAAGTCTCGTTGCCCTCTGCCTGTCCGCCGGCCTGCTGGCCAGCGTACCCGCAGTCAGTTTTGCTGATGTCAATTTCGTGCCGCAGAATACCTCTGCCGCGCCGTCAATCCCGGCCTCCTCGCTGCAGCAGTTGACCTGGACGCCGGTCGATCAATCGAAAACCCAAACCTCTAAAGTGGCGGTCGCCGGTCAAACGCTGAATGTCCCCGGTATCGCCGGGCCGGTGGTGGCCTATAGCGTACCGGCCAATATCGGCGAGTTAACTCTGACGTTGACCAGCGAAGTCGACAAACAGACTAGCGTCTACGCGCCAAATGTCCTGATCCTCGATCAGAGCATGACGCCGTCCGCCTTCTTCCCGAGCAGCTATTTCACTTATCTGGAGCCGGGCGTGATGAGCGCCGACCGCCTGGAAGGGGTAATGCGCCTGACGCCGGCGCTGGGACAGCAGAAAATTTATGTGCTGGTGTTTACCACTCCGCAGGATCTGCAGCAGACCACCAAATTAATCGACCCGGCGAAAGCCTACGCGAAAGGCACCGGTAACGCGGTGCCGGACATTCCGGATCCGATCGCTAAACATACCACTGACGGCACCTTGAGCCTGAAGGTGAAAACGTCTTCGAGTTCCAGCGTGCTGGTGGGCCCGCTGTTCGGCTCCTCCGGCCCAGGCCCGGTGACCGTCGGTAATACCGCCGCGCCGGTCTATAACGCCCCGGCCGCTGCGCCGGTAGCCGCGCCAGCCCCAGCAGCCAAAAGCGAACCGATGCTTGACGATACCGAAACCTACTTCAACAACGGTATTAAGCAGGCGGTGAAGCAAGGTGATATCGACAAAGCCCTGAAATTGATGAACGAAGCTGAACGCCTCGGCTCGAAATCTGCTCGTTCCACCTTTATCAGCAGTGTAAAAGGCAAGGGGTGACCGTCTCCCCACAATGCTGATGTTTAGGCACAGCCTTTAGGTGCGTCCGCCTGGACGCACTTTTTTTTCTCGCGCAGCGGCAACTGTTGCATGCCTGTTGCGCGGATGATCGTATATTGACGTTTGCCCGCCCTCAAAACGCTATTCTGCGATACAATGCCTGCACGTTTTGTACCGGAGAATCAGGCATGCCACATCCTGCGCTTACGCAACTGCGTGCGCTGCGCTATTTTGCCGCCATACCCGAGCTGGACGCGCCGCTGCGCGACTGGCTGTTGCTGGAAGACTCAATGACCAAACGCTTTGAGCAACAAGGGAAAAAGGTCACCGTGACCATGATTAACGAAGGTTTCGTCGGGCGCGACGCGCTGGCGGGCGAAGAAGCCCTGCTGCCGGAAGATGCGCGGTATTGGCTGCGGGAGATCATTCTTTGCGCCGATGGCGAACCCTGGCTTGCCGGTCGTACTCTCGTGCCGGAATCGACGCTATGCGGCCCGGAATTAGCCCTGCAGCAGTTGGGGCAGACGCCGCTGGGTCGGTATCTGTTTACGTCGTCGACGTTAACCCGTGATTTTATTGAGATTGGCCGTAGTGCACAGCTGTGGGGGCGACGTTCCCGTCTCCGGCTGAGCGGCAAACCGCTGCTGCTGACAGAGCTTTTTCTGCCTGCATCGCCATTGTATTAAGAGGAAGAGAAAATGGAGTGGAGTCTGACGCAGAATAAGCTGTTGGCGTTTCACCGCCTGATGCGTACTGACAAACCAATCGGCGCGCTATTGCTGCTGTGGCCGACGCTGTGGGCGTTATGGGTGGCTTCACCCGGGGTACCGCCGCTGTGGATTCTGGCGGTATTTGTCGCTGGCGTCTGGTTGATGCGCGCCGCCGGCTGCGTCGTGAATGACTATGCCGACCGTAAATTTGATGGTCACGTTAAGCGTACGGCTCGCCGGCCGTTACCAAGCGGCGAGGTCACGGAAAAAGAAGCGCGCATATTATTCGCGGTGCTTGTGGGGCTCTCCTTCCTGTTGGTGCTGACGCTCAATACCATGACCATCCTGCTGTCGGTCGCGGCGCTGGCGCTGGCCTGGGTCTACCCCTTTATGAAGCGCTACACCCATCTGCCGCAGGTGGTGCTGGGCGCGGCCTTTGGTTGGTCGATCCCGATGGCGTTCTCGGCGGTAAGTGAAGCGCTGCCGCTCAGCTGCTGGCTGATGTTCCTCGCCAATATTCTGTGGGCGGTAGCCTACGACACCCAGTACGCGATGGTCGATCGCGACGATGATGTCAAAATCGGCATTAAGTCGACGGCGATTCTGTTCGGCGAAAACGATCGTTTGATTATCGGTATTCTGCAGGTTGCCGTGCTGGTATTGATGGGGGCTGTAGGCTGGCTGAATGGGCTGAACTGGGCGTTTTACTGGTCGCTGTTTATCGCGGCAGGACTGTTTGTCTGGCAGCAGAAACTTATCTTCAAGCGCGAACGCGATAACTGCTTCAAAGCGTTTATGAATAATAACTACGTTGGGCTGGTGCTGTTTCTCGGTCTGGCGATGAGTTACCTGCAGTAAATCCTTCTGTTCCCCGACTCGCGCCGCGAGCCGGGGAACAGAAGCCGCAACGTTATGCGTCGTCCTGAGCGGCGCTTTCAATCGTCAAACGTACATCCGACGTAATCAAATCCGCCAGCATCTGGTAGACCTTCAGGGTCTCTGCCGGCTCGGCATCGCCAGTATCGCTGATGTAGCCTTCGTCACGCAGGGTCAGCACGAGGGTACTGAACACCGCCTTATCGAAGAACTCCGGCGCATTGATACCATGCAGTACCGACAGACGCTGCGCCATGGTGCGGCTTTCTTTCTCCAGCGTACTGCGGTTGATGGACGGGTTGGCGCTCAGCAGCCAGAAGGTAATCGCGTAGCGCTGTAACGTCTCACGCGCGCCGGCGGCCAGCAGCTGCAGGGAACGAGAGTGAGCCGGATTGACGCTCATCTCATCGCCATTCAGCACCACCAGCCCCTGACGCTGCATCTCTGCCATCAGCGCATCGATAACGCCCGCCAGTTCTTCTTTTTCCCAGCGCAGGAACAGTTCGGCTTTCAGGAACGGATAGAACATCTCGACATGACGCAGCACTTCGCTACGGGAGATGCGGCGATGCTGGGTCACGATAGCGGCCAGCAGCGATGGCATCACCAGCATATGGGCGATGTTGTTGCGATAGTAGGTCATCAGCACCGCCTGCTCGCGCGGCAGGATGATGATATCGCCGATGGTGTCTTTCTCGACTTCGAACTTGTTCATCTGCAGCGCGTGGTCGATAAGCTCGCTGGCGGAAGCCGTCGGCGCGGTCGAATCGGTGGAGTACGGCACGTTACGCAGCAGGTCGAGGTAGCAATCCAACTGTTGGGTTAGCTGCTCACGGGTCAAAGAACGCTGACGTGACGCCAGAAGCGCCGTACAGCACAGGTTCATGGCGTTAGCTGCCCCGGCATTGTTGATGCGCACCATCAGGTCGGCGGCGATATTATTCACCGTCGGCGTCAGCCAGGAAGGGCGGACGGCTTCGATAGGATCGATGGCTTCGCGCCATTCCGGCACGTGCTGATTGAGATAGGTCATCAGCGGCAGCGGTTCACCGAAGTTAACGTAGCCCTGGCCAAGATTACGCAGCTTACTGAGGCCGCGCATCATCTGCGGCAGGCTCTCTTTTTCTTTTGTCGCGCCGCGCAGCTCTTTGGCGTAGGTACCCACTTCCATCACGTGCTCGTAGCCGATATAAATCGGCACCAGCGTGATGGGGCGGCTACCGCCGCGCAGCATCGCCTGGATAGTCATCGACAGGGTGCCGGTTTTCGGATCCAGCAGACGGCCGGTACGGGAACGCCCGCCTTCGACAAAGTATTCCACCGAATAACCACGGCTGAACAGCTCGCCAAGATATTCGCGGAATACCGTGGAATAGAGCTTGTTGCCCTTAAAGGTACGACGAATAAAGAAAGCGCCCAGGCGGCGGAAAATCGGCCCAGCCGGCCAGAAGTTGAGGTTTATGCCGGCAGCGATATGCGGCGGCACCAGACCCTGATGATAGAGCACATAGGAGAGCAGCAGGTAGTCCATGTGACTACGGTGACAAGGCACATAGACAATCTCATGGCCGTCATGCGCCAGCTGGCGTACGCGCTCGGCATTGTGCACGTTAATCCCCTGGTACAGACGGTTCCAGGTAAAGCCCAGAATACGGTCAGTCAGGCGGATCATTTCATAAGAGAAGTTAGCGGCAATCTCTTCCATCAGCGCAATGGCGTTCTGCTGGGCCTTCTCGTGAGAAATCTTCTTGCTGCGCGCTTCATCTTCTACCGCGCGGGCGATAGCTTTCGACGCCAGCAGCTTGTTGAAGAGATCCTGGCGGGCAGGGAGGCGCGGGCCGACGGCGGCCAGACGTTGACGGGCGAAGTGCATACGCGCCACGCGGGCCAGCTTCTGGGCGATGATTTTATCGGTCCCGTGCTCATCCGCCATGCGGCGCAGAGAGACCGACGGCGAGAAACGCACGAAGCTATCGCGGCCAAGCCAGGAGACGGCGAAGAATTTCTGAATACCGTTAAGCATCCGCAGCGGCGGATTCTCTTCGCCTTTTTCACGACCCGGCGCGCGGCCGAACATGACCGACACCGGTACCATTTGCACGTCGAGGTCGGGATGATTACGGTGCAGATCCAGGTAGTCGTGGAACAGCTTGATGGACTCTTCTTTCGGCGTGTAGTAGGTAAACACGCGCGGGCCGCCGTGGATGAAAACGTAGCGCGGCAGCAGTGTGCCGTCGATTTCCAGCGGTTCAAAAGGGTCGGGTAAGTCATGCGCCAGGCACTGGGCGCGCAGGGTCAGCAGGTCCGCCTTGGAGTTATAAGGCAAGACGTACATTATCGGACGCGAGGTATCGAGCCCTAATTCCTGAGCAGGTTCTGCCGGAATAGACTTGCTTTTTACCAGCACCCGTAATGGTAAATTCAGTAATTTATAGTAAATTCGTTGCCAGCCGGACATAAACGATGTGAAGCCTCTGGTTAATCATGCAAATGCGCGGCAAGAATAACAGAAAGCGTACAAAATTTCCGTTGTCACACGGCAAACACGTACACTCAGCGACGTCATTTACATTAAAAGGTTCTTTTTGATGGCCAATAATACCACTGGGTTAACCAGAATCATTAAAGCAGCAGGTTATTCCTGGAAAGGTTTCCGCGCGGCATGGGTTAATGAAGCCGCTTTCCGTCAGGAAGGGGTCGCCGCTATTGTGGCCGTGGCGATAGCCTGCTGGCTGGATGTCGATGTCATTACGCGAGTCCTGCTTATTGGCTCGGTCCTGTTAGTGATGATAGTCGAAATACTTAATAGCGCGATTGAAGCGGTGGTTGATCGTATCGGGCCTGAGCATCATGAGCTTTCCGGGCGCGCCAAGGATATGGGGTCGGCAGCGGTGCTGCTGGCGATAATCATCGCGCTGATCACCTGGGCCATGCTGCTGTGGTCGCATTACCGCTAAGTCTTGTCGGCAACGCTCGCAAAACGGAAAGAATCTCCTGATTTTTATATGATATGTGGTTCCAAAATCACCATTAGCTGTATATACTCACAGCATAACTGTATATACACCCAGGGGGCGGAATGAAAGCGTTAACGACCAGGCAGCAAGAGGTGTTTGATCTCATCCGGGATCACATCAGCCAAACGGGCATGCCGCCGACGCGTGCGGAAATTGCTCAGCGCTTGGGGTTCCGTTCCCCAAACGCGGCGGAAGAACACCTCAAAGCGCTGGCGCGTAAAGGCGCGATTGAAATCGTCTCCGGCGCTTCCCGCGGCATTCGTCTGCTGACGGAAGAAGAACATGGCCTGCCGCTGATTGGCCGCGTCGCCGCCGGCGAGCCGCTGCTGGCGCAGCAGCATATTGAAGGTCACTACCAGGTTGACCCGGCGATGTTTAAACCGAATGCCGACTTCCTGCTGCGCGTAAGCGGGATGTCGATGAAAGACATCGGTATCCTCGACGGCGATCTGCTGGCGGTGCATAAAACTCAGGACGTGCGTAACGGCCAGGTCGTCGTCGCGCGTATCGATGAAGAAGTCACCGTAAAACGTCTGAAAAAGCAGGGCAACGTCGTTGAACTGCTGCCGGAAAACAGCGAGTTTTCCCCGATCGTCGTCGATCTGCGCCAGCAGAGCTTCACCATTGAAGGTCTGGCCGTCGGCGTGATCCGTAACGGTGAGTGGCTGTAACTCCCGTCCTAACGCAGCGTCATCATGATGCATGACGCTGCGATGTTCCTCCTCTGTCTGGTCCCTCTTCATGCTGCTCAACGCCGCCGATAAAGCACTGTGGCGCCTCGCGCTACCGATGATTTTCTCGAACATTACCGTTCCGCTGTTGGGGCTGGTCGATACCGCCGTTGTCGGCCATCTTGATAGCCCCGTATACCTTGGTGGCGTCGCCGTCGGCGCAACGGCCACCAGTTTCCTCTTTATGCTGCTGTTGTTCCTGCGAATGAGCACCACTGGCTTAACCGCTCAGGCCTACGGCGCCAAAGATCCGCAGCGGCTGGCGCGCGCTCTGGTGCAACCGCTGATCCTGGCGCTGGCCGCCGGGCTGCTCATTGTTCTGTTCCGCATGCCGCTCATTGACCTCGCGCTACATATCGTCGGCGGGAGCGAGGCGGTACTGGAGCAGGCCAGACGGTTCCTCGAAATTCGCTGGCTCAGCGCCCCGGCGTCGTTAGCTAACCTGGTGCTGTTAGGGTGGCTGCTTGGCGTCCAGTACGCTCGCGCCCCGGTGATCCTGTTGGTGGTCGGTAACTTGCTGAATATCGTGCTCGATCTGTGGCTGGTAATGGGGCTGCATATGAACGTGCAGGGGGCGGCACTGGCGACGGCGCTGTCGGAATACGCTACCTTTATCATCGGCCTGCTGATGGCGAAACGGGTGCTGGCGCTGCGCGGCGTGACGCTTGCCATGTTGAAGGAAGCCTGGCGCGGCAATATGCGGCGCCTGCTGGCGCTTAATCGCGACATCATGCTGCGTTCGCTGCTACTGCAGCTCTGTTTTGGCGCCATCACCGTCTTCGGCGCCCGTCTGGGCAGCGACGTGGTGGCGGTCAATGCGGTACTGATGACCATGCTGACCTTTACCGCTTACGCGCTGGACGGTTTTGCCTATGCCGTCGAAGCCCATTCCGGACAGGCTTACGGCGCGCGTGACGGTAGCCAACTGCTGGAAGTCTGGCGCGCGGCCTGTCGGCAGTCGGGAATGGTCGCGCTGGCGTTCGCGTTAATCTACAGCGTGGCCGGTGAGCATATCATCGCGCTATTGACCTCTATCCCATCATTGCAGCAGCTGGCCGACCGCTATCTGTTCTGGCAGATGATCCTGCCGGTGATTGGCGTCTGGTGTTATCTGCTGGATGGCATGTTTATCGGCGCGACGCGCGGCGCGGAGATGCGTAATAGCATGGCGGTAGCCGCTGCGGGGTTTGCGGTGATGTTGCTCTCTGTGCCCGTGCTCGGCAATCACGGCCTGTGGCTGGCGCTGGCCGTGTTCCTGGCTTTGCGTGGGCTTTCGCTGGCGCTCATCTGGCGCCGCCACTGGCAGCGTGGCACCTGGTTTAACTCACCCTCCTGAATGTAAAAAGCCCGGCTCAGCGTAGCGCGAGCCGGGAAAATCCCCCCAGCGTTTTCAATCGACCTGATGGTTAAAAATTCCGAATAACGAATCGGTGCCAGCATTGTCATCTATAGTTATTACCATGTCCGGAACAAAACGGGCTGTTAACCCACCGAATGATGAGGACGTAATGATGAATAAAGACGAAATCAGCGGTAACTGGAAACAGTTGAAAGGTAAAGCCAAGGAACAGTGGGGTAAGCTGACCGATGACGATATGACGGTCATCGAAGGGAAGCGCGACCAGTTGGTCGGTAAAATTCAGGAACGCTACGGCTATGCCAAAGATCAGGCCGAAAAAGAGGTGTCTGACTGGGAGCGTAAGAACGATACGCGCTGGTAGCGAACGCGGTTTTGACCCCCTGTTTATGCCTGTCTAACGGCATAGTGATATGCCGTAGCTTCCCGCTGATGTCGCCCGACTCAGCGGGCTTTCTTTTTAATCTGGATGGTATGATCGTGATGGCAGTGTTCGCGAGTACTGCAGGCTTCGACTTCCACGCAGGCCGCGCACAGGCCATGCGCTTCAATCACATTATGCCGTAGAGCGAAGCCCATTCTGGCCGCCAGCGTATGCATAATATCTTCTACGCCTTCCGCACACTCTTCTTTGACCACGCCGCAGCGATCGCAGATAAACATCGCCGAACTGTGGGTTGGCTGATCGAAAAGGTGGCACAGCACATAGCTGTTGGTCGATTCAACTTTGTGCACAAAACCTTGCTCCAGCAGAAACTCCAGCGCGCGATAGACCGTCGGCGGCTTCGCCTGCGGCTCTTTTTCACGCAGCAGATCCAGCAGATCGTAGGCGCTAATCGCCCCTTGCTGCAGGCTCATCAGACGCAACACTTCCAGACGCTGCGGGGTCAGGCGTACGCCACGTTGCACGCAAAGCTTTTCAGCCTGCGCTAACATTTCTTGCGAAGTGGTGTTATCCATGAGCATCCTCTGGTTGCGTGATGTTGAAACTGTTACTTTATCACGAACCAGGTAAAACGCCGAGAACCTGCAAGCTTTGCTATACCTGATGTATCTCATTTTCGGGAGAAAACGATGAAACGACCTGATTGCATTCGACATTGGCGCGAACTGGAAGGTGCGGATGATTCCACCTACCCCGATAGTCACGAGCTTTTTTCTATTGGCGCGCCTCTTGCCCGCGGCCTACGGCTAAATCGGCTGGGCATCCATCATGAACGTTTACCGCCGGGACGTAGAACCTCTTATCCGCACGCGGAAAGCGATGAAGAAGAATTCATCTACGTGCTGGAAGGCTTTCCGGAAGTCTGGATCAATGGCTATCTATGGAAGCTGGAACCGGGCGATAGCGTCGGCTTTCCGGCGGGAACTGGCGTATGTCATACCTTCCTGAATAATACCGAGCAGGAGGTGCGACTGCTGGTCGTTGGCGAGGCAAATAAAAAGCACAACCGTATTTACTATCCGCTGAACCCGGGCTATGCAGCGACTCGCCAGGACCGTTGGGTGGATCACCCTCCGCAGTTCTTTGGCCCGCACGACGGTAAACCGCGTAAAATATAGGCAACATTTTGACCATGGCGCGTGGCGTTCGACGCTATGCGCCGTGGTTTGTGTTTGTGCTATAGTAGCGCCCCTTTTTACCCGGATGCTTATTTATTCGCCATGATGCCAGAATCCACGTCTACCGCTTTTGCCGCCCACCGTTTTTCTATCGCGCCCATGCTCGATTGGACCGACAGACATTGCCGCTACTTCCTGCGTCTGCTGTCGCGCCATACTCTGTTGTATACCGAAATGGTCACCACCGGCGCGATTATTCACGGTAAAGGCGACTATCTGGCCTATAGCGAGGAAGAACATCCGGTAGCGCTGCAGCTGGGCGGTAGCGATCCTGCGGCGTTGGCGCAATGCGCGAAGCTCGCCGAGGCGCGCGGCTATGATGAGATTAACCTCAATGTCGGTTGCCCCTCTGACCGCGTGCAGAACGGGATGTTTGGCGCTTGTCTGATGGGTAATGCCGCGCTGGTGGCGGACTGCATCAAAGCGATGCGCGACGTGGTGTCGATCCCGGTAACGGTAAAAACCCGTATTGGCATTGACGATCGGGATAGCTATGAATTCCTGTGTGATTTCATTGAGACCGTCTCCGGCAAAGGGGAGTGTGAAATGTTCATCATTCACGCCCGTAAAGCCTGGCTTTCCGGCCTGAGCCCGAAAGAGAACCGTGAAATCCCGCCGCTGGATTATCCGCGCGTCTGGCAACTAAAACGTGATTTCCCGCATCTGACGATGGCGATTAACGGCGGAATTAAATCTCTGGCAGAGGCCAAACTGCAACTTGAGCACATGGATGGCGTGATGGTGGGGCGTGAAGCCTATCAAAATCCGGGCATTCTGGCTTCGGTGGATCGTGAGATTTTCGGCGTCAACGGCGCGGATGCCGATCCGGTGGCGGTGGTGCGCGCAATGTACCCCTATATCGAGCGTGAGCTCAGCAACGGTACCTATCTGGGTCATATCACCCGCCATATGCTGGGATTGTTCCAGGGGATCCCCGGCGCGCGTCAGTGGCGCCGCTATCTCAGCGAAAACGCCCACAAAGCGGGCGCCGATATCAACGTGCTGGAGCACGCGCTGAAGCTGGTTGCCGATAAGCGTTAATTTTTTCGCTAAAACCTGGTCTTTTTCGCCACGCCCTGCGCTATTTCTGCAGGGCGTTTTGTTTTAATTCAATGAGTTATACCTGGCATGATTCTTGAAGATGACTCTTGAAATAGCTAATCAGCTATCTGGTTATTTTTTCGGGAGAAGACCATGCTGGAACTCTTATTTGTTATTGGCTTTTTTGTCATGTTGCTGGTCACCGGCATCTCGCTGCTTGGCATTATTGCCGCGCTGGTTGTCGCCACGGCGTTGATGTTCTTCGGCGGCCTGTTTGCATTAATGTTTAAGCTGCTACCCTGGCTGCTGCTGGCGGTGGCTGTCGTATGGGTCATTCGGGCGATGAAATCGCCGACGACCACCCGCTATCGTCGTGAAGATCGCTGGCGCTATTAAGCCAACATTTTGGGTATTGAGCGGTATGTCACAACCTGAGTAATTTTGCATAAAACAGCGTAGGCATTGCGTATTAAATCTGTCACTATTAGCGCGATAACGAATTCATCGCGCTGTACCCTACATACAGCCGAACAAAAAAAGTCAGGGCCTCCGTCAGGAGGCCCTAAACTTTTCTGGCGATCTCACCCCGTTACGGCAGCAGCAGGCTCGACCCCTCGGTCACCCGGCTTTCCAGAATCTCATGCGCGCGCCGGGCGTCACGCAGGGCGTATTTCTGATTATCCGCCACATCGACTTTGATCACGCCGCTGGCGATCAGCGAAAATAGCTCGTTGCTGGCTTCCGTCAGCTCTTCCCGGTTGGTGATGTAGCCTTGCAGAGAAGGGCGGGTCACATAGAGTGAGCCTTTCTGATTGAGGATACCCAAATTCACGCCGGTTACCGGGCCAGATGAATTGCCGAAGCTGACCATCAGCCCACGCCGCTGAAGACAATCGAGCGAGGCCTCCCAGGTATCTTTACCTACGGAATCGTAAACCACGGCGACTTTTTTGCCGCCGGTCAGCGCCTTGACGCGCTCGGCAATATTCTCTTCGCGGTAGTTAATGGTTTCCCAGGCGCCGGCCTGCCGGGCGCGCTGCGCTTTTTGCTCGCTGCCGACGGTGCCGATAAGTTTCGCCCCCAGCGCTTTCGCCCACTGGCAGGCAATCAGCCCCACGCCGCCCGCCGCCGCGTGGAACAGGAAGGTCTCGTTGGCTTTTATTTCATAGGTTTTGCGCAGCAGATACCAGACGGTCAATCCTTTCAGAAACGAGGCGGCGGCCTGCTCAAAGGAAATCGCATTCGGTAAAATCGCCGCTTTATCGGCATGCACGTTATGCACCGAGCTATAAGCGCCAAGCGCGGCCTGGGCGTACACCACCCGATCGCCAACCTTGATATGTTTAACGCCGCTGCCGATTTTACTGACGATACCGGCGGCTTCGGTGCCCAAACCGCTCGGCAGCGAGGGCGGCGGATACAGGCCGCTGCGGATGTAGGTGTCGATGTAGTTGATACCGATAGCTTTATTTTCTACCTGGATTTCGTGCTCGGCAGGATCGTTGGGGGTAAACTCGACCGCATGCAGCACCTCGGGGCCTCCATGCGCGGGAAATTCAATTCGTGTTGCCATGTGAACTCCTTTATAATTTTGTGTCTCTCATTTACAGGTAACTCCATTCACTATGGCAGGAAATAAACCCTTCAACAAACCACAGACAGAACCTCGCGAACGCGATCCGCAGCTCGCCGGGTTGAAAGTCCCGCCGCACTCGATTGAAGCGGAACAGTCGGTGTTGGGCGGTTTAATGCTGGATAACGAGCGCTGGGACGACGTCGCCGAAAGGGTGGTGTCGGAAGATTTCTATACCCGTCCGCATCGTCATATCTTTACCGAGATGGCGCGTCTGCAAGAGTCAGGTAGCCCGATTGACCTGATCACCCTCGCGGAGTCGCTGGAGCGTCAGGGGCAACTGGATAGCGTCGGCGGCTTCGCCTATCTGGCCGAACTCTCCAAAAATACGCCAAGCGCGGCGAACATCAGCGCCTATGCCGACATCGTGCGCGAACGCGCGGTGGTGCGTGAAATGATTTCGGTGGCCAACGAAATCGCCGAAGCCGGTTTCGACCCCCAGGGGCGCACCAGCGAGGATCTGCTGGATCTGGCGGAATCGCGGGTATTTAAAATTGCCGAAAGCCGCGCCAACAAAGATGAAGGGCCGAAGAACATCGCCGATGTGCTCGATGCCACCGTCGCCCGTATTGAGCAGCTGTTCCAACAGCCGCACGATGGCGTCACCGGGGTGAATACCGGCTATGACGACCTCAACAAAAAGACCGCTGGGCTACAGCCTTCGGATCTGATTATCGTCGCCGCGCGTCCTTCGATGGGTAAGACGACATTTGCGATGAACCTCGTGGAAAACGCGGCGATGTTGCAGGATAAGCCGGTATTGATATTCAGTCTGGAGATGCCCTCCGAGCAGATCATGATGCGTTCTCTGGCCTCGCTATCGCGCGTCGATCAGACTCGTATCCGTACCGGCCAACTGGACGATGAAGACTGGGCGCGTATCTCCGGCACTATGGGTATCTTGCTGGAAAAACGGAACATTTATATTGATGATTCCTCCGGCCTGACGCCGACGGAAGTGCGTTCGCGCGCCCGACGTATCGCCCGCGAGCACGGCGGTATCGGCCTTATCATGATCGACTACCTGCAGCTGATGCGCGTACCGTCGCTCTCCGACAACCGTACTCTGGAGATCGCCGAAATCTCCCGCTCGCTGAAGGCGCTGGCAAAAGAGTTGCAGGTGCCGGTGGTGGCGCTGTCGCAGCTGAACCGCTCTCTGGAACAGCGCGCCGATAAACGCCCGGTCAACTCCGACCTGCGTGAATCCGGCTCTATTGAACAGGATGCCGACTTAATCATGTTCATCTACCGTGATGAGGTTTATCACGAGAACAGCGATTTAAAAGGTATTGCTGAAATTATCATTGGTAAACAACGTAACGGCCCGATCGGTACAGTACGACTGACCTTTAACGGCCAGTGGTCGCGTTTCGATAATTATGCCGGCCCTCAGTATGACGATGAGTAAACCTCTGTCAGTCTTTTTTTAAGGAATTCAAATGCAAGCGGCAACTGTAGTTATCAACCGCCGCGCTCTGCGACACAACCTGCAACGCCTGCGTGAACTGGCTCCTGCCAGCAAACTGGTTGCGGTGGTGAAAGCGAACGCCTACGGACACGGCCTTCTTGAGACCGCGCGAACGCTGACCGACGCCGATGCCTTCGGCGTCGCCCGCCTGGAGGAGGCGCTGCGCCTGCGTGAAGGGGGTATTACCCAACCGATATTGCTGCTGGAAGGTTTCTTTGAAGCGGCGGATCTCGCGCTGATTTCCGCGCAGCACCTGCATACCGTGGTACATAGCCCGGAACAGCTGGCGGCGCTCGAACAAGCGGAACTGGCCGAACCGGTTACCGTCTGGATGAAGCTGGATACCGGTATGCATCGCCTTGGCGTACTGCCGGAACAGGCCGAAGCGTTTTATCAGCGGCTAAGCCGGTGCAAAAATGTCCGCCAGCCGGTGAATATCGTCAGCCATTTCGCTCGCGCCGATGAGCCTGAATGCGGCGCGACCGAGCGTCAGCTGGATATTTTCACCACCTTTACCGAAGGTAAGCCGGGGCTGCGTTCTATTGCCGCCTCGGGCGGGATCCTGCTGTGGCCGCAGTCGCATTTCGACTGGGCGCGGCCGGGCATCATTCTCTATGGCGTTTCGCCGCTGGAGAACCACTCTACCGGTGAGGATTTCGGCTGCCTGCCGGTCATGTCGCTGACCTCCAGCCTGATTGCGGTGCGCGAGCATAAAGCCGGGGAGCCGGTGGGCTACGGCGGCACCTGGATTAGCGAGCGCGATACCCGCCTCGGCGTCGTGGCGATGGGCTATGGCGATGGCTATCCACGCGCCGCGCCCTCCGGCACGCCGGTGCTGGTCAACGGCCGCGAAGTGCCGATAGTCGGCCGCGTGGCGATGGATATGATTTGCGTTGACCTCGGCCCTCAGGCGCAGGATCAAGCCGGCGATCCGGTTGTGTTATGGGGAGAAGGACTCCCCGTTGAGCGCATCGCGGAAATAACGAAAGTGAGTGCTTACGAACTTATCACTCGCCTGACCTCCAGGCTGGCTATCCGTTACCTCGACTAACTACGGTCAGTGGCATATTTCCCCGATTACGCTACGCTTATCGGGGTAATGAGCAGGGGCGGCGCGCGGCGTCGCCCATGTTTGCAGCGATCTTTGTCGATAACTTACCAACATCCCCTCGACCTTCCCCAACTTCCGGTTTATTGTGTAAATACCTGCTTTCGTAAACCTGGAGATACATCTCGTGTTTCAAAAAGTTGACGCCTACGCCGGCGACCCCATTCTCTCCTTGATGGAGCGTTTCAAAGAAGATCCGCGTAGTGACAAAGTGAACCTCAGCATCGGTCTTTACTACAACGAAGACGGCATTATTCCGCAACTACAGGCCGTGGCGGATGCCGAAGCACGACTCAATGCCCAGCCGCACGGCGCCTCGCTGTATTTGCCGATGGAAGGCCTCAATAGCTACCGCCACGCCATTGCGCCGCTGCTGTTTGGCGCCGACCATCCGGTGCTGAAACAAAACCGCGTAGCGTCAATTCAAACCCTGGGTGGCTCCGGCGCGCTGAAGGTTGGCGCCGATTTCCTTAAACGCTACTTCCCACAGTCTCGCGTATGGGTTAGCGACCCGACCTGGGAAAACCACATCGCCATATTTGAAGGGGCTGGATTCGAAGTAAGTACTTACCCATGGTTCGATGATGAGACCAACGGCGTACGTTTTGAAGCCTTCCTCGCCAAACTACAGACGCTCCCTGAGCGCGATATCGTGCTGCTGCATCCATGTTGCCACAACCCAACGGGCGCCGATCTGAGCAACGCTCAGTGGGATGAAGTCGTTAAAGTGTTGAAAGCACGTAATTTAATTCCTTTCCTCGATATTGCCTATCAGGGCTTTGGCGCCGGTATGGAAGACGATGCCTACGCTATCCGCGCGATTGCCAGCGCCGGCCTGCCGATGCTGGTCAGCAACTCATTCTCCAAAATCTTCTCGTTGTACGGCGAACGCGTCGGCGGCCTGTCAATCGTCTGCGATGATGCTGAAACCGCTGTCCGCGTGCTGGGTCAGTTGAAAGCGACGGTGCGTCGTAACTACTCCAGCCCGCCTAATTTTGGCGCGCAGGTGGTGGCGGCAGTATTGAACGACCCGGCGCTGAAAGCTTCATGGCTGGCGGAAGTGGAAGCTATGCGTACCCGCATCCTGGCGATGCGTCAGACGCTGGTGGATGCGCTGAAAGAGGCCGTTCCCGGCAAAAACTTTGACTACCTGCTGAAGCAGCGCGGCATGTTTAGCTACACCGGATTGAGCGCGGCACAGGTGGATCGTCTACGCGAAGAGTTTGGCGTTTACCTGATTGCCAGCGGCCGGATGTGCGTGGCGGGACTTAACTCGCGTAACGTCCAGCGCGTCGCTCAGGCGTTTGCTGCAGTAATGTAAGTACTTACTTACTAATTTGCCCTCGCCAGCGTTAAGGCGAGGGTAGTATTACCTCCGAAGTGTGATCATGCTCTTTTTATATGACATTTGAGCAGAAAATCCTTTCTATCTATATGGGCAGGCGTTAAGGTCTTGGTACATTAATGCGCTCACTCATTATTAAAAATAATAACGAATCGATTATTTAGACCCAAAATAACTCAGGTTGCCGCTAAGCGGCCTGGCGCATGAGGGGCATAGGGATAAATATGCGTAAGTTAACTTTGGCCATTAGCGCCACTTGTCTGTTGTTCGCTCTGAATAGCTCCGTTGTCGCTCGCGCGTCCACTCCACAGCCCATTTGGGAAGGGACGAATGTTGCGAAACTCGCCGAACAGGCGCCGATCCATTGGGTATCGGTAGCACAAATCGAAAATAGCCTGCTGGGCCGCGCGCCGATGGCGGTGGGTTTCGATATCGATGATACCGTGCTGTTTTCGAGCCCCGGTTTCTGGCGCGGGCAAAAAACCTATTCTCCCGGCAGCGAAGCCTATCTGAAGAATCCCGAGTTCTGGGAAAAGATGAATAACGGCTGGGATGAGTTCAGTATGCCGAAAGAAGTGGGCCGCCAGCTGATCGCGATGCATATTAAGCGCGGCGACAGCATCTACTTCGTCACCGGCCGCAGCCAGACCAAAACTGAGACCGTCTCCAAAACCCTGCAGGATGATTTCCTGATCCCTGGTGCTAACATGAACCCGGTGATTTTTGCCGGCGATAAGCCCGGCCAGAACACGAAAACTCAGTGGTTACGCGAGAAGAATATCAAAGTCTTCTACGGCGACTCTGACAACGATATCTCGGCGGCCCGCGATGCCGATGCGCGAGGAATTCGCGTGCTGCGTGCGGCAAACTCCTCCTATAAACCTTTGCCGATGGCCGGGTCGCAGGGGGAAGAGGTGATTGTGAATTCAGAATATTAAGGCGTGTGAAACGCAACGCATCTGAATACGAGAAGGCAGCCGCAGGCTGTCTTTTTTTTGTACGAATTTCAGCCTTTGAGGTTTTACCTTTTCGTTTCTTGCTGCAAACTTAGAAGGATTCACACATTACAGGAGTCGTTTATGTGGCATCAGCAAACCCTGACATTAGGCCCGAAATCTCGTGGTTTCCATCTGGTGACCAACGAACTTATTGGTCAAATCCGCGAGCTCTCGCATATCAAGGTTGGCCTGCTGCATCTGTTACTCCAGCATACTTCCGCTTCCCTGACGTTGAATGAGAACTGCGATCCTACGGTCCGTTTTGATATGGAACAGCATTTCCTCAATGCCGTACCAGACAACGCGCCGTATGAACACGATTATGAAGGTCCTGATGATATGCCCTCGCACATTAAATCATCGCTGCTGGGCGTTTCCCTGATGTTGCCGGTGCAGAACGGCAACGTCATGTTAGGGACCTGGCAGGGGATCTGGCTGGGGGAGCATCGTATTCACGGCGGTTCGCGGCATATTGTCGCAACGCTCATGGGAGAATAAAAAATGACCATATCGGATCTACTGCAGTACTGCATGGCGAAGCCGGGCGCGGAGCAAAGTGTTCATAGCGACTGGAAAGCGACGCAAATCAAGGTCGCGGATGTGTTATTCGCCATGGTGAAAGAGGTGGAGGATAAGCGGCCGGCCGTTGCGTTAAAGACCAGCCCGGAGCTTGCCGAGCTGCTGCGCGAACAACATCGCGATGTTCGCCCCAGCAGGCATCTGAATAAAGCTCACTGGAGCACGGTTTTCCTCGATGGCTCTCTGCCAGACTCGCAGATTTACTACCTGGTGGATGCTTCCTATCAACAGGCGGTCGACCTGCTGTCGGAGGATAAGCGGAGGCAGTTGGCCTAGCTTATAGCCTGCCAGCCAGCGCCAGCAGCGTGATATCGAACAGCCGTAACAACGTCGCCTGCAGCTGCGCCTGGCGCGCGATGCTCTGGTTGTTGGCGCGAATGCGGGCAATATCGCGCTGACCTTCCAGCAGTAGCCGTAGATCGTCTTCGGTCAGCCAGCCCTGAGCTTTTTGCTGCAATGCCTGTAGCAAAAAGATGGCGCTATCGCGTACTTCGCGCTGCTCATCGCCAAGTACTCTATTCAGTAATGGCATCCATTCGGCGCTATCAATCGCGCAAGCGGACAACAGCGCGCGAATCTCCATGGTTGTCGGCATTATTCCCTCCCTGTACGCTGACATTCGCCAGCGATAGCCTGTTGATAGAGATAAATGGTCTGCCGCGTTAAATATTGCGCTTCGGCAGGGGTAAAGGGCGCGCCCAGCATCTGGCGATGGGCGTAAACGCGTAAATAGTTACCTTCAAGTATCCTGAAATTTTCCTGGCGCAGCGCGTCGCCTTGGGCGATCGCCTGCGTGAACTGCTGGCGAATCTGTTCATCTTCCTTGTTCAATTGTTGATCGTCCTGCGTCGCTGCGGTGGCGATGAACTGCAAATGCAACTGCTTGAGTGTGAGCAATTGCTGATAGGCTGTATCGCTGTAGCGGCCAACCCATGAGCAGGCGCTTAACGTACATAGCGCGGCGGCGATGATAAATAACGGAATGAGGTGTGGTACTCGCATAGTTTTCCCGGCATTCGGTGGGCGATAGCGACTATCAGACGCCAGAGTGAGCGCTCCGGGCAAATCACGAAGTCTCAGCGTGAAAAAATGAGATGAAATGAGGCCTCTTCCGTGAAGGAAGAGGCCTGAGAGATTACTTCAGCAAGGGCTTCAGGAAGCGCGCCGTGTGTGAGGCTTCACATTCGGCAACGGTTTCTGGCGTGCCGGAAACGAGAATTTCCCCACCGCCGCTACCGCCTTCCGGGCCGAGGTCGACAATCCAGTCGGCGGTTTTAATCACGTCGAGGTTGTGCTCAATGACCACGATGGTATTGCCCTGATCGCGTAGCTGATGCAGCACGTCCAGCAGCTGCTGAATATCGGCGAAATGCAGACCGGTGGTCGGTTCATCAAGGATATACAGCGTCTGGCCGGTACCGCGCTTGGAGAGTTCGCGCGCCAGCTTCACGCGCTGGGCTTCACCGCCGGAGAGCGTGGTTGCCGACTGGCCGAGACGAATATAGGTCAGACCAACATCCATCAGGGTTTGCAGCTTACGCGCCAGCGCCGGCACGGCATCAAAGAATTCGCGCGCTTCTTCGATGGTCATATCCAGCACTTCGTGGATAGTTTTGCCTTTGTACTTAATTTCCAGCGTTTCGCGGTTATAGCGTTTGCCTTTGCACTGGTCGCACGGCACATAGATATCCGGCAGGAAGTGCATCTCAACCTTGATCACTCCGTCGCCCTGACAGGCTTCGCAGCGGCCGCCGCGGACGTTAAAACTGAAGCGGCCCGGCGTATAGCCGCGTGAACGTGATTCCGGTACTCCGGCGAACAGTTCGCGCACCGGCGTGAAGACGCCGGTGTAAGTCGCCGGGTTTGAACGTGGTGTACGGCCAATCGGGCTCTGGTCGATATCAATGACTTTATCGAAGTGCTCCAGCCCCTGAACATCGCGATACGGCGCAGGCTCGGCAATCGTCGCGCCGTTCAACTGGCGCTGGGCGATGGGGAACAGGGTATCGTTAATCAGCGTTGATTTACCGGAACCGGAAACGCCGGTAATGCAGGTAAACAGGCCGACAGGCAACGTTAGCGTCACATCCTTGAGGTTATTGCCCCGTGCGCCGGTCAGTTTCAGCACTTTTTCCGGATCGGCGGCGACGCGCTGTTTCGGCACTTCGATTTTGCGTTTACCGCTCATGTACTGCCCGGTGAGCGATTCTGGTACCGCCATAATGGCGTCCAGCGGCCCTTCGGCCACCACCTGGCCGCCGTGAACCCCAGCGCCGGGGCCGATGTCGATCACGTGGTCGGCGGCGCGAATAGCGTCTTCGTCATGCTCAACGACAATGACTGTGTTACCGAGGTTACGCAGGTGGATAAGCGTACCGAGCAGACGTTCGTTATCACGCTGGTGCAGGCCGATGGAGGGCTCATCCAGCACGTACATCACGCCAACCAGCCCCGCTCCAATCTGGCTCGCCAGACGAATACGCTGCGCTTCACCGCCGGAGAGCGTCTCCGCCGAACGAGAGAGCGTCAGGTAGTTCAGACCGACGTTGACGAGAAACTTCAGGCGATCGCCAATCTCTTTCAGCACTTTCTCGGCGATTTGCGCCCGCTGTCCGGACAGCTTCAGGTTGTTGAAGAAGTCCATCGCGTGGCCGATGCTCATATCGGAAATGGTCGGCAGCGGTGTGTTCTCCACAAACACGTGGCGCGCTTCGCGGCGCAGACGCGTGCCTTCGCAGCTGGCGCACGGACGGTTGCTGATGAATTTCGCCAGCTCCTCGCGCACCGCGCTGGATTCCGTCTCTTTGTAACGGCGCTCCATGTTGTGCAGCACGCCTTCAAACGGATGGCGGCGTACTGACGTGTCGCCGCGGTCGTTCATGTATTTGAATTCAATATTCTCTTTACCTGAACCGTACAGCACGACTTTCTGCACATTAGCGCTGAGGGTGCCCCAGGGCGCTTCGACATCAAACTTATAGTGATCCGCCAGCGACTTCAGCATCTGGAAATAGTAGAAGTTGCGGCGATCCCAGCCGCGGATGGCGCCGCCAGCCAGCGATAGCTCCGGATTCTGAATCACCCGATCGGGATCGAAATACTGTTGAACGCCAAGGCCGTCGCAGGTCGGGCAGGCCCCTGCCGGGTTGTTGAAGGAGAACAGACGCGGCTCCAGTTCGCGCATGCTATAGCCGCAAATCGGGCAAGCGAAGTTCGCCGAGAACAGCAGTTCTTCCGCTTTACTGTCATCCATGTTGGAAACAATGGCGGTGCCGCCTGAGAGCTCCAGCGCGGTTTCGAAAGACTCCGCCAGACGCTGCGCCAGATCGTCACGTACTTTGAAGCGATCGATAACCACTTCGATCGTGTGTTTCTTTTGCAGCTCTAACTTCGGCGGATCCGAAAGATCGCAGACTTCGCCATCGATCCGCGCGCGAATGTAGCCCTGGCTGGCAAGGTTTTCCAGCGTTTTGGTGTGCTCGCCCTTACGCTCTTTAATAATGGGCGCCAGCAGCATCAGGCGCTGACCTTCCGGCTGTGAGAGCACGTTATCGACCATCTGGCTGACGGTTTGCGCGGCCAGCGGGACGTCGTGGTCCGGGCAACGCGGTTCGCCGACGCGGGCGTACAGCAGTCGCAGATAGTCGTGGATTTCAGTAATGGTGCCTACCGTCGAACGCGGGTTGTGGGAGGTCGATTTCTGTTCGATAGAAATCGCCGGCGACAGCCCTTCGATATGATCGACGTCCGGTTTCTCCATCAGAGACAGGAACTGTCGCGCATAGGCGGAGAGCGATTCGACGTAGCGACGCTGGCCTTCGGCGTACAGGGTGTCGAAAGCGAGTGAGGATTTGCCAGACCCAGAAAGCCCGGTGACGACAATGAGTTTGTCGCGCGGGATGACGAGGTTGATGTTTTTGAGATTATGGGTGCGGGCGCCCCGAACTTCGATCTTATCCATTCACCTTTCCCGGTAGGTAGATACACGGATTGCCTGGTTTGTTTGAAGGACAAACGGCAGAAACGGCTAATTATGACACAACTTAACCTGTCTGGATATACAGTATTGGAATGGCGCTGCAGTAAGAGGGTGAAAAATTGCATAGCGGCGGGATGTTTTCTGGAATTGGCTTCGCAGCTATCAAATTGCCCCTTTGTGGTGTTAGAATTCCCGGTTTACACTTATACAAAACGTATTATTCAGGAGATTCGATCATGGCCAGCAGAGGCGTAAACAAGGTGATTCTCGTCGGTAATCTGGGGCAGGACCCGGAAGTACGCTACATGCCAAGTGGCGGCGCTGTCGCCAACTTCACGCTGGCAACTTCCGAATCCTGGCGCGATAAGCAAACCGGCGAAATGAAAGAGCAGACTGAATGGCACCGCGTTGTGCTGTTCGGCAAACTGGCGGAAGTCGCTGGCGAATACCTGCGTAAAGGTTCTCAGGTTTATATCGAAGGCCAGCTGCGCACCCGTAAATGGACCGATCAGTCCGGTCAGGACAAATACACCACTGAAATCGTGGTAAACGTCGGCGGCACCATGCAGATGCTGGGCGGCCGTCAGGGCGGCGGCGCACCGGCAGGCGGCGGCCAGCAGCAGGGCGGTTGGGGTCAGCCTCAGCAGCCGCAGGGCGGCAACCAGTTCAGCGGCGGCGCGCAGTCTCGTCCGCAGCAGCAGGCCCCGGCAGCGCCATCTAACGAACCGCCGATGGACTTCGACGACGATATTCCGTTCTAAGGCTTTCCTTATAACGCACTGCCAATGCAGTAAACCAACAAAAAGCCCCGAGTGTTCGGGGCTTTTTCGTTTCAGGCTCTCAGGTTGCCGGGGCCGAAGCTTCAGGAGCGGTTGGCGGAACTGTGTCGGGCTGCGGCTTGCCCGTTCCTGGCTCGGGTAGCGGCGCAGCAGTCGCTTTTTGTTTACGGGCGATATCATCCATAATCAGCCGATACGCAATGTAGTATTTATAGATATTGCTGACGTAGGTCACCGTCTCAGCGCCGATCTTCTCTGCTGCGAGATTCTCGACGTTGCCAAACCAGATATTTGGGTCAAAACCGCGTTTTTGGGTTTCCGTACGTAGACGCGCGATGCGTGCCGGGCCGGCATTGTAAGAAGCAAACGAAAACAGCGCCTTATCAAGCGGCGTCATCGGTTGGTCACCATAGTAATGATCGATCATCCAGCGCATATACTTAACGCCGGCATGAATGTTGGGGTCGATTTTTTTGATATCGCCAACCTTCAATTCCTTGCCGGTCGCGGGCATGACCTGCATCACGCCGATTGCGCCGACGTGGCTGCGTACCGATTGATTGAGCCGCGATTCCTGATATCCCTGGGCGGCCATCAGCAGCCAGTCGACATCATAGCGTTCGCCATATTTTCTAAAAATTTCCACCATCTGCAAAAACTTAGCGCGCTCTCTGTTGGCTGCGGCGTTTTTAACGTAGGTCGCGCTTTTCAGGTAGCGCAGCAGAATCATGTTTCCCAGGGTGCTGCCTTGACGATTATTTTTCACGAAATTATTCAGTACCGCGAGAAGCTGTGGGTTATCTTTGCGGACCGCCCAGGCGATGCTACCGCCATCCCGTAATACAATGTCGTCATGCACCTGAATTTTTGGAAACACCTGTTTCCAGAAAAGCGCCTTATGGCGATCCACTACGATCAGGGGAATCAGGCCGGCATTGAGCATTTCGAGAAGATCCTCATCTTCGAGCGCCTCTGGCGCTTCCTGCAGAATAACCGGCGGCAGCGACGCTTTAGCGAAGCGGGCGTTAAGCGTCTGCAAACTTTCGTAATAGCTGGAGGAGCGGCGGACAAACACGGTTTTACCGGAAAGCTGCTCCAGGTTTTTCACGTCGGACGATGATGGCCCCGATACCAACAGTTCTTTGACATCGCTATAGAGCGGGGTGGTAAAGGCGACCTGCTCCTGACGCGACGAGGTAATCGTGAGATTGGCGGCGGCGATATCCCCCTTGCCTTCATTTAGCGCTTTGAACAGGTTATCCCGAGTGACCGGGATGAAAACGATCCGCACTTTGAGGTGTTTCTGCTTCAGCTTCTTCTCTTTTGCGAGCTGATTATTGAGATCTTTTTCTAAAGCGATGAAAAGATCGTGGGTAGCGCCGCGTTGGGTACCTTTGTCGATAAAAAAGAACGTCTTGCTGTAAGTCGTTAGCACTCGGATCGCCCGTCGGTTGATCATGTCGGGAAGATCGCCTTTTTGCGGCTGCATGATGTGATCCATATTGATAGCCAGTTCAGCTTTATCATTTTGCGACGGCGGCGGTTTTTCCGTCGAAGATACCGGGGCTGAGACGGCAAACAGTAAGGTGAGAAGGCAGGCGGAAAGCGTCGCCAGGCGACGCTGAAAACCGAAGATGTTCATGATGCGACACTCTGCAGGGAGATGGTTATATTTTAGACAATACCTACGCTCTCCCGCGCCTTTTTCTGCTTACCTCCATTGCGTCGGTACGGCGGAAGAGGTATTACCGTTTTCGCTGTAATACAAAAGAAGGAGGTACTGCCCTCCCTGTAGAATATTTTTTATTTGTGATCGCTAATCACTTATTTAACCTGATGGACTATCAAAATGATATTTTTGTCTGTTATTTAAAATCTAGTGTAAGGTTATTTATAGCCTCTGCATGGTTATGTTTTTTTAGTATTAATACATAATTCGTAGAAAGCCCGGAGTAGCTTACTTCATGAGTGGTATGACCGATGTGTTCTAGCCTCGTTCTATATCACACTATTAATAAGCTACCTTGCAGATAACGACCAGGAGTGCTATCACTAAATTCCCCGTCACAGATTTTACTTACAAGGATGGAAGATGAAATGGACTATTCTTAACACCCTTATCTGCCCGCATACCGGCGTTGCGTTCTCGTCAATATCGGGGCTGCGGTTTCTGAAGTTTATTATCTGGTATGAAGCCGATCTTTTATTGCTTCCCGGTGAAACAATGAAACTTTTTTCCTCTAAAGTTTTAATTAATGATCAATATCATTCATTAAAAATTTATAACATTACGCGTTATGACGATAAACAGTGGGAAACGTTAAGAGAGCGGCCAATCTGCCCGTACAATTTTGAAGCCGCGGAACCAGAATCTTGTCTTTATCAATCATATTGTGCAGTTAAGCGCTGCCCAAACGAGCGTCTACGGCCGCAGTTATGCGAACAATATTAGCCGGGGGCGCGGGGAAGGTTCTCACTGTTGCTGAAAATAAAAAAGCTTCCCGTAGGAAGCTTTTTTATCAGGTCATCATCATTGGCCATTCTGGTGGCGTCTGACTCATGACTTCAACCATGACGTCTTTAATGTTGCCCCAGATTTTGGCGACATCCACCATGGTGATGCCTAACAAGCCGGTAGCAAACCAACAGGCGGCAGCGAGGCCCAGACAGCTACAAATAATCGCTAAACCGGCATAGTCGCTTTTACGTAATTGAATATTCAGCGAGCTGGCCAGGAACATCAATACTGCGCTCACCAGGGGCCAGCGCAAAAGAACGACACTGGTAGTAATGGAAGCCATTAACTTATCCTATCTCTCAATGAAAGTCGGGGGCCTTAGACAACCTGGCGCGATTATCAATTAATGAGACGCTCTGGCTATCTGGGGGCACTTCAGGGAGTGATGAAACGAAAGTTTTGTTTCATCAACTTGTGTGAACTATATCACATTTGCTGATTTATTCGCCAGACAAAAAATGACCTTTTTTGACATTTTAAAACCACAAAATAAATGTGGTTAATGTCGGGGGAATGTACGCCAGCTTGTCTGGCGTCTGTTTTTCGACGCTGCTAAGGGCTGGGCGTAGACTGCCGATAATTGTTCTACGGGTTTTGTTACTTATTACGAGTAATTGTACGGAGAAACCGAATTAGTAAGTGGCTAGTGTCTTAATTATTACGAGAATGTTTCTCGATCCATCTATAAGTAAGTATGATTCATCATTATTAGGTGTGAGGTTTTTACATAAACGTGTTCGTTGCTGAAATTCGCTGTTTTTTATAACAGTCGGTAATGCCTGGTTTTTGCCCTTATACCGTGATTGAGGCGTATCGCATGGATAAAAAGCGGAAATGAGTCGTAGCGCGCCGCATAAGGCGTTCAAAATATTCTTCACCATACTGGTGGTTGTGCTGCCGGTGGTGTTGGCGTTGTGGTTCGCGCAAATTAGAGCCCGGGAAGAAATCTCAGATAGATTGCAGTCGTTTTCGCAGCTGGCGTTGCAAAAAACGGAAATGGTCATTCATGAATCCGAGCAGGCGCGCGAAAAAGCCATGCAATTTGAAGGGGTATTATGTTCCCCGCAGCATCAGCATTACATGTTGAATATTGTCCGTGGGTTGCTGTATGTCGATGACTTGATTTACGCGAACGGTAACAAATTCATCTGTTCTACTGCAGTTCATCCCGAAGAGGGGTGGAGAATAGCCGCGGCGAATTACACCCGCCAACCCGACGTCTCTATTTACTACTACCGCGATACGCCGTTTTATCCGGGCTATGACATGAATTATATGCAGCGCGGCCATTATGCCGTGGTGGTTAATCCTCTCTCTTATAGCTCGGTCATTTCCAGTGATAGAGACTTAGCCTACGGCGTCTTCGATACCAAAACGAACATGTTTTTCTCGGTGAGTAAAAACGTTGATGCCAGGGAACTACACCGCCTTATCCGCCACGAAGACGCTTTTTTTAATCAGGATGGCCGGGTTTATACCGTCGCTCATTCCTCGATTCGGCCGATTGCGGTCATCATGTCCACCTCGCGCGCCAGCTATTATGCCAGCCTGTACGATCAGGTCACCTTGACCCTGCCGTTAGGGATCATCTGCAGCATATTGATTCTGATGGTATGGTCGCGCAGCCGTCAGCAGTATCATTCACCGCGTAATAAGCTCTTGCGGGCGTTAAGCCACCGCCAGCTATGTCTGCATTATCAACCCATTATCGACATTAAGAATAATCGCTGCGTCGGCGCCGAGGCGCTGCTACGCTGGCCGGGATTTGATGGTCCGGTTATGAGTCCGGCGGAGTTTATTCCATTGGCGGAAAACTCAGGCATGATTGCTCAGGTCACAGATTACGTAGTTGACGAGTTGTTCAACGATCTTGGCGAATATTTGTCCCGACACCCGCAGCTCTATATCGCGATTAATCTTTCGGCCTCGGATTTCCACTCCGCGAGGTTGATTGCGCAGATCACTGAGAAAGCGCGCAGCTATGCAGTTTGCGTGAAGCAAATCAAAATTGAAGTCACCGAAAGGGGGTTTATCGATGTGCCGAAAACCACGCCGGTGATCCAGGCTTTCCGCGAAGCGGGCTATGAGATAGCTATTGATGATTTCGGTACCGGTTATTCCAACCTGCACAACCTCTATTCGCTCAACGTCGATATTCTGAAGATTGATAAATCTTTTATCGATACGCTGACGACTAATAGCACCAGCCACCTGATTGCCGAGCATATCATCGACATGGCGCGTAGCCTGCGTTTAAAAACCATCGCTGAAGGGGTAGAAACGCTGGATCAGGTGGATTGGTTGCTTAAGCGCGGCGTGCAGTTTTGTCAGGGTTGGCATTTTGCCAGGGCAATGCCGCCACAGGAGTTTATCCAGTGGCTGGCGAAATCCCCGATCTTACTGCGTCCGCCGCACGACGGTCGTCAGGCGGAAATCTGATGACGGTAGTCGCTGGGAGTGCGATCGAACTCCCGGCGGAACACCCGCGAGAACGTCTGTTGCGAGACGTATCCCAAATCCATCGCAATATCAAAAATAGGGCGTTGCGTGGTCCTTAGCGCCTCAGCGGCGAGCAGTAGCCGGCGCTGGCGAATGTAATCACCCAGCGTTTGGTGGGTGACGGTACGGAACATCCGCTGCAGATACCATTTCGAGTATCCCGATTTTTTAGCGACTACATCAATGTTAAGTGGTTGATCGATATGTTCATCAATCCATTCAATAAGCGTTTGGATAATATCCTGATGGGACATAAAGCGGCCTCTCTCAATTCTCGATTCGTCGTTTTGTCTGCTGGCGAGTATAATTCCTCAAGTTAACTTGAGGTAAAGCGCTTTTATGGAAAAGAAACCAACCCGTATCAAAATGCTGCTCTCCCCTGGGGAAGTGGCGAAACGAACCGGCGTCGCCGTCTCGGCGCTGCACTTTTATGAAAGCAAAGGGCTTATCCGCAGCCAGCGCAACGCGGGCAATCAGCGGCGATATCGCCGCGATGTGCTGCGTGCGGTCGCTATCATCAAGATTGCGCAACGTATTGGTATTCCGCTGGCGACCATCGGCGAGGCATTCGGCGTCCTGCCGGAAGGGCATAATCTGAGCGCCAAAGAGTGGAAACAGCTGTCGTCGCAATGGCGGGAGGAGCTGGACCGGCGTATTCACACCCTGACCGCGTTGCGCGACCAGCTCGACGGCTGCATCGGTTGCGGCTGTTTATCGCGCCGCGATTGTCCGTTACGCAACCCTGGAGATAAGTTGGGTGAAGAGGGGACCGGCGCACGCCTGCTGGAAGAGGATTAATGATGATGCCTGCAAAAAACTAAAGCGCCACAACAGGGCGCTTTAGTTGTTTTCCGGTCTTTGTCTTTCGCATTATCCCGCTGGCTCACGGGAGGGTTTCCCCCGACGTCGACTCCCCTCAGGTATTGCGCAATGTGTTGAAGGAGGTTCCGGATTGCGTCGACAATGTAATTGTGGCACAGCCTGCTGATTTTGCCTGTCGACGTTGCCGAAATTTTTCCGTCATTGGCCGCCTGTTTCTATAGTTAATTTGAACGAACAACAGGAGAGCGCCATGTTGACGGTCCATCACCTCAACCAATCCCGCTCGCAGCGCGTGCTGTGGGCGTTGGAAGAACTGCAATTGTCCTATCAGGTAGTCTGCTACCAGCGTGAAAAAAACATGCAGGCGCCAGCGGAACTGAAAAAAATTCACCCGTTGGGTAAATCGCCGGTGCTTGAGGATCAAGGCGTGGTGCTGGCGGAGTCCGGCGCGATTCTGGAATATCTGCAGGAGACCTACGATAGCGCCCAGCAGCTCAGACCGCTGGGGCGGGAAGAGAAACTGCAATATCGTTTCTGGCTCCATTATGCCGAGGGATCGTTAATGCCTTTGTTGTTGATGAAGCTTATCTTCGCCAGCCTCGGCAAGCCGCCGGTGCCGCTTGGCATGCGCACGCTGGGCGGGGCGTTGGGCAAAGGGGTGCAAAAAGCGTGGCTGGACAAACAGCTGGCGACCCACGCGGCGTATATAGAACAGCATCTGGCCCGTCAGCCGTGGTTTGCCGGCAGTGCGTTGAGTATGGCGGATATCCAGATGAGCTTCCCGGTGATGGCGTTACTGGCGCGCGGCGGTGTTGGAGACTTGCCGCATACACGGCGCTGGCAGCAGCAGGTTGAGTCACGTCCGGCATGGATTAGCGCTATTGAGCGCGGCGGGCCGTTTACCCTACCTGGCGGTTAATGCGCCTGAAAGCGGATTAAAACATATAAAAATGTTAATGCTTTGCGCATTGACGATAACGTTTGCGCATCGTTTGTCTATTTCCTGAGCTTTGGCGGCGAAATTTGGCAAAATACGACAAACTTCAGTTGAAAAGGGCCGTCTAAAGACAGGATAATCGTTTGCCTTTTTACTTTGCTCGTTTTTTCCCCTGCCTACAGGGGGAGCAAAGACATTCCATATACCGCATTGTATGCGCGGAGTTAAACGTTTGCTTTTTCTCAGCCTCCCTCCTGGCGCCGGGAAACAGCACAAGGAGATGGCGTTTAACTGGCAGTGGACGGTCCATCACGCATACACGCGAACGATCAAAATTTTCAGGGGAAGTTTTCTATGTCTACGCCTTCAGCGCGTACCGGCGGTTCTTTAGACGCCTGGTTTAAAATTTCAGCTCGCGGCAGTTCCGTACGTCAGGAAATCGTTGCCGGGTTAACGACCTTCCTGGCGATGGTGTACTCGGTCATTGTGGTGCCGGGAATGCTGGGGAAAGCGGGTTTTCCGCCGGCAGCGGTGTTCGTGTCGACCTGCCTGGTGGCGGGCGTCGGTTCATTAGTCATGGGCCTGTGGGCCAACCTGCCGCTGGCTATCGGGTGCGCGATTTCGCTGACCGCATTTACCGCTTTTAGCCTGGTGCTGGGGCAGCACATCAGCATTCCAGTAGCATTAGGCGCCGTTTTCCTGATGGGGGTGTTGTTCACCATTATCTCCGCTACCGGTATTCGTAGCTGGATCCTGCGCAACCTGCCGCAGGGCGTGGCGCACGGCACCGGCATCGGTATCGGCCTGTTCCTGCTTCTGATTGCCGCCAACGGCGTCGGCCTGGTGATTAAAAACCCGCTGGACGGCCTGCCGGTTGCGCTGGGCAACTTCGACAGTTTCCCGGTGATGATGTCGCTGATTGGCCTGGCGGTCATTATCGGGCTGGAAAAACTGAAAGTGCCGGGCGGCATTCTGCTGACCATCATCGGGGTATCAATTATCGGGCTGATTTTCGATCCGAACGTCCACTTCTCCGGGATTTTCGCCATGCCGTCGCTGAGCGATGACAAAGGCAATTCGCTGATTGGCAGCCTTGATATCATCGGCGCGCTGAATCCGGTGGTGCTGCCAAGCGTGCTGGCGCTGGTCATGACCGCGGTATTCGATGCTACCGGTACCATTCGCGCGGTGGCCGGCCAGGCTAACCTGCTGGATAAAGACGGGCAGATCATCAACGGCGGCAAAGCGCTGACTACCGACTCCCTGAGCAGCGTGTTCTCCGGCGTGGTGGGCGCGGCTCCTGCGGCGGTGTATATCGAATCGGCGGCCGGTACGGCGGCGGGCGGTAAAACCGGCCTGACGGCCGTCACCGTTGGCGTGCTGTTCCTGCTGATCCTGTTCCTTTCTCCGCTCTCCTATCTGGTGCCGGCCTACGCGACCGCGCCAGCGCTGATGTACGTTGGCCTGCTGATGCTGAGCAACGTGGCGAAAATCGACTTCAATGACTTCGTTGATGCGATGGCGGGGCTGATTACCGCGGTGTTCATCGTGCTGACCTGCAACATCGTGACCGGTATTATGATCGGTTTCGCATCGTTGGTGATTGGCCGCGTGGTATCCGGCGAGTGGCGTAAGCTCAATGCGGGCACCGTGATCATCGCGGCGGCGCTGGTTATCTTCTATGCCGGCGGCTGGGCGATTTAACTTTTCCTGCTAACGACGGGCGGCTTTGGCCGCCCGTTTAATTTTTAAGCCACATCCTGTTTCCTTTTGCGTTAATCTGAGTAGCGTATCATTTCGAGACATGACGCCTCAGATGTAAAAAAAGAAAACGCAGCAAACAGGGAACACATGGAAATATTCTTCACCATACTCATCATGACCCTTGTGGTCTCACTCTCCGGGGTGGTTACACGCGTACTGCCCTTTCAGGTTCCACTACCGTTAATGCAAATCGCCATCGGCGCGCTGTTAGCCTGGCCAACCTTTGGTTTGCACGTCGAGTTCGACCCTGAACTCTTCCTCGTTCTGTTTATTCCGCCGCTGCTATTTGCCGATGGCTGGAAAACGCCGACCCGCGAATTTATCGAGCACGGGCGGGAAATCTTCGGCCTGGCGCTGGCGCTGGTGGTGGTTACCGTGGTTGGTATCGGCTTCCTGATTTACTGGATTGTGCCGGGGATCCCGCTGGTTCCGGCGTTCGCCCTGGCGGCGGTGCTGTCGCCGACCGATGCCGTGGCGCTGTCCGGTATTGTTGGCGAAGGGCGGATACCGAAGAAAATCATGGGCATCCTGCAGGGCGAAGCGCTGATGAACGACGCCTCTGGCCTGGTGTCGTTAAAATTTGCCGTTGCCGTGGCGATGGGGACGATGGTGTTCACCATTGGCGGCGCAACCGTTGAGTTCTTGAAGGTGGCGATTGGCGGCATCCTGGCAGGTTTTGTGGTCAGCTGGTTGTATGGCCGCTCAATGCGTTTCCTCAGCCGCTGGGGCGGCGATGAACCGGCAACGCAAATTGTGCTGCTGTTCCTGCTGCCGTTCGCTTCCTACCTGATTGCCGAACATATCGGTTTCTCGGGGATCCTGGCGGCGGTGGCCGCGGGTATGACTATCACCCGTTCCGGGGTGATGCGTACCGCGCCGCTGGCTATGCGCCTACGCGCCAACAGTACCTGGGCCATGCTGGAGTTTGTGTTTAACGGCATGGTGTTCCTGCTGTTGGGCCTGCAGCTGCCGGATATCCTGTCGAGCTCGCTGGTGGCGGCGGAAGCCGATCCGAACGTTGAAACCTGGATGCTGTTCACCGATATCGTGCTGATTTACGCCGCGCTGATGCTGGTGCGTTTCGGCTGGCTGTGGACGATGCGTAAGCTTAGCCAGCGCTTCCTGAAGAAGAAACCGATGGAGTTTGGCTCCTGGACCACTCGCGAGCTGCTGATCTCCTCCGTCGCCGGGGTGCGCGGGGCGATTACCCTCGCCGGTGTGCTATCGATTCCGCTACTGCTGCCGGACGGCAACGTCTTCCCGGCGCGTTACGAGCTTATTTTCCTTGCCGCCGGGGTGATTCTTTTCTCCCTGTTCGTCGGGGTGATCGCGTTGCCGATTCTGTTGCGGCGTATTGAGTCCACCGACCACGTACAGCAGCGCAAAGAAGAGCGTCTGGCGCGCGCCGCGACGGCGGATGTGGCGATTGTCGCGATTCAGAAAATGGAAGAACGCCTGGCGGCGGATACCAAAGAGAATATCGACAACCAGCTGCTGACCGAGGTGAGTTCGCGTGTCATCGGTAATTTGCGTCGCCGCGTAGATGGGCGTAACGATGTCGAAACCTCGATGCTGGAAGAGAGCCTTGAGCGCCGTTTCCGTCTGGCGGCGCTGCGTTCGGAACGCGGCGAGCTGTACCACCTGCGCGCGACGCGGCAAATCAGCAACGAGACGTTGCAGAAACTGCTGCACGATCTCGACCTGTTAGAAGCGCTGTTAATCGAAGATCAGTAACCTTCGCCCCGGTAAGCGCGACGCTTATCGGGACTACTCGCGGTGCCGTTTTTTGTCGGGTAGCGGCTAACGCCTTACCCGACCTTCGGTCCTACGGTCCGTGCGGCCTGCCTTTAATTTATTCACTATGCTGGCTGAAACTGCCGGTACCAATGGCCTCAAAATCCCCCGGTGGCGCTGCCGCTTACCGGGGCTACAGCGCTGTGCGATTTGGTAGCCCGGAGAAGGCGCAATGCGCCGCCTCCGGGAAAAATCCTTAAAAAGTTGCCAACCGATAACAGTATCGACAGTCTATATGTAGCCCCGGTAAGCGTTAGCGCGACCGGGGAGTTACTCCAGCCAAAACGACTTACTGCACTCCAGCCACGCCTGGGCGCTGCGCGACATATACACTCCTTCCCGCCAGATCATCCCTAATTCCCAACGTAATTCGCTCTCCAGCGGGATCCAGTAAAAATCCTCAGCGTCAAGACGCTGGCAAATCGGCTCCGGCAAAATCGCCACGCCAATGCCTGCCTGCACCATCGCCGCCAGAAAATCCCACTGGCCGCTGCGCACGGCGATACGCGGCTTCACGTCATGCTCGGCAAACAGGCGCATCAGTTGCTGGCTGAGGGCGAAATCTTCGTTGTAGATAACCAACGGATGCTGCGCCAGCTTTTGCGGCGAGATCGAGGTGATACCCTGCCACTGCGCCGTCTTCGGTACGAGGACGCAGAGCGGATGGCTGAAGAGCGATAGCGTGGTCAGAGCGCTGGCCTCATCGACCGGTAGCGCGGTCATCGCCAGATCGAGTTCGCCGTTGCTAACCGCCTGCTGCACCGTCAACCCGCCGAACTCGGAAATTTTCAGCTCCACGCCGGGATAACGCAGGCGAAAGCGGCTGATGGGCTCGGCCATCAGCATGCCGACCATCGGCGGGATCCCCAGGCGCAGCACGCCTTTATTCAGATGGTTGATATCGCTGAGCTCGGCTTTTAACTGGCTGAATTCGCCGAGGATAGCCTGGCCGCGTTCGAACACTACCCGGCCGGTATCGGTTAATAAGAGCTTACGGCCATCACGGATAAGCAGGGTGCAATTGAGCTCGTCTTCCAGATTTTTGAGCATCTTGCTGATGGTGGGCTGCGTGACGAAGAGCTTCTCCGCCGCGCGGGTAAAGCTTTGCTGGCGGACGACTTCGACAAAATACCGCAACGTACGTATATCCATGATTATTCCCTGAGACTATACCTGTGATGATTTTAATTCATTTCTGTCCGCAAGGGCGGCTCTCTATACTGCACCCCTGACTTATTTTTAGGGAATTCCGCTCATGGCCTTCGCGCCAGCACGTGTTGCGCCTTTCGTGATGCAACGTCTTCAGGTACCGGTTCAGGTACTGCTCTATGCCGGGTTGTTTGTCTGCGCTGAATATCTGGTTAATTGGCTACATCTCCCGCTTCCTGCCAATCTTGTCGGCATGTTGATGCTGCTGATGCTTATCGTCTGCCGGGTGATACCGCTAAACTGGGTGCGTGCAGGCGCGCGCTGGCTACTGGCGGAGATGCTGCTGTTTTTCGTCCCGGCGGTGGTTGCTGTCGTTAACTATGCGCAACTGCTGATGATAGACGGCTGGCGCATCTTCCTCGTCATCGGGCTAAGCACCACCATGGTACTGGGCGCCACGGCCTGGGTAGTGGATAAGGTCTATCGCTATGAAGTGAGCAGGTTGAAAGATGAGTGATTTTACCCTGAGCGTGCTGTGCCTGGCGGTCACCCTCGGGCTCTATTTCGCCAATAAACGCCTCTATCGCCGCTTCCACAAACTGCCGTTGATGCCGCTGGTGCTCACACCGGTACTGTTGGTGCTGATCCTCGTCTTTGGTCATATTTCCTACCAGAGCTATATGGGCGAGTCGCACTGGCTATTGTGGTTATTGGGGCCGGCCACCATCGCCTTCGCCGTACCGGTCTATGACAACATAGCGATTATTAAGCGTCACTGGATGTCGTTGACCGCCGGTGTCGTGACGGCTTCGGTGGTGGCGGTGACCACTTCCGTCTGGCTCGCGCGTCTATTTACTCTTTCTGATGAGATCCAGCGAAGCCTGGCGGTACGCTCGGTGACCACTCCGTTTGCGCTGGCGGCAGCGAAACCGCTCGGCGGCCAACCGGATCTGGTGGCGTTATTTGTGGTGGTTACCGGAGTCTTTGGCATGGCGATTGGCGACGTGCTGTTCTTACGCCTGTCGATCAGCGCCGGAATGGCGAAAGGGGCTGGGTTCGGCGCAGCGTCGCACGGCGCCGGGACTGCCCGCTCCTACGAACTCGGCCAGCAGGAGGGCGTGGTCGCCAGCCTGGTAATGATGCTCTCCGGCGTGGTAATGGTTCTGGCGGCGCCGCTAGTACGCTGGGCAATATTTTAATATTCAGCAGTTTTACCTCAAAGTGCAGCAGGTAAGGCTGCTGATATTAGAATGATTTAAGAAACTACGTATATATAAGACGTTTGGCTTAATTGATATTTAAAGTGTTTAGGCTTTATTCCGAATCCATCAAAATGCATTAACTTTCTTTATGGCTGAAGGTGTATCTAATTGGTTGATGTTTATGGTTTTATATTGTGTGATGACAGATGATGAATCTCAGCTAATAAGTGATGTTAGCTCTTCTTATTGAAAAATATATTCTGCACGATATTCTTTTTACGTGGGCTATTATTATTGAATGGATTCTATGAGTGACCACGTGGTGAAATATACCCTAAATAATTCGAGTTGCAGGAAAGCCAACGCACATGCAACTTGAAGTATGACGGGTATAAATTGATCTTATCATTGTTTGCATGACGCATTTGTAATGCGAATATTGAATTCCATTCTCTAATATACCTGCATGAAGCAATTGACGGATTGATTGTCATTTAAAATGGATATGGGAATTCATATGAAAATTAGTAAGAAATATGCGTTAAGCGCGCTGGCAATTTCTGCCTCCTGCATGCTGTCGACTTTTACACAAGCTGCATCGAATACTATCACTTTCAACGGTACCGTTTCTGATACCACCTGTACCGCAACAATTGATGGTGGAGTGACATCTATCGAAATGGGTACCACTTCAGTAGCGGACTTGAAAGCGAATACCTTTGGTGCGGCGAAGAATTTTTCATTTTCACTCGCTAACTGTCCTGCTACTGAAGAAGGGGGCAACGCTGTCGCCCGCATCACCTTCGGTGGCGAGGCAGATGCTGCGAACAGTGATTACTTCAAAAACCAGGCCACGAGTTCTGCTGCTTCCGGCGTTGCGGTCGCCATTTTTGATAACGAGGGTAATCTGCTGAAAAATAACGAAGAAGGTGCCGATGTCGATATTTCATCCGGGGCAGCAACTATTCCTTTTACTGTGAAAATGGTCAAGTCAGGCGCTTCTGATCCTACGAAAGGTACGGTAAATACGACAGTGACCTATAACGTGACTTACTATTAATTTATTTTATACGGAGAAAGGGGAGCTGAGTGTAGATTCCCCTTTATTTAGGGATATATGAGAAATTGTTTATTCTTTATTAGCTTATTGCTAACTTTTTCGAATGCACAAGCGAGCGTGGTGGTGGGCGCGACTCGTGTGATATTTGATGGCGCCAAAGAGAGTACGGTGGTTGGTGTTGATAATAAAGATAATACTACTAATATTGTTCAGTCCTGGCTTTCTGTCGTTGATACGTCATCGCCAGTAAAAGACGCTTTTATTATTACACCACCGCTATTTCGATTAAATTCGGGAGAGAAAGGATTTGTCCGGATCGTGCGCTCAGGGAAACCATTGCCAACAGATCGCGAGTCTATGCTCTGGTTAAATGTTAAAGGCATACCCGCGATGGACAATATGCCAGATAAAAATACGGTGCAGTTTGCCATTAACTCTAAAATTAAACTTATTTATCGTCCAAAAGAACTACAGGGCCAAATACCAGAAAACTATGCGGATAAATTACAATGGCGCCGCGATAGCAATTTTTATAGTGTTATAAATTATTCACCATTGTATATGAACTTCTCACAAATAAAGATTAGTGGTCAGAATATATCTGGAATATGGTTCGTTGCACCATTTTCTACGTTAAAGATACCGGCAAAAGCTGTTTTATCCTCTGCGGGAAGTAAAGAAATCACATGGAGCGTGATTAATGATTATGGCATGGCAGGGAAAAAATATTCCGCAATCATACAGTAGCATTGCTCTGTTTCAGACTCCAGGGTATATCGGAGTAGCATTTCTGCTATACGTTACTACCCTAAGTTCTGGCGCGCAAGCCGGAGAATACTTCAACCCTCATTTACTGGAAGTGACTGAAAGTAGTGCTACCGCTGTGGATTTATCCTGGTTATCTCAGGATACCATTCCTCCCGGCAGTTATAATCTGGATATTTATATTAATGATAAATATATATCTTCCGAGGTTGTTGAATTTAAAAAAAACACGGATAACCAGCAGATAAAGGTTCAACCCTGCATTGGCGTTGAGCTGTTAAGATCATGGTCGATTAATACCGAGCGTTATCCGCAGTTAGCGGATATGGCAACGCATTGTGCCCGTCTGTCTGTTATTCCTGGCCTTGAATACTCCGTATCGTTATCGCAGCAGCGCCTCGCATTTTCTGTGCCGCAGGCGGCGTTGCTTAATCGCCCTGGAGACTATGTTCCGGAAGAACAGTGGCAGCAAGGAATAAACGCGGGTTTGCTTAACTACAGTTTGTCGGGGCAATGGAATACACCGCGGCACGGCGGTAGCGCCACCGAAAGTCAGTTTGCGAGTTTGCAGCCTGGCATAAATCTGGGGCCGTGGCGCCTTCGCAACTATAGCACGTTTGATCATGGCGATGACGGCAGCCACTGGCAATCGGTGTATAGCTATCTTGCTCGCGATATTCATACCTTGAGAAGCCAATTCGTTCTGGGTAATACGTATACCTCATCAGGTATATATGACAGTATGAATTTTACTGGTCTGCAACTAAGCTCTGATAAGGAAATGCTGCCGGACAGTCTGCATGGTTTCGCGCCAACGATTAAAGGTATCGCGCGTACTACCGCTGAGGTCACCGTTTATCAGAATGGTTACAGTATCTATAAAACAACGGTTGCCCCCGGGGCCTTCGAGATTAAGGATCTTTATTCAACGGGGAGCGCAGGCGATCTCAACGTTAATATTAAAGAGTCCGATGGTAGTGAGCAAAATTTTATTGTGCCTTATGCGTCGCTTGCCATTTTGCAGCGAGAGGGGCAGTTGGACTATGCCTTTAGTAGCGGAAAAACGCGCGCGACCAGTTCTGGCGATAAAGAATATAATTTTATCCAGTCGACAGCGGCATACGGCGTTTCAAGCAATATTACGTTATATGCTGGATTGCAACAGGCTGAAGATAAATATACTAATATATTAATGGGTTCTGGTTTTAACTTAGGCAGTATTGGTGCGTTGTCGTTTGACGCTTCTCAGTCATTGGCAGATATTAAACAAAACGAAACCCGTTCTACGTTATCGCAAAAAAAAGGACAATCCTTACGTCTGCGCTTTAGTAAGAGCTTTATACGGACGGGAACTAATTTTTCGGTTGCGGGTTATCGCTATTCTACCGCGGGATATTACTCCTTTCAGGATTTTATCGATAATGCCTCAAATGACCGCGATTGTTGTACCTTAAATGGCCGGAAAAAAGGGCGCTTTGATGCCTCAATATCGCAATCACTATTTGGACACGGTTCTCTGTCGCTTTCTTTAGTCAATGAAACCTACTGGGATAGTTCGCGAATGGAGTCTCTGGGTATTGGCTATAGCGGGTCTGTGGGAAAAGTCTCGTATTTTATTAATTACTCATATAACCGAAACGTGCAAAGTAGCGAAAATAGTACCGAGACTAAACCTGACAGCGATACCCTTGTGTCTTTAACGCTGTCTCTGCCGCTCGGCGAGAGTCTCTCATCTAACTACAGCATGAGCTCTGGCCGTACCAGCGACACTACCCACAGCGTAGGACTGAACGGTATGATGCTGGCGGATCGATCGCTTAACTGGAATATTCAGCAAGGTTATAACGCCAGTAATAAAAGCACTTCCGGAAATATTGGCGTGGATTATCAGAGTTCCAGAGGGGATATTTCCGGCGGTTACGGCTATGACCATTATAGCAACCATTATAACTATTCATTACGCGGTGGCATGATCGCCCACGCCGGTGGACTCACGCTTTCCCGATTCCTCGGCGAGAGTTCCGCCCTGATTGCCACGCCCGGTGTGGGTGATGTGGCGGTACGCGGACAAACCAATGTCACTACCGATTCCACAGGTTACGCAATTGTGCCATATATTCGGCCGTACCATATTAATAACCTGTCATTGGATGAACAGCAGATTGCAGGTGCGGAGATCGATAATGTGGTGAAAAACGTGGTACCGACGCGCAACGCGATAGTGAGAGTGCAATACGATACTTATATTGGAGCGAAAGCGATGGTCACTTTAAAGACGCGGACCGGCGTCGCGCCGTTCGGCGCCATTGTGACTTTAGAAAAACAGCCGCAACGGCGCCAGGATATTCGCAGCAATATTGTTGGTGATGACGGGCAGGTTTATATGACAGGGCTTCAGCAAAAAGGAACCATGCTGGTGAAATGGGGTGAGGGAGACAATGAACAATGCCGCGCAAACTATGATTTGACGGGTAGAGAAAAAAGCCAGGAGATTATTTTTTATCAAACACTGTGTCATTAATTTATGCAATTGCTCAAAGCAATGGGGTTTTATAATGGGTGATGTTAAAAATATTGGCGGTATCTTGATCTGTTTATTAGGTTATTTAATCTGTGGGTTGTTTGTTATTTCGCCACCAGTTTTCGCCTATGAGGATTCAAGTACGCTCAATTTTAATGTTTCCGGAAACATTGAGGAGCCATCCTGTAACGTTGAAATAAAACCCTCTACCACCATTGATCTAGGCACGGTGTCGTATCAAACGCTTACCGGTAAAGCGGGTTCTAGTGGGGAAAGCACGCCGGTTAAGCTTGAGTTTAGTAACTGCTCCGCGGGAATCTCTACGGTCACCTTATCCTTCAGTGGCTCCTATTTTGATGATGCCCATGCTTCAATTTATAAAAACTATCAAACCGGTAGTGATGGGGCCAGCGGTGTCGGAATGCAACTGCTAAGCCAGGCGGATAACCAGCCATTAGGGCCGAACGATCGGTATGTTTATACGTTTGATGATAGTGCTGGCGCTCATACATTTAACATGATCGCCAGAATGTATTCGCCCTACGGAAAAATTAGTGCTGGCATTGTGGGATTTACCGCGACCTTTGATGTCACCTATAAATAACTATTACATGCAGGAGGATGCATGAAAAAATTTATCTGGCTAGCTCTGTTCCTGTTTACTGAGTTTAGCTGGGGGTGTGGCGGGGAAAATTACGGTGATATATCCATGACTAATTTACCTGAGAAGATTTTAGTTAGTGCCGGGAATTACTCAGCCGGAACAGTATTATATGACTCAGGAAAAATAACTCATTCGTCAACCGCTCTAACTAATTGTAAAGGAGATATCTACGCTCTCTTTCAGTGGGCCTCAAATAATGCAGGTAGTTTACTCGGTGATAATATCTATACCACCTCGTTACAAGGCGTTGGATTGAGAGTCAAAGTCTGGCTAAACATTACCGGGGAATATGACGGCGATAGTGGTGATTTCAGTAGTGACTATCAGACGCATTTTATTGGTGATGCTAATTACTATCTTGGTAAACCTTCCGGGGTACTGGATTATTATGCTTCAACCAGTTATTCACCCGCTTACCAGCTGCAGTTAGTGGCGACAGGCGGTCCAATAGCGACAAATAGTAAACTGTCTTTGACCGATCCGATCGCTACGGTTTCTGCGAAAGATAGCACAGGCACTATCGTGATTTCGCAACTGCATATTAGCGGCACCACCACGATTCAACTGACCCCGATGGGCTGTGTAACCAATAGCTCGGGGCTGAACTTCGAGATGGGTACGGTCAGCGCCTCGGCGTTTAATACCGCTACGAAAGTGGGCTCAGCTCGGCAGTCGGTCACGCTCTCCTGCGAACCCGGGACTAACGTATCGATGCGGGTGACGGCGGCACAAGCGGGCGGTGATAATCCTGATAACACGGTGATGGCGCTGACGGCAGATAGCAATGTCGCCACCGGCGTTGGCGTCCAGCTCAATCTGAATGACGAGGCGCTACCGTTGAATACGGATATCAGTTTGTATTCTTCAAGCCGCACGACGGTGACCAATAGCGACGCGGATGCCGGTTATACCGTCTTTACTAATCCTGATAGCCCCGGCGGTGCTACCGCTATGCAGACATTATCGTTTTCCGCCAACTATTATAAGACGGGGGCTGAGGTGACGGCGGGGCCGGCAAATGCGAGCGGGGTGATAACCTTTACCTATAACTAAAACACAGCCCCTTCCTCAAGGCGAGGAAGAGGCTGATATGCTTAGTGCGCCTGTCCGCGTTCGATACCGATACCGGTTTGCGAACGGATGAACTGAGCGCGGAACTGCTCGCGCTCGCGCATCCCTTCGGCGGAGTTATCGGTAATCGAGAACAGCCAGATGCCGATGAAAGCGATGGCGATGGAGAACAGCGCCGGGTATTCATACGGGAAGACCGCTTTCTCGTGACCAAGGATCTGCACCCAAATGGTCGGGCCGAGGATCATTAAAATCACCGCAGTGAGCAGGCCGAGCCAGCCGCCGATCATCGCGCCGCGGGTGGTCAGCTTCGACCAGTACATCGACAGCAGGATAATCGGGAAGTTACAGCTGGCGGCGATAGAGAACGCCAGGCCGACCATGAAGGCGATATTCTGGTTTTCGAACAAAATCCCCAGCAGAATCGCCACCACGCCCAGGATCAGCACGGTAATTTTCGACACTTTCAGCTCTTCACGTTCGGTCGCCCCTTTCTTGAACACGTTGGCATACAGGTCATGAGAGACCGCCGATGCCCCCGCCAGCGTCAGCCCGGCGACTACCGCCAGGATCGTGGCGAAAGCCACCGCCGAGATAAAGCCAAGGAACAGATTACCGCCGACGGCATCCGCCAGATGCACCGCCGCCATATTATTGCCGCCGATAAGCTGACCGGCGGCGTCTTTAAACGCCGGATTCGCTCCCACCAGCATGATGGCACCGAAGCCGATGATAAAGGTAAGAATATAAAAGTAGCCCATGAAACCGGTGGCGTAGAACACGCTCTTACGCGCTTCTTTGGCGTCGCTCACGGTGAAGAAACGCATCAGAATATGCGGCAGACCCGCGGTACCGAACATCAGGCCGAGACCGAGCGATAGCGCCGAGATGGGGTCTTTCACCAGCCCGCCGGGGCTCATGATCGCTGCCCCTTTCGGATGCACCGCCATCGCTTCGGCGAACAGATTATTGAAGCTGAAGCCGACGTGCTTCATTACCATAAAGGCCATAAAGCTGGCGCCGAACAGCAGCAGGACCGCTTTGATAATCTGTACCCAGGTGGTGGCGAGCATGCCGCCGAACAGCACGTACAACACCATCAGCACGCCGACCAGCACCACCGCCACGTGATAGTTGAGGCCGAATAGCAACTGGATGAGCTTACCGGCGCCAACCATCTGCGCAATCAGATACAGCGCCACCACCACCAGCGAACCGCAGGCGGAGAGGGTGCGGATCGGCCCCTGCTTCAGGCGGTAAGACGCTACGTCGGCAAAGGTGTAACGGCCGAGGTTACGCAGGCGTTCGGCGATCAGAAACAGAATAATCGGCCAGCCGACAAGGAAGCCGAGCGAATAGATCAGTCCATCGTAGCCGGAGGTGTAGACCAGCGCCGAAATGCCGAGGAACGAGGCCGCGGACATAAAGTCGCCGGAAATCGCCAGCCCGTTCTGGAAGCCGGTAATATTGCCGCCAGCGGTGTAGTAATCGCTGCGCGAACGGACGCGTTTTGACGCCCAGTAAGTGATGTACAGCGTCAGGGCGACGAAAATCACGAACATGATAATCGCCTGCCAGTTGGTCGGCTGACGCTGCACCGCGCCGGTAATGGCATCGGCGGCGTTAGCGGCGAAAGGGAGCGTGGCGGCAAGCGCCGTCAGGACTTTTTTCATGATGCTTGCACCTCGCTGATCACGCTTTTGGTCAACTTGTCGTATTCGCCGTTTGCCCGCCAGACGTAAATCCCGGTCAGGACGAAGGACACAATAATAACGCCGATACCAATAGGGATGCCGCGGGTCACGCTGGTGCCTTCATGCAGAGGCGTCCCCAGCCAGCCGGGCGCGAAGGCGATAAGCAAAATAAAGCCTACGTAAATGACCAACATAATGACTGACAGAATGGCGGCAAACCGTTGCCGTGATGCAACTAACTCCCTGAAATGCGCACTATTTTCTATCCGCTGACAAATTTGTTCATTCATCTTCGCGTCTCCAGAGGTAACCCTTATGTCATCCATCGGCTATCCGTCGGCAACAGTGACTCGCCCGACGCTATTGCGTCGAGTCGTCGCTGATTTACCGCTTTCCTGCTGAATAGAATCCTTGGGGGGAGTTTATGTTTTTAACCTCTCCCTCCTAAGAGGGAGAGGGGGTAGGGAATAGGTTAAGGTTATGACGGCATCGCAATGGCCTGCTTCTCTTCGAGCAGTTTGTCCACTACGCCCGGATCGGCCAGCGTCGAGGTATCCCCGAGATTACTGGTATCGCCAGCGGCAATCTTACGCAGAATACGGCGCATGATTTTGCCGGAGCGGGTTTTCGGCAACGAGTCAGTCCAGTGCAGTACATCCGGTGTCGCCAGCGGGCCAATCTCTTTGCGTACCCAGTTACGTACTTCGGCATACAACTCCGGCGTCGGCTCTTCGCCGTGATTCAGCGTCACGTAGGCGTAGATGGCCTGGCCTTTGATGTTATGCGGAATACCGACCACCGCCGCTTCGGCGATTTTCGGATGCGAAACCAGCGCGGATTCAATTTCCGCGGTGCCCAGACGGTGGCCGGAGACGTTCAGTACGTCATCGACGCGACCGGTGATCCAGTAGTAACCATCTTCGTCGCGACGGGCGCCGTCGCCGCTAAAGTACATATTTTTAAAGGTTGAGAAATAGGTCTGCTCGAAGCGTTCATGATCGCCAAACAGGGTACGCGCCTGGCCAGGCCAGGAGTCGGCGATCGCCAGGTTGCCCTCGGTCGCGCCTTCCAGCGGCGTCCCTTCGTTGTCCACCAGCACCGGCTGGACGCCGAAGAATGGACGCGTGGCGGAACCGGCCTTCAGTTCGGTGGCGCCCGGCAGCGGGGTGATCATGAAGCCGCCGGTTTCGGTCTGCCACCAGGTGTCCATCACCGGACATTTTTCGTTGCCGATCTTCTTCCAGTACCACTCCCAGGCTTCCGGGTTAATCGGCTCGCCGACCGAGCCGAGGATGCGCAGTGAGGAACGATCGGTACCTTCGATAGCTTTGTCGCCCTCCGCCATCAGCGCGCGGATCGCCGTCGGCGCGGTGTACAGAATATTGACCTGATGTTTATCCACTACCTGGCACATGCGCGCCGGGGTCGGCCAGTTTGGCACGCCTTCAAACATCAGCGTGGTGGCGCCGCAGGCCAGCGGGCCGTACAGCAGGTAGCTGTGACCGGTGACCCAGCCCACATCGGCGGTGCACCAGTAGATATCGCCCGGATGATAATCAAAGACGTATTTGAAGGTAGTCGCCGCATACACCAGGTAGCCGCCGGTAGTGTGCAGCACGCCTTTAGGCTTGCCGGTCGAGCCGGAGGTATAGAGGATGAACAGCGGGTCTTCGGCGTTCATTTCCACCGCTTCATGTTGGTCATCCGCTTTTTCAATCAGATCGCTCCACCACAGGTCACGACCTTCCTGCCAGTCGATTTTGCCGCCGGTGCGTTTGAGTACCACTACGTGCTCGATGCTGGTGACGTGCGGGTTTTTCAGCGCATCATCGACGTTTTTCTTCAGCGGGATGGCGCGACCGGCGCGTAACCCCTCGTCAGAGGTGATCACCAGGCGAGCGCTGGAGTCGATAATGCGTCCGGCAACCGCTTCTGGCGAAAAGCCGCCGAAGATAACCGAATGGATAGCGCCGATGCGCGCGCAGGCCAGCATGGCGACGGCCGCTTCAGGCACCATCGGCATATAGATAGCAACGACATCGCCTTTTTTAATGCCCAGATCGAGCAATACGTTGGCAAAACGGCAAACATCGCGATGGAGTTGGCGATAAGTGATGTTTTTGCTCTGGCTGGCGTCGTCGCCTTCCCAGATGATCGCGGTCTGGTCGCCGCGCTCGTGCAGATGGCGGTCGAGACAGTTGGCCGCGAGGTTCAGGGTGCCATCTTCATACCATTTGATGGAGATGTTTCCCGGGGCGAAAGAGGTATTTTTTACCTGCGTATAGGGCTTAATCCAGTCGAGGATTTTGCCTTGCTCACCCCAGAAGGCATCTGGGTTGCTGATGGATTGTTGGTAGTTCACCTGGTACTGTTGCGGATTCATCAGGCAATGTTCCGCAATCTCTGCGGGAATAGGGTGTTTATGTATTTGGCTCATGGCTTTTTTTCTCCTTTAACTTGTTAAATATATGTCAAATAACCGTTAAGAATAGGGGCTTTATGAGCTTTGTTTACTATTTGGGGGGCAGATCACGCATTGATTAAACTGAATGAAATTCAATCAAATGAAACTTTGAAGTGAAATAATTTACAGCGTGGATTTATAGAAACTGAATGTGTTAAATATTTTTTATAACAAATACTTATGCAATGTAATGCGCTGAAATGGGCGGATTTATGCAGAAAACCAGAGGAAAGCCCTGTTCTTAAAGGCTTGCGCAGCATGCCGTGCAAATGATACTGATATTGCGCGTTAAATAACCCCATAAAGCAACGCAACACAATTCATACCCCTTTCAGTGGGTGCCATTACCTCCCGGAATGGTGCCTTTCATTGAGGAAGTCAGTAGTGATGAAAAAAACAAAAGTCAGCCTGGCCTGGCAGATTTTGCTAGCCCTGGTGCTTGGCATACTTCTGGGCAGCTACCTGCATTACCACGCCGAAAGCCGTGATTGGTTAATCTCAAACCTCCTGACCCCGGCGGGCGATATCTTTATCCACCTGATTAAAATGATTGTCGTCCCGATTGTCATCTCGACGCTGGTGGTGGGCATTGCGGGTGTAGGCGACGCCAAGCAACTGGGCCGCATCGGCGCCAAGACCATTATCTATTTTGAAGTGATCACCACGGTGGCGATTGTGCTGGGGATCACCCTGGCGAACGTCTTCCAACCGGGCAGCGGCATTGATATGTCGCAGCTGGCGGCGGTCGATATCTCGAAATATCAGAACACCACCGCAGAGGTGCAGAGCCACGCTCATGGCCTGATGGGGACTATCCTGTCGCTGGTGCCGACCAATATCGTCGCCTCGATGGCGAAAGGCGATATGCTGCCGATTATCTTCTTCTCGGTGCTGTTCGGTCTGGGCCTCTCTTCATTGCCGGCGACCCATCGCGAACCGCTGGTCACCGTTTTCCGTTCTATCTCTGAAACCATGTTCAAAGTGACGCACATGGTAATGCGCTATGCGCCGGTCGGGGTCTTTGCCCTGATCTCGGTGACCGTCGCCACCTTCGGCTTCGCTTCGCTGTGGCCGCTGGCTAAGCTGGTTATCCTGGTTTACTTCGCGATTCTGTTCTTCGCGCTGGTGGTGCTGGGTATCGTGGCGCGGGTATGTGGGCTGAGCATCTGGATCCTGATTCGTATCCTTAAAGATGAGCTGATTCTGGCTTATTCCACGGCGAGCTCCGAGAGCGTGCTGCCGCGTATCATTGAGAAAATGGAAGCCTACGGCGCGCCGGCCTCAATCACCAGCTTCGTGGTGCCGACCGGCTACTCCTTTAACCTCGATGGTTCGACGCTATATCAGAGCATCGCGGCGATCTTCATCGCCCAACTGTACGGTATCGACCTCTCCCTGTGGCAGGAAATCACTCTCGTGCTGACGCTGATGGTGACCTCGAAAGGCATCGCGGGCGTACCGGGCGTCTCCTTCGTGGTGCTGCTGGCGACCCTGGGTAGCGTGGGGATCCCGCTGGAAGGGCTGGCGTTTATTGCCGGCGTCGACCGTATCCTCGATATGGCGCGTACCGCGCTGAACGTGGTCGGCAACGCGTTGGCGGTGCTGGTTATCGCCAAGTGGGAACATAAGTTTGATCGCAAGAAAGCGCTGGCGTATGAACGCGAAGTGCTGGGCAAGTTTGATAAAACCGCCCAATAAGATGTCAGGGCCCGGCCATTCGCGCCGGGCTTTTTTTAGCCTTTGGTTATCCTGTCGAACTCTTCACATCCGGTATCAAACCCCTCCTGACAGCTGACGTTAAGCCAGTGCAGCGCTTTTTGCGGGTTTGGTTCGATAAAACCTTTCTCTCCCTGCTGGAACATCATCCCTGCCCAGTATTCGGCATAGCCGGTACGTGAAAGCGCCGAGCTGCCTTTGAAGTATTGCGCGGCCTTGAGGTCATCTTCCGGCGGCAGCACGCCGCTGGCGTAGATAAGCCCCAGCAGCATCTGCGCATCGACGGCGGAGTCGCTCTCTTCATCTTTGGCCGCATCCTGCAGCAGCCTGATGGCGTGCGCATAATCGGTTGGGCCAGCCTGCTGATTGACCAGCACGCGGGCGAGGATAATCTCGCCGGCCTTGCTGCCGGCCTGCACGGATTTTTCCGCTAGCTGTCGGGCCTGTTGATAGTCGGCCTGCTGCGGATTACGGATTTTAAGCTGAGCCAGCAGCGCCATCGCGTCGCCATCGCCCTGCGCCGCCGCTCTCTGCGCCCAGTATTCAGCCTGTTGATAGTTGCCGGAGCTAACCCAGGTATCCGCCAGATAAAACTGCGCGCGTGGGTCGCCGGCTTCGGCCTGCTGTTGGTATTGGCTGCCCGGATCCGCAGCGTCTGCGGCGAAGCTTGCCAGCGCCAGCAGTAAATAGAGGTATTTCATTTTTTTATTATCAGTAAGGGAGACCCCCGCAGTATAAAGGGCGGCGGAAAAGAAGAAAATGGCGGGAATTAGCGGGGTGAATACCCGGAGAAGGCGCATAGCGCCTTCTCCGGGCTACGGTTCGGTATTTGGTTGGTAGCCCCGGTAAGCGTAAGCGCCACCGGGGAAGGATCCCGGATAGCGGCGCATAGCGCCTTATCCGGGCTACGGTTCGGTATTCGGTTGGTAGCCCCGTTAAGCGCAAGCGCCACCGGGGGAGGGGTCCCGGATAGCGGCGCATAGCGCCTTATCCGGGTTACGGTTCGGTAGTCGGTTGGTAGCCCCGGTAAGCGTAAGCGCCACCGGGGAGGG
>NZ_JBEAHX010000033.1:0-78015 GCF_040062145.1 Klebsiella sp. JN_Kp121
GCGACGTAATCGAGCGCCTCATCCCAGGAGACGGCTTCCAGTTTGCCGCCACGCTGGCGACGGATCATGGGGGTTTTGAGACGCGGGGTCAGGATCTGGGTATCGTTAATGAAGTCCCAGCCATAATAGCCTTTCAGACACAGGGTTCCCTGATTGGTTTTCCCCTGCGCCGCCTCAGCCCGGACGATTTTGCCGTTATCGACCACCAGGTTGATTTTGCAACCTGATGCGCAATACGGGCAAACCGTGACGACTTTTTTCATCGGTTTTGCTCCAGTTAATCAATTAGCGCTGACGCGCAATCGACCGTCACTATGCATCTTCTATGCCATGTTTTCATTGTGGGTATTAACGGATAGTACGCGGCTTTTTTGGGCGAAATGCTGACGAAAAACAGGTCATCGTCAGTTTTGACGTGACGAAAAGCCCGGAGATGTGACGCCGATTATAAAAACGGCAGCGAAAAATGGATTTGTCGTCGCCCGCTTGCACAATCGACCAGACTGACACTATTCCCGCCAGGCAGAGGTAAACCATGAAACCGGTCATTTTAGTGATTGATGATGACGTCGCGATCTGCGAGCTGCTGAGCGACGTGCTCGGCGCCCACGCGTTTGAGGTGGTGGCCTGCCAGAACGGCGGCGAAGCGCTGGCGACGGTCGCCCGGCGCGCAGATATCGCGCTGGTGCTGCTGGATATGATCTTGCCGGATACCAATGGATTGCTGGTGTTACAACAGCTGCAGCGCACGCGGCCTGAGCTACCGGTGATAATGCTTTCCGGGCTGGGAAGCGAATCGGATGTGGTGGTCGGGCTGGAAATGGGCGCCGACGATTACATCGCCAAACCGTTTAATGCCCGGGTAGTGGTGGCGCGCGTAAAGGCGGTGCTGCGGCGCAGCGGGGCGATCGGCGCGGAAAGCCTCGTGCCGGGCGGGGAGCATGGGCTGTTGTTTAACGGCTGGCGGCTGGATACCCGCCGCTGTGAGCTGTTTAATCCCCAACAGCAGAGCGTGGCGTTAACCCAGGGGGAGTATGGATTGTTGCTGGCGCTGGCGCAAAACGCCCGCCGGGTTCTGAACCGTGAACAGCTGCTGGCGCTGACCCATAATGAGAGCATGGAGGTATTCGACCGCACGATCGATGTGCTGATCATGCGCCTGCGGCGTAAAGTTGAGGTCAATCCGCATCAGCCCACCTTGATTAAAACCCTGCGCGGGCTGGGCTACGTTTTCGCCGCTGACGTTATCCATAACGACAAAGCGGCGTAGGGCGAAAAGAGACCCGGCGCCGCTTTGCCGCGTTATTTCACCGTCCAGCCCTTGTAGCTGCTGACGTTATTTTTATCGATCATTTTCACCGGGATCAGCACCGGCGCGGCTGGCGCGGGCTTGCCCTGCAGAATGTCATAACCAATTTCTACCGCCTTCGCCGCCATGACCTGCGGGTCCTGCGCTGGCGTGGCGACGAACAGGGAATTCTTACGCTTCAGCGCCTCTTCGCCGTCCGGGCTGCCATCGACGCCCACGATAAAGAACTCATTACGTTGCGCCTGTTTCGCCGCCAGATCGGCGCCAATCGCCGTCGGATCGTTAATCGCGAACACGCCGTCAATCTTCGGATTCGCCGCCAGCAGCGACGTCATCACCTCCAGCCCGCCTTCGCGGCTGCCTTTCGCGTTCTGGTTGGCAGAGAGGATTTTGATATCCGGATGTTTTTTGAATTCGGTTTCGCAGCCTTCGACGCGGTTCTGCACCGCGGAAACCGGCGGCCCGTTGATAATCACCACGTTGCCTTTGTTGTTCAGGCGATCGCTAATGTATTTACAGGCCATCGCGCCGGCCTGGGTATTATCGGAGGTGATGGTGGCATCGGCGCCTTCGGCGGCGACGTCAACCGCCACCACCACGATCCCGGCCTCTTTCGCCCGCTTCACCGCCGGGCCGATACCTTTTGAATCAGCGGCGTTGAGGATGATCATATCGACTTTGGCGGCGATAAAGTTATCGATCTGCGCCACCTGCTGCCCCAGGTCGTAGCCGCTCGACACCAGCGTGACCTTCACTTTATCCCCCGCCAGCTTGCGCGCTTCCAGCTCGGCCCCCTTGGTGATTTGCACGAAGAACGGGTTGGCGAGGTCGCCCACCGTCACGCCTATCGCTTGTAGATCTTTGGCCGACGCAAAAGGGGAGGCGGCCAGCAGCGCGCCGGCACACAGCGCGGTCACTATAGGTTTTAAACGCATTCGCTTTTCCTCGCAGGTAAGATGTTGTTGTTATGCACTTTGATGGTGTCGGGTACGGTATTTGTCGATCAGCACCGCTATGATGATCACCGCCCCTTTGATCACCAATTGCCAGAAGTAGGAGACGCCCATCAGCGTCATGCCGTTGTTGAGGGTGGCGATAATCAGCGCCCCCACCAGCGTACCGGTGATGGTGCCTATACCGCCGACGAAACTGGTGCCGCCGAGGATCACCGCGGCAATGGCGTCCAGCTCATAGCCGACGCCGAGGTTGCCGTTGGCGCTGTACAGCCGCGAGGCGCTCATCACCCCGCCGAGCCCGGAAAGCAGCCCGCTCATGCCGTAGACGAACAGCAGCACCAGCCAGACTTTAATCCCCGTCAGCCGCGCCGCCTGCATGTTGCCGCCAACGGCGTAAATATGAATACCGAGGGTGGTGCGGCGCAGGATAAACCAGCACACCGCCACGACCGCCAGCGCTATCACCACCAGCCACGGCACCGGGCCGAGATAGTTATTGCCGATCCATTCAAAACTAATATCGGAGTTAATCACCGTGGTGCCGTCGGCCAGCAGATAGGCGGCGCCGCGCAGCGCGGTGTAGGTGCCAAGGGTGACAATAAACGGCGGTAGTCCGGCGAAGGCCACCAGCGCGCCGTTGAACAGCCCGAGCAGCAGGCCGAGCATCAGCGCCGCCGGAATCGACAGCATCGCGAATGGCGGGATGAGCGATACCACCATCGCCGCAACCGCGGTGGTACCGAGTATTGACCCCACCGACAGATCGATACCGCCGGTAAGAATAATAAAGGTCATCCCCGCCGCCAGCACGATGTTGATGGAGGACTGGCGGGTAATATTCAGCAGGTTGCTTTCGGTAAAGAAGTTCGGCGCGACGAAGCCAAACACTGCGACGATCAGGATTAAAATCGGCAGGATGCCGACGGTTTGCATCAGGTCGCCCATCAGCATTTTTTTTGCCGAGGCGGATTTCGCCGCCGGCGCGGAGGTCTCTTTCGGTATGCTCATGCTTGTCCTGCCTTAAGGTGAGAATCGTTCACGCCGGTCGCCAGCGTCATAATGCTTTCCTGACTGATCTCGCCAACCTGCAACTCGCCGGCGATAGCGCCTTCGCGCATCACATATACCCGGTCGCTCATGCCTACGATTTCCGGCAATTCGCTGGAGATCATTAAAATGGCGACGCCCTGGCGGGCCATCTGATTCATGATGCGGTAAATCTCGCTTTTGGCGCCGACGTCAACGCCGCGGGTCGGTTCATCCAGGATGAGAATGCGCGGGCCGATCGCCACCCAGCGTGAAATCAGCAGCTTTTGCTGATTGCCGCCGGAAAGCCCGCCGGCGCGCACCTGAGCATGCGGGACGCGGATGTTCAGCAGCTGGATGGCGTCATCGGAGATGGCTTGCGCCTTCTTCCGGTCGAGCATTCCCCAGTTGGCGTCGCGCTCAAGCGTCGCCATGGTGATGTTCTCCTGCGCCGCCAGTTCGAGAAACAGCCCCTGTTCTTTACGGTTTTCGGTCAGAAAGCCGATCCCGAGGTCGATCGCTTCGCGCGGCGAGTGAATAACCACCGGTTCGCCGTCGATTTCAATGACGCCGCCCGTCGCTTTGCGGACGCCGAAAATCAGTTGCGCCAGCTCGGAACGCCCGGCGCCGACCAGCCCGGCGAGGCCAACGATTTCCCCGGCGTGCACCACCAAACTGCTGGGATGCACTTTGCCGCCGTCGCTGAGATCCTGCACCCGCAGGCGCGGCTGGCCGCGCGGGATATCGCGCTCTTTATTGAACAGATCGCTAAGCGGACGGCCAACCATCATGCGCACTAATTCGGGGGCGCTAAGGTGGTCGCGGGTGAGGCTGCCGACATACTGGCCATCGCGCAGCACGCTGACCCGGTCGGAGAGTTCATACACTTCGGCCATGCGGTGGCTGATATAGATGATTGCCATCCCTTCATCGCGCAGGCGTAAAATCAGCTCAAACAGGCGCTGAGTTTCTCGCGAGGAGAGGGCGGCGGTAGGTTCATCCATCACCAGAATGCGGCTGTTGCGATGCAGCGCGCGGGCGATTTCCACCTGCTGCTGTTCGGCGATAGTCAGCTTCATCACCCGGTCGCTGGCTTTGAACTGCGCGCCGAGCCGGTCGATAACCGCCTGCGCCTGGGACTCCATCTCTTTACGCTGTACCAGACCGCCGCGGGAAAGCTCGCTGCCGAGGAAAATGTTTTCCGCGACGGTGAGATTCGGCGCCAGCTGCATCTCCTGATAGATAAGCGTGATCCCTGCTGCCAGCGCATCCTTCGGGCCTCTGATCGTCTGTGGTTGTCCGTCGATCAGGATCTCGCCGCTGGAGGCGGTATAGGCGCCGGCGAGGATCTTCATCAACGTGCTTTTTCCCGCGCCGTTTTCGCCCATCAGCGCGTGGATCTCGCCGGGCCAGACCGTCAGATCCACCCCTTTCAGCGCATAAAATTTGCCGAAAACTTTGGCGATGTTGCGCATGGATAGCACCGGTGTTCCCTGCATGCCTGCTCTCCTGGCTGCGTTGTCGATGTCGGCACTTCATCACCGCAACGTAAATGAGTGATGTCATCGGCCATTCATAATTGTCATATTTTTGAATAGTTAATGCAGATCACAATTACGCCGAGAAATTTTCTTCACCTTCGGCGACAGTCCGGGAATGATGGGAGAAAACGCCTGACCGGAGTCGCCATGCCTTCTCGCCATCCGTACTTTTTCGTTAGCGCCCGCGGTCGCCTGCTGTCATTTAACTTGTTGATGGTGGCGGTGACGTTAATGGTCGCCGGAGTGGCGATTTTCGGTTTTCGCCATGCCAGTCAGTTGCAGGAGCAGGTGCAGCTGCAAACGCTTAGCGACATGAACGGCAGTATGAATCTGGCGCGTGATACCGCCAATGTCGCCACCGCGGCGGTGCGGTTGTCGCAGGTGGTTGGCGCGCTGGAGTATAAAAGCGAAGCGCAACGGCTGCTGGAAACCCAACAGGCGCTGAAGCATTCGTTGGGCCAGTTGGCCTCGGCGCCGTTGGCCCGGCAGGAACTGGCGCTGGTAGCGAGCATTATTCGCCGTAGCAACGAGCTGCAGCAGAGCGTCGCCGGCATGCTGGAACGCGGGCAACGCCGCCATCTGCAGCGCAATGAACTGCTGAGCGCGCTGTATCAAAACCAGAGCTATTTGCGCCATTTGCAGGATCTCAACGATCGCGAGGGTAAACCGGCGATCGATCCTCAGCGTTTAAACGAGATGGACCGGTTGATCGTCGCCGCGATACACACTGCGACGCCGCGCTCGATCGTCCTGCAGCTCGATGACATCAGACGCTTTTTACCGCGCAACGATAGCGATTCTGCGCTGGCGTTTATCCTGCCGGATTTCAACGCCGAACTGGCGCGGCTGGCGCCGCTATCGGCGCAGCTTGAAGAGAGCGATCTGGCGATCGGTTGGTATATGTTTCATATCAAAGCGCTGGTTGCGCTGCTTAATGGCGATATTAATCAATATGTTGCCAGAGTCGCTCAAGCTTCGGAGGCGCGAGCGGCGCAAAGCCACCAGCAGTTGCGCTCCATCAGCACGTTTATCCTGCTGGCCGCGCTGCTGGCGCTGGCGATCACCGGGTGCGCTGGCTGGTATATCTATCGTAATCTTGGCCTCAATCTGAACGCGATATCCGGCGCGATGTCGCGGCTGGCGCACGGCGAGCAGAACGTGACGGTGCCGGCCCTGCAACGGCGTGATGAGCTTGGCGAACTGGCGCGCGCCTTTAACGTTTTCGCCCGTAATACCGCTTCCCTTGAACACACCACCCGCCTGCTGCGGGAGAAAACCACCCAGATGGAGATCGACCGCCTTGAGCGACAGGGGCTGGAGGAGGCGCTGCTGCATAGCCAAAAAATGAAAGCCGTCGGCCAGCTTACCGGCGGCCTGGCCCACGATTTTAACAACCTGCTGGCGGTGATTATCGGCAGCCTCGAACTGGTACAGCCGGATGAGCGCGATGCGCCGCGGATATCGCGGGCGCTGAAGGCTGCCGAACGCGGCGCCTTGCTTACTCAGCGGTTGCTGGCCTTTTCGCGTAAACAGGCGCTGAACCCGCAGGCGGTGGCGCTGCAGCCGTTGCTGGAGAATGTCTGCGAACTGATGCGTCATTCGCTCCCCGCATCGTTGCGTCTCGAAATAGAAGCGCAGTCGCCTGCCTGGCCGGCGTGGATCGATGTCGGGCAACTGGAAAACGCGATTATCAACCTGGTGATGAACGCCCGCGACGCTATGGAGGGGCGGTCAGGCGTTATCGCGCTACGAACCTGGAACCAGCGGGTCACCCGTAGCGATGGACGGCGTCAGGATATGGTGGCGCTGGAGGTGATTGACCACGGCTGCGGCATGTCGCAGGAGATAAAAGCGCAGGTTTTCGAGCCCTTCTTTACCACCAAACAGACCGGTAGCGGCAGCGGTCTTGGGCTGTCGATGGTGTACGGTTTTGTGCGCCAGTCGGGCGGGCGTGTGGCAATTGAAAGCGCGCCGGGGCAGGGCACCACCGTTCGTTTGCAGCTACCGCGAGCCACGGCAGCGGCGGAGGATGAACGAACGCCGTTGGTTAGTGAACCGATGGTGAGCGGCGAGCAGCTGGCGCTGGTGCTGGAGGATGAAGCCGATGTGCGCCAGACGCTATGCGAGCAGCTGCATCAGCTGGGTTGGCTGACGTTGGAGGCGCAAAGCGGCGAGCAGGCGCTGCAGATGCTGGCGGCCTCCGGGGATATCGCGTTGTTGATTAGCGATTTAATGCTCCCTGGGGGGCTGAGCGGCGCCGAGGTCATTCACGAAGCGCAACGCCGCTTCCCGGCGGTGGCACTGCTATTGATTAGCGGCCAGGATTTGCGCCCGGCGCATAATCCGGTGTTGCCTGAGGTTGAACGACTGCGCAAGCCTTTCACCCGCACGCAGCTGGCGCAGGCGTTGCGTGCGGCGATGGCGCGGATTTGAGATTCCTCCGCTACACGTGGCAAATAGGGTTGATTAAGGTACCACCAGTACCCTGATGAGACTGGCCACGATGAAACGTTACGCAACCGCTCTGTTTTTTTGCACGCTGGCGCTGAGCAGCCAACTGGCCCATGCCGATATTATTGACGACGCTATTGGTAATATTCAGCAAGCCATCAACGATGCCTACAATCCGGGCAGCAGCCGTTCCGACGACGACGACGGGCGCTATGACGACGGACGCTACGATGACGGCAGCTATCAGGGCAGCCGCCAGCAGCGTAGGGATAACCAGCAGCAATATAACGATCGCCAGCGCCAGCTTGACGACCGCCGTCGCCAGCTGGATGAACGCCAGCGCCAGCTTGATAGCGATCGTCGCCAGCTGGAGAGCGACCAGCGCCGTCTCGACGACGATTACTGATTTTCCATTGCCATGACGCCGGTTACTCCAGCACGATCTCCATGCCGTCGTATCCCGCCTCGAAACCTTTTGGCAGCGGGTTATCCATCATCCAGCGGTCGAACTGATGGCTGATATGGGTGAGGATCACCCGCGGGCAGCCAAGTACCTGGTTCAGCGCGCGCACGGTATTCAAGTCGCTGTGGTTGCGCGGTGTCTCTGTTCTGGGCTCGTGGCTGCAATCGATGACAATCACCTGCGGCTGATTATTAAGTAAAAACTTCAGCGTCTTCTCCGGCAGCCCGGCGGTATCCGCAAGCCATGCCACCCGGCTGTGCGCCGACTCCAGCAGATAGCCGTAGGTCAGCTTCGAGTGGATTAACGGCAGCGGCGTGACCTGTAGCCCCTGTAATTCAAATACCGTGAAGGGGATAACGGTGTGGCTAAAATCGAGGATGCCGGGATGTTTAAACAGATCGTCGCAGCCGATGTCATCCGGCGGGCCGTACACCGCAATCGGATCGCCCCCCCCCCAGCGCAGGGGGAACAGCCCCTGCACGTGATCCATATGGTAATGCGTCAATAAAATCTGCTGGAAGCTGCCAGCGGGCTGGCGTTCCGCCAGATCCGCCAGCCCGGCGTCGAGCAGCGTGACCGCATGGTTAAAGCGCACCACCGCGCTGCAGGGGCGGCGGCGATAGCGTGCATCGACGCGGGCGCGCTGGCAGGCGGCGCAGTCGCAGCCGAAGACCGGCACCTGCTGGGCGCCGCCGGTGCCGGTCAGGCGGATCGTCAGGCTCATCGTATTACCTTACCCTCAGGCATGCTGATTCTCTTCACGTCCGGCGTGCTGGCGCAACAGCTGGAAGAAACGCTCTACCGATTGCCCGAGGCTGCCGTCGTTATTCAACGTCAGGCAATCGGCCGGTTTATAGCGCGCGGCGCGTTGCAGGCGTTGGGCGATTTCCACGGCATTTTCCCGGCCGCGCTGTTCAAGCCGCTGGCGCAACACCGATGGCGAGACTTCGAGACAAATCGGTACCAGCACGTCATCGTAACGTTCCCGCGCCTGCGCCAGATGCGCGCGCGAGCCGTTGGCGACCACATCAAAACCGGCATGCAGCCAGAGGTCGATCTCTATGCCGACGCCATAGTAATTATTGTTGGCATGCCAGCTTAGCGCGAAAAGATTACGCTCGGCGCGGGTGAAAAACTCATGCTCGCTGAGCGCAATATGGTTCTCGCAGCCCACCAGGTGCGGGCGGGTGATGTAGCGATGCGCGACCAGCAGTTGCGGATGCTCACGCTGGCGCAGCGCGGCCAGCAGACTATCCTTTCCCGACCCCGAGGGGCCGACCAGCCAAATCAGTTTTCCAGGCATTAAAAGACCCTCTTTCCCTGACGCCAGACGTGATCGATATGGACGTGCTCGCCGCGGCGGTGCGCGAGCACCAGATCGGCACGTTTGCCTTCGGCGATGACGCCGCGGTCATGCAGGCCCAGCGCCTGCGCAGGATGTTTGCTGACCAGACGGACAGCCTGCGCCAGCGTGAAAGCGTTGTCGTCGCTATCGGCGATGCGGAAAGCGGCATCAAGCAGGCTGGCGGGGTAGTAGTCGGAAGAGAGAATATCCAACAGGCCGCTGGTGGCCAGTTGATGCGCGGCGACATTGCCGGAATGCGAGCCGCCGCGCACGATATTCGGCGCCCCCATCAACACATTCATTCCGTGCTGGCGCGAAGCCTGCGCGGCGGCCAACGTGGTGGGAAATTCGGCAATCACGCTGCCAAGCTGGTGGGATTCGGCGACATGTTCATGAGTGGCGTCGTCGTGGCTGGCGAGAGCGATTTGGCGCTCCCGACACATTGCGGCGATAGCCTGGCGATTAGGCTGCGACCAGGCCGCCGCCAGCGCCATTTGCTCTTCTTCGAAGCGTAACATCTGCTCGCCGCTGAGCTGATATTTGCCCTGATAATATTCACGATATTTTTCGCGGTTGGCGAACTGGCGTTGACCCGGCGAGTGGTCCATCAGCGACACCAGGGTGACCGGCTCGCGGTCGACCAGCTTTTCAAACAGCGGCAAGGTGGTGTGGTGCGGCAGTTCACAGCGCAGATGCAGGCGATGCTCGGCGCGGTTAAGCCCGCGCTTTTGCGTCTCTTCCACCGCGTTGATCATCTTTTCCAGATTCTCAAGGCGGTCGCCGCCGTCGCGCACGTCGCCAATCGCCACGGCGTCGAGTACGGTGGTGATGCCGCTGGCGACCATTAAAGCATCGTGGCTGCTCATCGCCGAGTGTGCGGGCCAGTCAACCTTTGGCCGCGGGGTGAAGAATTTATCCAGGTTATCGGTATGGAGTTCGATAAGCCCCGGCAGCAGCCAGCCGCCTTCGCCATCGAGGGCGCCGGGCAGCCGGCTCTGGCTTTCGGCAAAGGCGTAAATCCGCCCCTCCTGCACTTCCAGCGAACCGTCGATGGTTTCGTCTTCCAGTACCAGCTTTACGTTATTGATTATCATACTGTGATACCCATTGGGTGCAGGCGGTCGGCGACCTGACCGCGTACCGTTTCATCATGGAAAATACCGACGATGGCCGCGCCGCGGGCTTTAGCCTGCTGGATCAGCGCCACCACCGCGGCGCTGTTGTTGGCATCCAGCGAGGCGGTGGGTTCATCAAGGAGTAAAATCGGATAGTCGACCGCAAAACCGCGGGCGATGTTGACCCGCTGCTGTTCGCCGCCGGAAAAGGTGGACGGCGCCAGATGCCACAGACGCTCCGGCACGTTGAGCTGGGTCAGCAGGCGGGCGGCTTTAGCGGCGCTCTCTTCGCGCGGCGTACCGAGGTCGAGCAGCGGCTGCATGACGACTTCCAGTGCGGATATCCGCGGGATCACCCGCAGAAACTGGCTAACCCAACCGATAGTGGTTTTACGCACTTCCAGCACCTTGCGCGGCGTGGCGGTCACCAGATCTACCCATTCGTCGCCGTGGCGGATATGAATATGACCGCTGTCCGGCAGATAGTTAGCGTACAGTGAGCGCAGCAGCGTCGATTTACCGCTGCCGGAATGGCCGTGCAGCACCACGCACTCCCCGGCGTTAACGGTGAGCGAAGCGTCGGCGAGCACCGGCAGGCGTACGCCGTGCTGTTGGTGCAGAACAAAGGTTTTATGGATGTTTTCAACGCGTATAGCGTTCATTTTTAGCCTCATTAGCATTCGTGCCTCCCCGGCGTCGCGTTGCTCGGCCGGGCTACGCTGAATTTGTAGCCCGGCCAAGCGTAGCGCCGCCGGGAACGGCACCGAGGGTTAGTTCTGCAACACCGACGACACCAGTAGCTGGGTGTAAGGATGATGCGGATCGTCGAGCACCCGGTCGGTTAAGCCACTTTCCACCACCTGTCCTTGTTTCATCACCAGCAGGCGGTTCGCCAGCAGGCGGGCGACGCCGAGATCGTGGGTGACTATCACCGCCGCCAGCCCTAACTCCACTACCAGCCCGCGCAGGAGATCGAGCAGGCGCGCCTGTACCGAGACGTCCAGCCCGCCGGTGGGTTCATCCATAAACACCAGTTTCGGCTGCGTCACGAGATTGCGGGCGATTTGCAAGCGCTGCTGCATACCGCCGGAAAAGGTGGTCGGCAGGTCGTCGATGCGGGAAGGCGGGATCTCCACCTCCTGCAGCCAGCGTTCGGCGGTGGCGCGAATGTCGCCGTAGTGGCGAGCGCCGGTCGCCATCAGCCGTTCACCGATGTTGCCGCCCGCCGAGACCTGGCGACGCAGGCCGTCCATCGGGTGCTGATGTACAACGCCCCATTCGGTGCGCAGCAGGCGGCGGCGTTCGGCTTCGCTCATGGCATACAGCGAGCGCTGTTGATACCGCACTTCACCCTGTTGCGGCGCCAGACGAGCGGAAATCGCTTTCAGCAGCGTGGTTTTACCGGAGCCGGATTCGCCGACGATGCCGAGCACTTCGCCCGGCCACAGCTCGAAAGAGACATCGCTAAAACCTTTGCCCGGCGCATAGAGATGGGTCAGGTGATTAACTGTAAGTAACGGCTGGCTCATTTTTTCTGCGCCTCGCTCTGTTGGCGGCAATAGTCGGTATCGGAGCAGACAAACATCCGCTGGCCGCTGTCATCCAGCACCACTTCGTCAAGATAGCTGTGGCGCGAACCGCAAATGGCGCAGGGTTCATCCCACTCCTGCACGCTAAACGGGTGATCGTCGAAATCGAGGCTTTCGACTGTGGTATAGGGCGGCACCGCGTAGATACGTTTTTCGCGCCCGGCGCCGAACAGCTGCAGCGCCGGCATCATGTGCATTTTGGGGTTATCGAATTTCGGGATCGGCGAAGGGTCCATCACGTAGCGGCCGTTCACCTTCACCGGATAGGCGTAGGTGGTGGCGATATGGCCGAAGCGGGCGATATCCTCATACAGCTTCACCTGCATTACGCCGTACTCTTCCAGGGCGTGCATGGTGCGGGTTTCGGTTTCGCGCGGTTCGATAAAGCGCAGCGGCTCCGGGATCGGCACCTGATAGATCAGGATCTGATCTTCCACCAGCGGCGTTTCCGGGATCCGGTGGCGGGTCTGGATCAGGGTGGCGTCTTCGGTGCGTTCGGTGGTGGCGACGCCGGTTACGCGTTTAAAGAACTGGCGGATCGACACCGCGTTGGTGGTGTCATCGGCACCCTGATCGATGACCTTCAGTACGTCGTTCTCGCCGATAACGCTGGCGGTCAGTTGGATCCCGCCGGTACCCCAACCGTAGGGCATCGGCATTTCGCGGCCGCCGAAGGGCACCTGATAGCCGGGAATGGCCACCGCTTTCAGTATCGCCCGGCGGATCATGCGCTTGGTTTGCTCATCAAGATAAGCAAAGTTATAGCCAGTCAGTGGGTTAGACACGTTCGTTCTCCCGTTGCAGGCGTTTCAACAGCGCCAGTTCGGCCTGGAAATCGACATAGTGCGGCAGTTTCAGATGCGAGACGAAGCCGGCGGCTTCAACGTTATCGGCGTGCGCCAGCACGAACTCTTCGTCCTGGGCCGGTCCGCTTATCTCTTCGCCGTATTCCGGCGCCTGAAGGGCGCGGTCGACCAGCGCCATGGCCATCGCTTTACGCTCGCTCATGCCAAACGTCAGGCCGTAGCCGCGGGTGAAGTGCGGCGGCTCATCCTCTGGATCGACAAAGCCGTTGACCATTTCGCATTCGGTCAGCAGCAGCTCGCCAATATTGACGCTAAAACCCAGCTCTTCCGGCACGATTTCCACCTGCACGTAGCCGCTGCGGATCTCGCCGGCAAACGGGTGGTTGCGGCCATAGCCGCGCTGGGTTGAGTAGGCCAGCGCCAGCAGATAGCCTTCATCGCCGCGTACCAGCTGCTGCAGCCGCGAGGAGCGCGAGCAGGGATAGACCGGCGGGGTGCGGGTGATATCGTCAGGGGGCGCGCCGCGGTCCGCTTCCGCTTTGGCCAGCCCCTGCTGCGTCAGCAGGTTGAAGACGTGCGGCGTCGGCTGCGTTTCGCTACCGGCTTTCTGCACCGACGGCGGTTCGCCGTTGGCCAGCAGGGCAAAATCGAGCAGGCGGTGGGTATAGTCGTAAGTGGGGCCCAGCAGTTGGCCGCCGGGGATATCTTTGTACACCGCGGAGATCCGGCGTTCGAGGCGCATCCCGGCGGTATCAACCGGTTCGCTGACTGCCAGCCGCGGCAGGGTGGTGCGGTAGGCGCGCAGCAGGAAAATGGCTTCGACGTTATCGCCGCTGGCCTGCTTCAGCGCCAGCGCCGCCAGTTCGCGGTCGGCAATACCGCCTTCGGTCATCACCCGGTCCACCGCCAGGCTGAGCTGTTCGCTTATCTGCTCGACGCTCAGTTCGGGAAGCCGTCCATCGCCCCGTCGTTTCTGATCTTGCAAAGCGTGAGCGGCGCTAATCGCCTTCTCGCCGCCTTTGACGGCAACATACATTTAGCACACCTCCACGTGGGTGGTACGCGGGATAGCCAGCAGGCGCTCGCCGCAGGTCAGGATCAGGTCAATGCCCAGTGGGAACGGGTGCGGGCGTTCGGTTAATTCGTCGATGATGCAGTCCGGGAGCTGGGGGGCGATCATTCGCTCCTCGGCAATGCCCGCGCCGGTCAGGCGCAGCATGCGTCCGCCGCTCAGGCTGGCTAGTTGAACAATCAGCGTGACGCCGGTTTCCGGCGCCGCCACGGTACCAGCGGAAAGGACATTAAGCTGTTCGGCGCTGATGGTGTCGCAGGCGACGGCAAATACCGCCTGCTGCGGCTGTTCCACCAGCGTCGCGCCGGTATGAAAGCGCAGATTTTGGCTGACCAGATCGTTATGCAGCGCGGCGGCCATCCACACCGGGGTGTCGTGATCGGCCAGGGTCAGCAGCAAGCTGGTGGAGGCGATATTCAATGGCTGCCAGCCGTGCTGAAGCTGCTGCAGGGAGACAATCACTCCCGGCTCGCTCATTGCTTTCAGCAGGCGGCGGAAACTGTGTTGGGCATCCTGCACCGGTAGGGTAAAGGCGGTTTGTAATGTCATGCGTTATCTCCGCGAACCAGAGTAAAGAAGTCGACCCGGCTGGCGTTGACTTCGGCGCGGCGGGCGTCGAGGCGCGCGCTGCGTTGTGCTTCCAGCGGGGTAATGAGGGTTTCCATTAAGGTGTGAAAATAGTGAGGCGATTGCAGCAGGCCATCGATCGCCGCGCAGCGTTCGGCGTGGGGGCGGTCGCGGCCCAGAATCCAGCTGTAGCCGAGGGTGCCATCGGCCAGGCGTACGGCGGCGCGGGTCAGGGTGGCGTCACCGGCAAAGAAACGATCGCCGATGCCGCCCATACGCGCCTGGAGCTGTACCAGCCCGGTTTCCGGGGCGCGAATTAATTCATACTCCGGCGCCAGCCGCAGCGATTGCATGCGCGCCAGAAGGTCCTGCGGTTCACTGTGGGCCAGCACGGACATCCAACGCTGGCGGGTGGCGGTATCGAAGTGCATTCAGTGCTCCATGGTGAATTCAATCATGTCGGCGCGGGTCAGGCTGACGGAGTACTCCGTCGTGACTGTCTCGCCCTCGCGGCTATTGAGCGTGCGTACGCACAGCAGTGGCGCCATATTGGGGATTTCCAGCAGCTTGCTCTCTTTCGCCTGCGCGCGGCGGGCGCTGATTTTGGTGCGTACGCGGGTCAGTTCGATGGCGAGTTGGTCGCGCAGCAGGTCGTGTAGCGAGCCATGGGTGAAGGTTTGCAGCACCGGCCAGAAGCGCAGGTCGGCGAAGTAGTGGTCAATCAAACACAGCGCCACGCCGTTAACCCGGCGCAGGGTGCGCAGATGAATGACGGTTTCGCCTTCGGCGATGCCAAAGGCTTCGGCAACGTGGCTGCTGGCCGGGCGCAGCACCGACAGCAGTTTCTCGCTGGTCGGGTGGCTGCCTTGTTCCAGCAGATTCTGGCTAAAACGCGCCTGGGCGTTGAGCGGGTAGTCGATGGGGCGCATCAATACCAGCACGCCGACGCCCTGGCGGCGCTGGACCCATCCGCGTTCCACCAGCTGATCGATGGCGCGGCGTAGGGTGTGGCGGTTAACTTCAAAGCGCGCCGCCAGCTGTTGTTCCGCAGGCAAATAGTCGCCGCAGCGATAGTGATGGCGCAGCTCCTGTTCAAGCCTGGCGGCAATTTCCTGATACCGGGTGGGATAACTGGTCGGATGTCTGGATAAGTACATGGTTATCGAGCCTCACTAAGCACTTTGGGGTTCCCCGTTGAGCGTGGGCCGATACTGACGCGTTTTTGTTACATTCCTGTTAAGTCACGATGACCGCAGGATGAAGAGTTAATGCCGGTGAGATGACAGGGCGGAGAAGCCGCCCTGGAGAGAAGATTAGGGTTGTTTGACGACGTTAACCATCCACGGTACGCCGAAGCGATCGACCACTTTGCCGAAACCGTGGGCCCAGAAGGTCTCCTGCCATGCCATTTCGATGCGCCCGCCATCGGCCAGCGCCTCAAACCAGTGTTTGCCTTCAGCAATATCTTTCGGCTCCAGCACGAGGACGAATCCCGCGTAATGTTCCATGTCGCTACTGGGGCTATCGCTCAACATCAAAATACTGTCGGCGACCTGCAGGCTGGCGTGGGCGATGCAGTCGGCGGCAAGATGTTGCCCGGAGGCGCAACCATCTTCGGCATCCTGGGCGCTCTGCGGCATTTCGCCGTAGGTGATTTGGTGGATAAGCTGCGCCCCCAGCGCCTGCTGATAGAAGGCGATGGCGGCAGCGCAGTTGCCGCTAAAAGCAATGTAAGGACTCAGGGACATAACCATGACCTCAGATAACCAATGACCCCTAAAGCGTAGTTGGTGACGGGCAAAAGAAGCCAGGCGGCAAAGCGGGGTGAATTTTTCTGAAAATGCGTTGCCGCGTGGCGGGAAGGCAGAGACGAAATGAGAATTGATCGCGCGGTTCGGCCTGGAGATTTCGGGAATAATTTTCGCGAAATTAGCAAAATAATTTCGCCGCGATCCGCCGCTGATATTCGTACGCGCCGGCGAGGTTGCCGCCAGCGCCGGAAAAATAATGGCGCTGGTGTAAAAAAAATTAATTAGTTCTTTTTGACGAATTCAGATTTCAGCTTCATCGGACCAAAACCGTCAATTTTGCAGTCGATGTTGTGATCGCCTTCGACCAGACGGATATTCTTCACTTTGGTGCCGATTTTCAGCATGGAAGAACTGCCTTTTACCTTCAGATCTTTCACCACGGTGACGCTGTCGCCATCGGCAAGTAAGTTGCCGTTAGCGTCTTTTACAATCAGCGCGTCGGCATCGTCGGCCGGCTCGGCATTGTTCCACTCGTGGGCGCATTCCGGGCAAATGTACATGCCGTTATCTTCATATGTGTATTCAGAATGGCATTTTGGGCAGTGTGGAAGTTGCATGGCGTTCCTCGTGATTACTGGGAAAAACAGGACGTTGGTCCGTTAAACAGCGGCTGTGAGCCGAAAGTGCGGCTGATTATAGCGCAATCCCGCACTTTTGTCGGGTATTTTTTCCAGGAAATAACGCAGGGTAATTATTTTGGCTTTGCGGAGAATATGCTGAAAAATGGACGTTAATAAAGTCCAGAAATAAACATCGGCGGCGAAACAGAGATTGAACTTATTCATTTTATTTGGCTCTGTAATTAAGCTGGGCGAATTTTTCGTGAAGTTGATCCCAAATTTAAACGCTGGTAGGGTAAAAAGGGACGTAAGTAAATTCGTCACTGCTTATTTGGTAAGTGAATTATTAATTTAAGGCCAGAGCAGGCGTCAACAGGTTCGGTTGTACACTCTGTCAGAAAGACAGTGCAGGCAAACCTGCTACGCTTGAAATGTGGAGCACAGCACTTCGCCGCTCCCAACGTACGTCGCGAATGACCTCGTCATTTGGCGAGGAGTCGTGCGCTCAAGGCGATAGCACAGAGGAAAAGTATGCTTAAAAGGAAAAAAATAAAGCCGATTACGCTTAGGGATGTCACTATCATCGATGATAGCAAGCTGCGAAAAGCCATCACCGCGGCCTCGCTCGGTAATGCGATGGAGTGGTTCGATTTCGGTGTGTATGGTTTTGTGGCTTATGCCCTCGGTAAAGTCTTCTTCCCCGATGCCGATCCCAGCGTGCAGATGATTGCCGCGCTCGGTACTTTCTCGGTTCCTTTCTTGATTCGTCCGCTCGGCGGCCTGTTCTTCGGGATGCTCGGCGATAAATACGGTCGACAAAAAATCTTAGCGATCACCATCGTTATCATGTCGATAAGTACATTCTGTATCGGCCTTATTCCGTCGTATGCCACCATTGGTATCTGGGCGCCGATTCTGCTGCTGTTGTGTAAAATGGCGCAGGGCTTCTCGGTAGGCGGCGAATATACCGGGGCGTCGATCTTCGTGGCCGAATACTCGCCTGACCGTAAACGCGGGTTTATGGGCAGTTGGCTGGACTTCGGTTCGATTGCCGGCTTCGTGATGGGCGCAGGCGTGGTGGTACTGATTTCCAGCGTCGTGGGCGAAGAGAACTTCCTCGACTGGGGCTGGCGTATTCCGTTCTTCCTGGCGCTGCCGCTGGGGATTATCGGCCTGTACCTGCGTCACGCGTTAGAAGAGACCCCGGCGTTCCAGCAGCACGTGGATACCCTTGAACAGGGCGATCGCGAAGGCCTGCAGGAAGGTCCGAAAGTCTCCTTTAAAGAGATTGCCACCAAACACTGGCGCAGCCTGCTGACCTGTATTGGCCTGGTGATTTCCACTAACGTGACCTACTACATGCTGTTGACCTATATGCCGAGCTACCTGTCGCACAACCTGCACTACTCGGAAGATCACGGCGTACTGATTATTATCGCAATCATGGTCGGCATGTTGTTTGTCCAGCCGGTTATCGGCATGCTGAGCGACCGTTTTGGCCGCCGTCCGTTTATCCTGGTGGGTAGCGTCGCGCTGTTCGCGTTGTCTATCCCGGCCTTTATCATGATTAACAGTAACGTGATTGGCCTGATTTTCGCCGGTCTGCTGCTGCTGGCGGTGGTGCTGAACTGCTTTATCGGCGTGATGGCCTCATCGCTGCCGGCGATGTTCCCGACCCACATCCGCTTCAGCGCCCTGGCCAGCGCCTTTAACATCTCGGTGCTGATCGCCGGTCTGACGCCGACGCTGGCGGCATGGCTGGTGGAAACCACCCAGAACCTGATGATGCCGGCTTACTATCTGATGGTGATTGCGGTGATTGGCCTGATTACCGGCCTGTCGATGAAAGAGACCGCTAACCGTCCGCTGAAAGGGGCGACACCGGCGGCGTCCGATATCCAGGAAGCGAAAGAAATTCTGGGCGAGCACTACGATAACATCGAACATAAAATCGAAGATATCGATCAGGAAATCGCCGACCTGCAGGAAAAACGCGCCCGTCTGGTACAGCAGCATCCACGTATCAACGACTAACCGTTTTAAGCTGTGAAAAATGCCGCCGTGGGAGACCACGGCGGCATTTTTTATGGCTGCGGCGGCGCGAGGCTGTGGCGGCGCTGCTGGCTCAATTTACGGTACTGCTGCGGCGGCATGCCGACATAGCGGGTGAAGGTACTGTAGAAGCGGCTGCTGGAGCGGAACCCGGCGGTGAGGGCGATATCAAGAATGGTCTTATCGGTATCGCTCAGCAGCGCGCGTACGTGATTGATGCGCATGGCGGTAATGTACTGCTTCATGGTCTGCTGCATTACCCGCTGAAAAACGCCCATCGCGTAGTTCGGATTGAGTTTAACGTGCTCGGCGACGGCATCGACGGTCAGCGCCTGGTCATAATGGGCGGCGATAAATTCCAGCATCTGGCTGACATAAAACTGCGCGTGGCGCGAGACGCTGTTCTTGTGCGTGCGCGAGGTCTTATTGACCAGAATCGGCTGCCAGCCGGCGAGGCTCAGCCGCTTGAGCATCAGGGCGATTTCATCGATCGCCAACTGGCGAATCTGTTCATTCTCGTGATTCAACTCCTGCTGCCAACGGCGCACTTCAAAAGCGCTTAGCTGCTGGGCGGCGAGAGATTTAATCACCATCCCGTGGGTGACGTGGTTTATCAGTTCGCGATCCAGCGGCCACGACAGAAACAGATGCATCGGCAGGTTGAATATCGCCATCTGCTGGCAGTCGCCGGGGCGGGTCAACTGATGCGGCGTACAGGCCCAAAACAGGGTGATATAGCCTTTCTCAATGCGCACCACTTCATTGTTAATCAAATACTCCACGTCGCCGTCGAACGGCACGTTGACCTCTACCTGGCCGTGCCAGTGGCTGGTGGCCATGGCGTGCGGGGGGCGCAGTTCGATATCCATGCGCTGATACTCGGAATAGAGCGCCAGCGGGCTGCGGCTCTGCTTTTCATCGCTGCTGCACATGTGCGGGTCGGGGGGCAGGGAAGTGAAGCGGTGTTCCATCATGGGCGGATTCCTGGATCGTCAGAGTGGCTGCGTTTTTAGCCTGAACTGATTACAGCTTAGCGGAATCATCGGCCCGTTTTCTCTCCTTTTAAGCCGATCTATTCCCAAAAACTCAGATTTTGTGGCGTTCAATGGCCGATCTGAGTTTCCGGGAATGCTCCGGTGGGAACGGGGCAGCGCAACGGCGAGCGGCATGCCACTCTGAAAGTGTTCAATGACCTGATGGAGAGAGCGCGATGTCCGCCCCAAAAATTACCTTTATCGGCGCCGGTTCGACGGTGTTTGTTAAAAATATTCTCGGTGATGTTTTCCAGCGCCCGGCGTTGAAATCGGCGCATATCGCGCTGATGGATATCGACGAAACCCGGCTGGAAGAGTCGCATACCGTGGTGCGAAAGCTGATGGATTCCGTCGGTGCGAATGGCGAAATTAGCTGCCATCGCGATCGTAAAACCGCCTTGCGCGACGCCGATTTTGTCGTCGTCGCCTTCCAGATTGGCGGCTATGAACCCTGTACTGTCACCGATTTCGAAGTCTGTAAACGTCACGGCCTTGAGCAGACCATTGCCGATACGCTGGGGCCGGGAGGCATTATGCGCGCGCTGCGCACTATCCCGCACCTGTGGGCTATCTGCGACGACATGACCGAGGTTTGCCCAAACGCCACCATGCTTAACTACGTTAATCCGATGGCGATGAACACCTGGGCGATGTACGCCCGCTACCCGCATATCAAGCAGGTGGGTCTGTGTCACTCGGTGCAAGGCACAGCGGAAGAGCTGGCGCGCGACCTTAACCTCGACCCGGCGGATTTACGCTACCGCTGCGCGGGTATTAACCATATGGCGTTCTATCTGTCGCTGGAGAAAAAGCTCGCGGACGGCAGCTACGTCAGTATCTATCCCGATTTGCTGCAGGCCTACGCCGAAGGGCGGGCGCCGAAACCGAACCTGCACGGCAATCCGCGCTGCGAAAACATCGTCCGCTATGAGATGTTCAAAAAGCTGGGCTACTTTGTCACCGAATCGTCGGAGCATTTCGCCGAATACACGCCATGGTTTATCAAGCCGGGACGCGACGATCTTATCGCCCGCTATAAAGTACCGCTGGATGAGTACCCCAAACGCTGCGTCGAGCAGCTGGCCAACTGGCATAAAGAGCTGGAGAGCTATAAGAGCGGCGAGCGGATCGAGGTTAAACCTTCGCGCGAGTATGCCAGCACCATCATGAACGCTATCTGGACCGGCGAGCCAAGCGTGGTGTACGGCAACGTGCGCAACGATAATCTTATCGACAACCTGCCTCAGGGCTGCTGCGTGGAAGTTGCCTGCCTGGTGGACGCCAACGGCATCCAGCCGACGAAAGTGGGCGCGCTGCCGGCGCATCTGGCGGCGCTGATGCAGACCAACATCAACGTGCAGACGCTGCTGACGCAGGCGATCCTCAACGAAGACCGGGATTACGTTTATTACGCCACGATGATGGATCCGCACACCGCTGCGGTGCTGGGGATCGAAGAGATCTACGCGCTGGTGGACGATCTGATCGCCAGCCACGGCGACTGGCTGCCGGACTGGCTGCACCGCTAATCTTCTCATGCCGCCGGGGGGATCTGGCCCGGCGGCGCCTGCCATGCTCTATCAAACGCTGAAGGAGGCGCTGGCGACAGCGACCTATACCCTATGAGTATTTCAATGACAACAAAGCTCAGCTACGGATTTGGTGCTTTTGGTAAAGATTTCGCTATCGGTATCGTTTACATGTATCTGATGTATTACTACACCGATATTGTTGGCCTATCGGTTGGGGTGGTTGGCACCTTGTTTCTGGTGGCGAGGATCCTTGATGCGATAGCCGATCCGATCATGGGCTGGATCGTCAACTGCACGCGATCGCGATGGGGGAAATTCAAGCCGTGGATCCTGATCGGAACTATCACCAACTCGGTGGTGTTGTATATGCTGTTCAGCGCCCATCACTTCAGCGGCGGAGCGCTACTGGCGTGGGTGTGGCTGACCTACCTGCTGTGGGGCTTCACCTATACCATCATGGATGTGCCGTTCTGGTCGCTGGTGCCGACCATTACCCTTGATAAACGCGAACGTGAACAGCTGGTGCCTTACCCGCGCTTTTTCGCCAGCCTTGCCGGGTTTGTGACGGCCGGGGTCACACTGCCGTTTGTCAGCGCCGTCGGCGGCGCCGATCGCGGCTTCGGTTTCCAGATGTTTACCCTGGTGCTGATTGCCTTTTTCGTAATTTCCACCCTCGTTACCTTGCGCAACGTCCATGAGGTTTATTCGTCGGATAGCGGCGTGAGCGAGGATTCCAGCCATCTTTCACTGCGTCAGATGGTGGCGCTCATCTATAAAAACGATCAGCTGGCCTGCCTGTTGGGCATGGCGCTGGCCTATAACACGGCGGCGAATATCATTGCCGGCTTCGCGATTTATTACTTTACCTACGTCATTGGCAGCGCGGAGATGTTCCCGTATTACATGTCCTACGCCGGGGCGGCGAATTTACTGACGCTGATCTTGTTCCCACGGCTGGTAAAAGGGCTGTCGCGGCGCATTCTGTGGGCGGGGGCATCGATCATGCCGGTGCTGGGCTGTGGCGTGCTGTTGCTGATGGCGCTGAGCGGCGTTTACAACATCGCGCTGATTTCGCTGGCCGGGGTGCTGTTGAATATCGGCACCGCGCTGTTCTGGGTGCTGCAGGTCATTATGGTGGCCGATACCGTCGACTACGGCGAATATACGATGAATATCCGCTGCGAAAGTATCGCCTACTCGGTGCAGACGCTGGTGGTCAAAGCTGGTTCGGCGTTTGCGGCCTGGTTTATCGCCATCGTGCTGGGTATTATTGGCTACGTGCCGAATGTTGTGCAGTCGTCCCACACGCTGCTGGGGATGCAGGCGATAATGATTGCGCTGCCGACGCTCTTTTTTGCCCTGACGCTGTTTCTCTATTTCCGTTATTACAAGCTGAATGGCGATATGTTGCGACGTATTCAGATTCACCTGCTGGATAAATATCGTCGGGTACCGGAAAATGTCGTCGAGCCGGAACGGCCGATTGTGGTACCCAATCAGGTGTAAAAAGCGTGCGCAAACCGCTGGCGAAAGAGGGGAGGGGTGCTCTCTTTTTGCACAAAAATAGCGTTTAAAATAGACAGAAATGAAAATTTTTAGTTCTCTGTTTTGTCTCTATAAATTCTCTATTTGAACTCAATGGGTTAATCGAAATCTCCATTGTTTCTCAAATAAAACTCGGAATTGTCTCTTTTTCGTGCTCTTGCGCTGCTTTTTAACTCTTGCTACTCTTTTTGGGTCTTACATTTTCTCTTCTTTGTCTCAGTGATGGAGCAATGCGATGCGCATTTTTATCGATGATGGTTCAACCAATATCAAAATGCTGTGGGAACAAGATGGCGAAACTTTCACCCATATCAGCCCCAATAGTTTTAAACGAGGCTGGTCTGCCACCTTCGGCGCCGGGAAGCCATTTAACTACACCGTGGATGATGAAAAGTACTCTTTCGACCTGATCACCCCCGATGCGTTACCCACCAACAATATTGATTGGCAATACAGCCCGTTGAACTCCATCGCTGTCCACCATGCGCTGTTGACCAGCGGTCTGGAACCGCAGGATGTCGAGATTGTGGTCACCCTGCCGCTGACTGAATTTTATGATGAAGATGCGCAATATCGTCTTGATAACATTGAGCGTAAGAAAAAGAGCCTGCTTCGCGAAGTTAAACTGAATAAAGGCGTGGTGTTCAATATCACCAAAGTCACCGTGCGTCCGGAATCCATTCCGGCGGGTATCAGCCTGTGTGATGAGCTGAAACCGTCGCATTCGGTGCTGATTGTCGACCTCGGCGGCACCACGCTGGATATTTCGATGGTGGCCGGGCAAATGACCTCGGTTTCGCGCATTTACGGCGACCCGAAGCTGGGCGTGTCGCTGGTGACCGACGCCGTTAAGCTGGCGCTGGCGCGGGCGAATACCGATACCTCCAGTTATAACGTTGATCAGATAATCATCAACCGCCACGACGAAGAGTATTTGACCGATAACATCAACGATCCGGATGCGGTATCCGAGGTGAAAAAGGTTATCTCCAATAGCATCGAACGCCTGACGACTCGCGTTCTGACGGCGATTGATAGTTTTAAAGGCTATTCGCACGCCATCGTGATTGGCGGCGGCGCGCCGCTGGTTGCCGATGCGATTCGCGAACGTATGGGGCTGCGCGAAGATCGCTTTGTGGTGGCCGACGAGCCGCAGTTCGCCCTCGTGCGTGGTCTGAAAATTATTGGTTAAGGAGCGTCTATGACTCTGGATCGCAGAAAGGTTCTGATATACCTGCGCCCGGATATCAGCGCCAGCGAGCGCTTTGCGGACGCGAAAATTGAGGCCCATCATCGCGGCGATCGCGGGGATATGTCGCGTACGGCGCTGTTGGCAGGGTTAGCGTTGGGTGAAGTTGATAGCCGGCTGCCGTCAATGCTGGCGGCGCTGCTGGCGGAAGATACGCCACCGGAGACGCTGCGCAGAATGCTGGCCTCGTTTCTTGAGATTCAGCCGGCGTCTTCCGCTCCGGCATCCGCGCCAGCGGCCGCGCCGGTAAAGGCGCCCGAGCCGCCAGCCCCGGTGAGCGAGAGCGTCTCCGCGCGTAATCTCGCCGGCTCGCTGCCGGATTAAGCGCTTATCCCGGCTTTCGCTACGCTCAGCCGGGCTACGGTTTGCGCTGTGAGCGACCTGTAGCCCGGGTAAGGCGGAACGCCGCGACCCGGGAATTCCGCTTAGCTGTGGGTCAAAAAGCGGGCCAGACGCTGCTGCAGTAGTCGATTTTCGCGGGTGAGTCGCGCATTTTCATCCAGCAGCGTCAACGCCACCGCAATCCCCGGCCAGTCCAGCTCCAGCTCGTTACGCAGGCGCACAGCGCGATGCACAATCGTCACCGCGCTGTCGTCAAACAGCCAGGTTTCAGCCTGCGGCTGGTGCGGCTCAATCATCCCTAAGCCGACGATTTCCGTCAGCTCCTCTTCCGACACCCCGGTGCGCAGGCACAACTCGGTGATGGTAAACGTCACTGTTACTTTAGCCATCAGGCTTTCCCCCATGTCTTACGCGGATCGAAGCTGGCTTCGCTTTCGGCGAGCTGCTGCCAGAGCTCACGCGCTTTTTCATCTGGTTTTGGCGGCATAACGATTTTGATGACGGCGAACAAATCGCCGGTGTGGGTTTTGCTCACCAACCCTTTGCCCTTGATACGCAGCCGTTGTCCCGCCTGACTACCCGCTGGAATTGTCAGCAGAATGCTCTCTTTTAACGTCGGTACGGTGACTTTCGCCCCCAGCGCGGCTTCCCACGGCGCCAGCGGCAGTACGATCTCCAGGTTATGACCGTTGATGTCGAACAGCGGATGCGGCGCGATATGAATCACCAGCCACAGATCGCCATTCGGGCCGCCGTTTTCGCCCGGTGTCCCCTGACCTTTCAGGCGAATACGCTGGCCATCGCTGACCCCCGCCGGAATTTTCACATTCAGCGTTTTCGGCGTTTCACTCTCAACCATGCCGAAGACGTTATAGACCGGCAGCTTGTAGCTGATGGTACGAGTCTGTTCGGCGAGGGTTTCTTCGAGGAACACCGCCACTTCGATTTCGACATCGTGGCCGCGCTCGGCGCGCTGGCGGCGGGCGTGATGCGCATGCTGGCCGAACATCGAGGAGAAGATATCGTCGAAGTCCTGCTGGCTGTAGCTTTGTTCGTGGGCGTGCTGCTGGCGGTTGAACTGCGGATCGTTGCGGTGCTGCCAAAGTTGGTCATATTCGGCGCGACGCTGATCGTCTTTGAGAACTTCCCATGCTTCGGCGAGATCTTTGAATTTTGCTTCGGCATCGGGTTCTTTGCTGACGTCGGGGTGATATTTACGAGCCAAACGGCGATAGGCGGTCTTGATGGTTTTCAGATCGTCCGTTGGCTTAACCCCCAGAATGGTATAATAATCCTTTAATTCCATGGTTTTATCTCATTTATGCTCAAAAATCTGGTCACAGAATCCCTGGATCAGGCGGCTCTATTAAGCGTAGGGCAAATGAGAAAGGGTGGCGGAGAAAAGTGGCGAAAACTTGACGCCGTCGGGGGTGACGGCGTTCAGTGATTATTCTGGGGTACCGGAGCGGTAGTTGCGCCGCCATCCTTCCAGCAGCACCAACGCCGCGCCAATGGCCCCGGCAACAAAATGTAGATAATTCGGGGAATGGGGGAACAGCTGAACAAAGGTCGGGTCGGTTATCATCATTGAACCGGCAATCCAGCCAATCAGCGCGCCGCCCAGTAATACGACCGAGGGAAAGCGGGTCAGGATTGCCAACACCAGCTTACTACCGGCGACAATAATCGGAATGCTGATTAATACCCCCAGCGCCACCAGTAACAGATGGCCTTTACCGGCGGCGGCCACGGCCAGTACGTTATCCAGCGACATGATGACATCGGCGACGGTGATGGTGACGGCGGTGCGCCATAGGCTGCTTGAGCTGCTGATATCGCTCTCTTCTTCCTCGTTGGCGACCAGCTTAATGCCAATCCACAGTAGCAGTAGCGCGCCGACGATTTTTAGCCACGGCAACGACAGTAAATAGATTGCCACCGCCAGCAGCGCGACCCTGGCGATAATCGCGCCGAGAGTACCGATAACAATGGCTTTGGTGCGCAGATGCGCCGGCAGCTTGCGGCAGGCCATGGCGATGACCACCGCGTTATCGCCGCCTAATAACAAATCGATGGCGATGATTTGTAGCAAAATGACGGCGAAGTCCCACTGACTTAATATTTCGTTCATGCCTGGCTCGTATTGCAAATAATGTCGATCAAAAAAGATGGGCGCAGGGTACTCCCGTTCTTCGCCCCTGACCACCCTTCAAGCCGTAGGGGGAAGCGTGACGTCTGACAAATAAAGTTACGAATCAATGCATAGACTGACAATGATTCGCCGCCAAAGGATGATATTTTGTCCGATTAGGCTCACCTGCCGTCTACTTTTTCGTAAGGACTTTTCAATATGTCTGGCATCAAGAATCTACTTATTCTCGCCCTGGCGGGCGCTTCCCTGCTGCCGGCGCTGGCCAGCGCCGCTGACGCGCCGGCCGCGACGTTCACCGCGGAGCAGGAAGCGCGTATTGGCAAAATCGCCGCTGACTACCTGGTCGCTCATCCGGAAGTGCTATTGCAGGCCAGCCAAAAGCTGCAGCAAATTCAGGCGGAACAGCAGGCCAGCGCCGCTACCCAGGCGGTAATCAAGAATGCCGACAAGCTGACGCAGGATAAGGCCACGCCAACCTACGGCCCGGCTAACGGTAAAGTTACCGTTATCGAGTTCTTCGATTATCAATGCATCTACTGTAGCCGCCTCGCGCCGGTTATGGAGCAGGTAATTAAAGACCATCCGCAAACCCGCTTTGCTTTCAAAGAGTGGCCGATTTTCGGCAGCCGCTGGGCAACCTCGCTGGACGCGGCGAAAACCGGTCTGCAGATATATCAGCAGAAAGGGGCCGAGGCCTACCTGACTTACCACAACGGCGTTTACGCCACCGGGCATAACGAAGGTAAACTGACGGCGGCGGATATTCAGCAGCAGGCGAAAAAGGTGAACTTTGACGCCAAAAAAGCGGCGGACGTCGAACCGGCGCTGGACAACATTAACCAGCTGGCGCAGGAGATTGGCTTAAGCGGTACGCCTGGCGTGATTGTTATGCCGACTACCGGCGCGACCGAAGCGACCATTACCGTCTTCCCGGGACTGGCTGACAAAGCCTCGCTGGATGCGGCGATTAAGAAAGCCGGCGGTCAGTAATCTCACCGGGCTGAAAGAGGAAAGGCCGCACGTGATGCGGCCTTTTTGGTGGTCCCGTTAGCGTTCGTCTTCCTCGTTCTGATTGATTTTTAAATCAATGATTCTGCCAATCTGGTCGTGGTATACCGTCAGCAGATTATATTGGCTCATCTCGGAAATGATTTGCGGAGCGATATTAAAGCTCTCTGCCAGCTCTTCATGGCGCAGCGAGGCCATGCTGCCGTGCCGCCGGGCGTTATAACGGCGTAGATTGTACTGATACCACAAAATCAGCAGCCAGCCGTTAATTGCCGCCACCAGTAAATAGACCAGCACGGTATTAAACGACGCCATAATCGCGTCCCAGCTGTCGTTACCGCGCTCGGTAAACTGCATCAGCAGGTTGGCATACAGAAAAAAGGCGAAGCCGGCCCACGCGATAGCGGTTAACACGCCGTCAAAGATCCGCGGCAGCATACGATGCTCGGTTAATATCAGGGTTTGTTCGTTCATGACATTCTTCCTTTACCTCTATCGGGGCTGACCCAGCGAGCCCTGGCGCGTTTACGTTTCAACATGACTTTGGGGAAGGCGACGATGGTGGTTAACAGGCCGATCATCCAGTACACCATCGGAAACCAGATCACCCAGAACAGCGAGCCGGCGACGCCGCGTTCATAGCGCCGTTCGATGTACAGGCTGGCGATAAACTGCAGCAGACACATCACCCCCAGCAGTAGCCCGGTAAATTCCGGCGGAAAAAGGCTGCGGACGGTCAGGTTTTCCGGCAGCGGGGCAAAATGGCTGGCGATGAACAGAAAAATGGTGACCGCATAGGCGAAGGCCCACAGCGTGGAGAGGGCATATTCGAGGAACAGCGGCCACATCCGGTGATGCTCCCAGCGAAACAGGCGGCGCAGATTGACCAGGAAAACCTCGGCGCCGCCCTGCGCCCAGCGTAACCGCTGTTTCCACAGCCCCTTCAGCGTCTCCGGCATCAGGATCCAGCACAGCGCCCGCGGCTCGAAGAAAATCGCCCAATGGCGTAGCTGCAGCTTCCAGCTGATATCGATATCTTCGGTGATCATATCCGGGCTCCAGTAGCCGACGTCCGCCAGCGCCTGGCGACGAAAAGCGGCAATCACCCCGGAGACGGTAAACACCCGGCCGTAAATACGCTGGGTACGCTTAATCAGTCCGATTATCGAAGAGAACTCGCCCACCTGAATGCGGCCAATCAGCGTCGATCGGGTACGAATACGCGGGTTGCCGGTCACCGCGCCGACGTGGGGATACTGAATCAGCGGCGCCACAAGGTAGGCGGCGGTATCGCGATCGAGCAGGGCATCGCCGTCGATGCACACCAGCAAGTCCCCGCGCGCGGCGGCGGCGCCGGCTTTCAGCGCTACCGCTTTCCCCTGATTTTCGGCCAGATGAATCACCCGCAGCAGAGCGTACTCTTCCGCCAGTTGATTCAGCACCCTGGCGGTATCGTCGGAGGAGCCGTCGTTGATGGCGATCACCTCAATGTTGCGATAGCGCTGCGCCAGCGCGGCTTCGATGGTCTCGCGGGCATTTTTCTCCTCGTTAAAGCAGGGAATCAAAATGGAGATCAACGGATTACCTGCCAGCTCCGGCGGCGGGGTCTCTTTACCCCACGGCCAGTGGCGCTCCAGTTGAAACCAAAAGTAGAGCCCGCCGGTTATCCACAGCACCGACATAAACAGCGGCCAAAAAAAGACGAAATCCAGTATCAACTCGCCGGTGAAAACGGCGGCCACGCCCAGAGGCAGCCCGAAAACCAGGCATAAAATCGAAAATGCGATAATGCGATCAGTCATTGTTGGGATACCAGTACGATGAAAACAGGGGCCTGATTTTCGAGATATCAGGCTGATTATTAAGGAAATCGTCGGGGTAGTAGCCGTAATTGTTGACGCCGTTGAGCTGTAATGTCCGCATCCAGTCGACCAGCTGTTGGTCAGGGATGGCGTTCTGCTGCGGGAGATTCCAGTCTTTAGCCTGCAGCTCAAAAATGGTTTTATTCAGTGCGCCTGGCCTGGCGCTGACGGCGCGCACCAGGCGAGCCAGCCACGCATCGCTTTCCGCGACCGGAACGGATTCCATCAGCGGCATCGCCATCGGCACCGTCCAGTCGTAGGCCGCCAGAAAATCATCCAGATTCTGCGCGAACCAGGCCTCGCTTTCCGGCTGCAGGATCGGCAGGGCGAAGATATTGCGCGCGGTTCTCACCTGCGGGCCGCGAATCGCTTTCACGCTCTGGCTGAGCATGCGGGTGAAGTCGATAAGCGCCTGACTTTTAAACCGCGTCCAGGCGTGCAGCGCGGCGGGGTTTTGGCGGATCTGCGCGATATCCTCCCGATGGCCCGCCGCCCGCCAGGCGGCCATCGCCCCGGCGCCGGCATCTTCGTAATCCGTCAGCACCGCGTCGTCGTGGAACAGCACGCCGTCAAAGGTCGCGTAGCGGGCAAGGTCCTGATAAATATCGCGGATCTCATCGCGCACCTGGCTATTCCATGGCGACAGACGTACATAGGGGCGAGTGGCCTGGCGCAGCGTGTTGCTCTGTGCATCCCAGCGCTGTACGCGCGGTAGCGAACCGTCCAGATCGAACGCCAGCACCGGCATCCACGCATACACTTTGACGCCGCCGCGCGTCTGCAATTGCCAGGCGACGAAATTAAACAGATCGGCGCGCATCGGCAGGCGGCGGTTGGGGAAGTAGAGCGCTTTCACCGTGCCGTCGCCGAGCGGATCGGAAAAGGCCTGTAGGAAAACGTGAGTGATTTTCATGTCGTAGACGCGCTGGATCAGCTTATCGATATTTTTGCGCTGCTGAGACGGGTCTTTATCGTAGACATAATCAAGATCGACGTGCATCACCCGAACCGGTTCACGCTCCTGGATTTGCGTCACCTGGCTGGCGAAAGCCTTGATCGACGGATTACCGGAGATAAGCAGACGGGGAATATTATCCAGATCGCGCACGTCGCCCAGACCATCGCCGAGGGTAAACGCCAGTTGATAGCCGCGATTTTTGGCGATAGCCAGCGATGTGCCGTTGGCGGCGCCGTAGGGCCATACCCAGGCGCGCGGCGCTTTGCCGGTGACGTCGGCGATTTTGTCGCTCACTTTGCGCACGTCGGTATCGATGCGTTGGTGAAACTGCTGGTCGCTTTCGTAGCGTCCGCTGGCTTTATCATAAAAGCGGTTGGCAACCGCCGGTTCGCGGCTGCCCTGCGGATTGGCCTGAATACCGTAGTGTGAAGCCCAGGTATGCGCACCGATTTCAACCAGCGGCGATTGCGCGAGCTCGCGCACCATCTCCCAGGTGGCGAAACGCTCGCGCGGAGTCATCAGACCGCCGAAATCGACTTTTTTCTGTCCCGGCGTATCGACCCAGCTGCCTACCGGCGCCCACAGAGCCGGTACATTCCAGGCTTTTAACAGCGGCCAGACCCGGGTGTAAAAACTGCTGTAGCCATCATCGAAACTCAGCAGAAATGCCTTCGGCGGCAGGGTGATTAACCCCGCGTTAGCGTCGAGAATATTTTGTACACTGACAGCTTTATAGCCATTGTGCAGCAGCCAGCCGATTTGATCGTTGAGCGCGCTGGTACGCACCGCCAGATAACGCTGATCGGCGGCATCGTCTTCTACATCGTGATAGGCCAGTACCAGAAACTTATTCTGCGGCCAGGGCTTATTCGCCTCCGGCTGCGGCCGCGCCTCCGGCGGCAGAAAAGGAATCGTCTCTGCGCGAAGCGCGCAGGTCATCAGGAGCCAGCCGATAACCATCAGGCTGATGCGGATACTTTTGTTGACCATGTTTATCCTTAAAACCGTAAATTCGCATCAAGGGCAATGGAGAGATTGCTTTCGCGTTTGCCGTCGTAAGGGCGCTTGTCCCAGTTCAGCATCACGCCGGTGTCGATCACGTTGTTCCAGCGAATACGCTGGCCGTAGCCGAACATGGCGATAGCGCCGGCTGAATACGCTTTTTGCCAGTAGGCGCCGCCGCCTGCCGCAAGCTGCTGGCTCCAGACGGTATCGTAGTGCTGATACATGACGTGATCGGCGACCAGCGCCGAGGTGGCGGAGAAGTCGCGTTTCGGGTTGTAGTAGAGGGTATCCGCCCGGCTGTTGGCGCTGGCGGAGAGCCCAGGTTCCAGATCGAGCGTGATGGTTGGCGATTGCCAGAGCCGCTCTTTGCCGGAAAAAGTGTATTCCTGACGACGGTTATGGTCGGAGAAGCGGCTGGCGGCGGCGCTGAAGCGATATTCGCGTCGTTCGTTTTGATACCAGCGAATCCAGCCCTCGCCGCGGTTGGCGCTGATACCATTGCGCAGCGCGCGCAGCGGCGTCTGCCGTGACAGACGTTCGACCTCGCCGCCAATCTGCCATCGGTCGTTGAAACTTTGCCAGGCGGACAGCCGGGCGCCGGGTTTGTTGTCGCCGGCGAAATTGTTGTTGGAGATTTCCAGTTCAGCCCAGGCATCACGCGGGCGCCATTCGATACCGCCAAAGAGCTGGCGGCTGGAGCCTTTTCCTTCATCAAAATTTCCTTTGGCGAAGCGATTACCGGCGAAAAGCCGCCAGTTATCAGCGATTGGCGGGCCGTAAATCGCCGCATCCCAGCTAAAATCGTGGCTACCGCTGACCGGGTTATCCGAGTGGATCCCCTGAGTACTGTTGAGACGCAATTCCGACATATGGTGCACCTCGCGAGCGCGGACTAATTTTTGCGTGCTCAGGTCTTCAGGGCTGCGCGCCAGCAAGTCATCGGTTAATAGCTCCATCTGCCGCCACTCCTGAAGATCCATCGCTACGTAGGCCTGCTGGCGTTCGAGGGGGATATTCGACGGCTCCAACGCTTCCGCCGCTTTCAGTTCCCGTTCGGCGGCGCGGGGTAGACCGCGCGCCTGCAGTATCGCCGCGTAGTCAATGCGCAGCCCCTGATTACCGGGCGCGGTGGCGGCCAGTCGGCCGGAGAGCTGTTCGGCTTCCGGCAGCGCATTAGTATTCAGTAGATACTGTACCTTCAGCGATTGGGCGTTCAGCCACGGATCGTTTGGCTGCGGCGTCGGCGAGCCGTAGAGGCGGCGGGTGTAGGGGACACCGTTGGTCACTGTGGCGAGATAGTCGCGGGCGGCCTGATACTGGCCGCTGTCCAGCAGCGCGTAAAATAACTCATGCCGATCATCTTGCGGATCGGGGCGATAAAGGGGATGTTGGCGGGCGATCGCCAGCGCGGCCTCGACGTTCTGTTGCGCAAGGTAAGAGGAGATGACCCAGCCGATGGCCCAGTCAGGAACGGGCTGCTGAGCGGCGGTCAGCGACTGATATTCTTTGATGACCTGGGGGTAATCGCCGCGGGTGTATAGCGCACCGAGGCGGTCAATACGCGCGCGGGCAAGATCCTCTGCGGCCTGCGGATCCTGACGCCAACGGGCGAACAGCGCGTCGTAGCGGTTGAGCGCCGCTTGCGCCAGGCGAAAGCGCTCCTGTTCACCGCGGGCAGGGGTGTCCGCCAGCCGTACCCACTCCGCCGCCGCGTCCATTTCCAGCTTTCGCTGCTGCGCAGGCGTTAAGGTGGTTTTGGTTGACCATTGCAGCGCGGGAGTACTGATGCGATTGCTGCTCAGGCTCTCAAGCAAGCTATTGAGCGTTTCTCTGTTTTGCGGCGCAAGCTCCTGCGCGCGCATATCGGTGAGCAGCTGGTCCCAGCTTTTTCCCTGACGTAAATAGACGTAGGAGAGCGTCTGCAGGTGAGCGGTGCTGGGTGTGGTGGCGGCTAAGCGCCGGGCTTCACTTAGCGCCTGCCCGTCATGACGCGCATCGGCAAGCGTTTTAATCCGGCCAATAAGATAATCGTCGTTCATCGGCTGTTGGCTGAGCGCTTGATCCCAAAGCGCCAGCGCCGAAGACCACCGTTTTTGATTACGGTAAGCCTGCGCCGCTGCTGCCGTACCACGTGCCGGTAGCGCCATATAAACCTGATAGCGCTGCCAAACCTGGATAACTTCCTCATCACGTCCAGCCCAGGAGGCAACTTGTAGCCAGTCGGCGACTTGCTCGGGCGTCAAGGCATGTTGTTGTTGATACTGCTGAAGATAATCGAGAAAAGGGGAGTAATTACCTTCACGCGCCTGTAGCACATGCTGATCATATATCGACTCAGCCCCCTGAGCCAGAATAGGCGTTAACAACAATAAACTAATTGAAAACGAGAATGTCGTGCGGCGATAAAAGAATAACTTATTGAAACGCGTTGATCTTCCCATAACTATTTACCATATGTCCATCAAGAATCCATTGCACAACACGTCGGCCTTTTAGCTGAATGCAAAAGGATGGGTAATGAGTTTTTACCTGACGGTACGCGACTGCGATTACTTATTTAAGGTAATAAAATATCTCCTCGCGATAACGGGGTAGCGATTAATGTACACCTGATATGTTTGCCTGAAAATATGTCAAATAATAGACCTGTGGTTTTAAGATAAATCTGGAAATTGTCTTTTTATAGAATAATTAATTGTCTGATGTTACGCATAACTAACTGAATTGGAAAAAGTTAAGGTCTGTCCGAAATTCTGTTTTAATGTTTTTGGTTCGCTTTTCCACGCATAATGTTAGGCTGTTATTGTAGATATTTAAGACGATTTTTGACAAAAAATCTCAATAGTAGAAAAGCTTCTTTTTTGTGCGAGTTTTTTATTTATAATTAGCCGAAGGGCAGATAATTAGGAAATGACGTAAGAGTCGTGGAGTGGAGCGTTCACTATAGATGGAGAGGTTGGAGGTTTACTAAAACGACAAACACATGCTTTATTTTGCTCGCCATAGTCAGCACGCCACCAGGCGCTGTGCATATTCTCCCTGGAGGGGTTTTGTTGCTTTATTGTTAAAGGGATGATTTGTGGCAACGACAATGTTTTTAGTTACTCAGGATCACTATCTCTTTGAAGGGGTAAGGATTTTCTTTCCAGATATCATCCAGTTACATTCGATTGAGTATAAGCTTTTTGAGAGTGATGCCGAGGAGTTTTCGGTGCTGGTGGATAGTCGGGCGCCGCTTTGTTTTTATGATTATCTTATTCCTGGCGCAGCGGAAGCGGGTAAACGTATCTGCTGTATTATGCTTGATATGCGCCATCGGGAAGAGCATTTGCTGAGCCTGAAGTGGTTTCTCAACATGTCTTTGACGCCGACGGATATGGCTAATTTATTTAGCCTGTTTCTTGATGTGAAGAGTAAGCGGCTGACCCGAGAATGGCTCAAGAATTTCAGTCTGAAACCACAGGAACATATGACGTTGACTTTGCTCAGGGCCGGAATGACCATGGATCAAATTGCTGGGGTGCTTAATACTTCAGTGAAAAGCCTGTATCGTAAACGCATTGAGCTTTATGAACGTCTGGGGCTGGCCAACTTTAATGAGGCCTGTTTGTTTATCTTTAAAAATAGACTGCTGGAGTGTCCCGCACAGAAGCGATAAAAAGGGAAATGAATACAGAGTAAGGTATCTACGACAAGCTACTCAACAACGGTATTATGTTAATTTAATCAATCATTGATAGGTATAACCGTAGTTCAGGAATAACTCAGATGATAATCCGCGGTATATGATAAAAATGCTCTTTGGAAGTACTTACTGCTTCGGCAGTTTTAATGCACACAGCAATTAATATTATAAATGCCCTCAATATTGAGCTGGCATAGATTTATCGTGGATAAAATTATCGGGGTTTTCTTTCATTATTTCTTCGGATGGCGTGGTTATATTTATATACGCAAATTAGCTAGCATATGTGAGAGAAATTATCGAATGATCAAGGACAGTATCGCCGAGTCTCTGGAAGCCCGTGGATTGTACCGTCGGGCCGCTTCGCGCTGGGTGGATGTGATGCAGACGTGCGTCGATGATAACGACCGTGAATGGATTAGGATGCACCGCAATAAATGCCTGAAAAAAGCGAAGCTGCCGCCGGCGCGTAAAGAAGAGTTTGCTGACATCCACAAGGCTGCCAGAGAGACGCAGTACCGTATGGGAATTGCTAAGCCGAATGGTGAAGTGTTCCGCCTTCCCGCTAAAAAGAAAACGACGCGGCGCTAGCGTTTTCAGCGACATCTTGCTGAATCAGATCAAACCGATAGTGTGGTAAGGAAGCCGCGGGTTACTGACGGCCTGTCGGCTCCGCCTCATTCAGGGAATGACTAATTCTATCTCTTACCCGTTTCAGGAAGCTAAGGGCATCTGTTTCCCACAGGTGAGGATCAAAGTCTGAACCATAGCGCATCCTGAATTCCTCTTCCGGGTTATCTGCTTCCTTCAGCAGAAGGTCAATGTCTGCGATAAGACCATGCTTCATGGCGAGATGACTATCGGCGATAAATGCGTCAATTTTGGGGTCGATCTCATCACTATCATCGATAAGGTCATAATCCTGCCCGAAGTAAACCGTGATAAAGCTGTTAAGTTCATTCAGGTTCATTTTTGTCATGTACAAACCGTGTTCAGGGTAGAGGAAAGGCTGTCAATACAAAATAGGGTTTTCCATGCCAGTGCGCAAACTCGATGACCACCCGGACTTTGTAGCAAGTAGTTACTTCTTTCGCACCTTTGAATAATAATATTCCCGTCTGGTTCGCAAATATGCGATCCAACTGCATTTTTGCATTCATCCCAGGTGGTAGATGTCTTACCCACATCTCTATCTGAGTTTTATTGTCCTGAATAACGGCTGATACTAAGCGCTCAGCTTCACTGGTACTTTTGAAACTACTGACAGACTTTAATCGGGGAGTAGTATCTAGTCTCATTCTCAGCCCTTCTGGCGTTTTGCCAACATGATTTTGGAGAGTATGGCCACCTGATGAGCGACTCCTCAAAGATTCATGTTCAGCCAGTTTTATCCGTCCTCCACGTATAGAAGCAACGCGGATAGCACCCATTGTCAGCGCAAATCCCATAGGAATCGCAAGATCCAGAGTCATTCCAACGTTCACGGCAGTTTGGTGATCGGAACCCAGACTTTCGGCCAGAGATACTACAGAATTGTATGTATCGGTACTGACCTGCCTACCGGTCCATACCTGACGAAAGGAAGCCTGTATCGTATCCAGGCTGTGGGTTCCCACGATGACACACCCGATTTTAGTGATCATTGTTGGTTCGGGGGCTATGCACATGACTCCGGCACCAAACATTTCAACCAGACCGTTGGCCAATCCTAGACCACCCCAGAGGCGATTACTAAGTGTTTCCCCCTCACTGACGGATTTATCGGCCAGAACGGCGGCTAGTTGTACGGGAGAAAGAGCCATTCTTATTCCGTTATTCTCTTGCATATCACAGACTTCCTGTTGTGATTAAATATTCGACACAATCATAACAGTCATTAGCATGAATTTTCATTACCGGATAAGCTACTATTGCTCTTATTTTTCTCAAATACGTTCTGATTAGAGTGGGTTGAAGATAAATTGGCACTATTATTTTGCGTTAGGGGCTTATAAAGAGGGGCGGCTGAAACGAAGATTCATCTTAACGTTTTTATGTGACTCAATGCAGTATGTCACATCCGAACTGAAGGCCTGCGTTAGTGATGAATAACCGATGGCTGAAGTTAAAGGTAAAAACGATGGGCATTGAATGCCTGATGGCGCTGCGCTTATCAGGCCTACGGTTCGCGGTAGGCTGTAGAAAAGCAAAAACCCGCCTTTTGGGCGGGTTCTTTAAATAGTGGTGCCCGGACTCGGACTAACGCCGCAGGCGTTGAACAGCGCGCTTGTCGCGCTGGCCCCGAAGGGGTGAGCCGCGTTGCGGCGAATAATCGAACGCAGTTCGATGGAGAGTCCGGCCGCAGAAAAGCAAAAACCCAGCCATAGGCTGGGTTCTCTGAATAAGTGGTGCCCGGACTCGGAATCGAACCAAGGACACGGGGATTTTCAATCCCCTGCTCTACCGACTGAGCTATCCGGGCAACGGGGCGCATTAAACCGTAATCCGCCCACTGCGTCAATGAAATTTCTCTATTTATTGTTTGATTGCTTATCTTTGCGGCAATTCTGTGCCAAAAGGCGCGTTTTGCTTAAAATCACATCACTCCGTTATCGCCTTCGCGAACTTTCCAGCCGCTGGTGATGGTGATGGCATGGCGTTTTCCGGAGATATCGTAATCGCCAACGAGCTCTTCATCATCCCGCGGCGAACTGATGGTTAAGATCGCATCCACTCCATGGCGATAAGCGCCATGATGGCTGAAAATCGTGCCGATAAAGCATTTATCGTTGAGCCACACCGGGATCCACGCCACCGTTTCGACAGTATAGTGTCCTGCAGCGCCGCCATAGTAGCTGTCCGCATCGTCTTTCGCAGTGCCAGGCGGGATCGGGCAAATCGGCTCATCGCTATCGTCAGAAGATTTATCCTTTAGCAGGCTACCTTGCATGACGTCCAATGACTTCAATAAGCCAGCTCTATCTTTATCGTTTAAGGCGGGGGTGGGGGTCTGCTCGTTTTCCGCAGCGCTAATGATATTGAGGTTATAACGGTAGCGGATGGTGATGGCCGGCGTCAGGTCGCTCTGGTTGAACGGACGCAGCAGATAGAGATTATCTTCCCCAAACACGCCGTTAAACCACAGGGCGTAAACCTGGCCGTTGATTCTGATCCAGCGGCCCCACTGGTTCGCTCCGCGATCGTTAATAGAGTAAAGGGCGCCGGGCACGCCGGCATCGAAGTTATCGTCGTCATTGCTGTCGGCATTGTTCACCGATTCAAAGGTGTTATCGCCGCGTTTCAGCACGCCGGTATAGCTGAACAGGCCGGTGCCGCCGACGTAGCTATCGATGATGAGGTCGCGTTTGCCGTCGCCGTCGAGGTCGATAAGCGTGAAGCTGACTTTGCCGTTTTCCGAATCGGCGCTGATATCGGAATGTAAAAACGCCTGCCACTCATCGTCGCTGATATCCGCCGCTGGCTTGGTCGTCGAGACCGGCGCGTCGTCGGCATAGGTGAGGGTAAAGTGGCTGATGTGTCCGCTGAGGGGAAACTGTTCCGCAATGTTCTCTAATGCGAGTTCCGGGTTGCGTTTTTGCTCTTTTAGTACCGCATCGTGCAACGTCTTCAGCGCGAGTATGTCGGCCTCTCGTTGCTGGCGGGGGATAACTTTGCTAACAAAGGTGGGAAGCTGCCAGGTTCCGCCAGGGGTGATTTCCCGGCACATGCCGGTACTGTACTTGAGGCTTTGCACAAAGGTTTTGCCATCCCACACACGTTCTTCCCCGTTAACGCAGTCGGCGACGCCGCGTCCTTTGTTGAAGAAGGTCATTACGCCATCGTTATAGCTGGAGGCATCAGTGGTTATCAGCTGTGGCCTGGCGGCCTGTGTGTTATCGACAACCCATATCGCGTAGCCGTCGTTATAGGCGGCGCGCCAGCATAGAGTCTGCAGCAGCGAGTGATTTTTATCCAGCGGGGCGACGGTGATCTGCCGTTCGTTGGCCGGAATATCGGCGTTTTGCCAGTCATCACACTGGCGGTTGAGCGTGCTTTCCAATTGCGACAGCCATTTCTGCTGTTGTTTCGCATTGAGCGCAACGGGCTGGGCGTTGTGAATAAACGACGCGCTCAGGATCTCCGGTGCGGGAATGGCGCGCAGGACGGTGCTGCCGTCACCGCCGCCTTTACGTAACAGCGCATCGGCGGTACCGATCCGCTGCTGGAATTCATCGATCTTGAGGAACACCGCGCTGCTGCCCGCGTTAGACAGCCGTTTGCGCTGGCCATTGAGCGCCAGCTCGATTTTAGCGTTTTGCTCCAGGGCGGTAATAAGCGCGCTGGTTTGTGTACTGTCAAAATGAAAATGGCTGTCGTCGATAGCCTCAAGCGCTCCGCGATCGTTATCGTTGATAAACAGATTTACGCTGGCATCAGGTGGAATATCGTGGTCGGTCTGCGCAAACGTGACCTGCGCGGTTGCCTGCCGCCCGGGGCCGGCGCTACGGGTCAGCAGAACGCTGACTTCGCCCATTGTCGCGCCATAGCCCGCTGCCCGGCAGGTGCCGGTATTATCGCAGGCGACTTCCCAGTCTTTGTAGGCAAAAGAGAAACCGCGAGGAGGGGCGGCCATCAGCGAGGTCGAACAGAGCCCCAGTACGGCGGCCCAGAGAAGTGGACGCATAGAAATCCCTGCCACAGAAAGTGTCAGGGAATTATATGCGCCTTGCAGGGCTTGGGAAATCCGAATTACGTGAGCGCGCCGCCCATCCGGCAGCGGGCAAAGCGCAGGATATCTTCCGCCAGACGATGGGCGGTATCGACGTCGGCCTGGCTACGTTTGATCAGCATGCGGCTCAGGCAGCCTTCGACGATTAATTCCATCTGCTTGGCGACCATTTCCGGATCATCCACCTCAAGCTGAGTGAGCAGCTCGTGCGTGTAGGCCAGCGAAGCCTGCTTCTGCTGTTCCGCTAACTGGTGAATTGGGTGCTGGGCATCCGGGTAAAAGGTACAGGCGGCGATAAACAGGCAGCCGGGATAACGGTGGTTGCTGACGCATTTGGTCAGTGCGCTATAGCGCGCCAGCAGCTTTTGTTCTGCGCTCAGCGTCTCATCCAGCAATAGCTGGCGACGCCAGGCGTCTACCTGCTGGCTTAAATAACGCAGGGCGTCATAGAGCAACGCTTCGCGGTCAGGCCAAAAACGCTTGAGGTCATCAAGCGGATATGCGACGCGGTCGGCGACCATTTCCAGCGTGGTGTTGGCGATACCCTCGATTTCGAGAATTTGTATGGCTTCACCCAGGACATCTTCACGTTGCACGGTAGTCTCCTCCATTTATCCTCCTCAAGTGTCGTTCACGGTTGCCAATCGCGCAAATGGGCGCTGAATGCCGCGGCATCCATAAACCCGGTGACGCGCTGCGCGGGCTGTTCTTCTCCCTGCGCGTTGAAGAACAGAATCGTCGGCAAGCCGAGCACCTGTAAATGCTTCAGCAGGGCCGCGTCTTGCGCGCTGTTCTTGGTGACATCCACTTGCAGCAGAACGGTCTCTTTTAGGGCCTGTCGCACTTCAGGAGCGCTAAAGGTATATTTTTCGAACTCTTTACAGGCCACGCACCAGTCGGCATACAGATCGAGCATGACCGGTTTCCCTTTGGCTTGCGCCAGCGCCTGGTTGAGTTCATCAACGGTGCTGACGCGGGTAAATTCCAGATGCGCCTGCTGCTGGACAGCCGGCGCGCCAAAGGCCCAATCCTGTAGCGGACGCGCGCAAACCAGCGCAGCGCCCAGCATGACGATTTGCACCATCCGTAGCCACGGTTTGCTCGCGCCAAGCGAGGTAATAAACGCCCAGCTAAAGAAGGCGACGCCAAGCAGCGACCACAGGCGTAAACCCCAGGCTTCGCCAATAACGCGCTCCAGTAAAAAAACCGGCAGCGCGAGGATCACGAAGCCAAACGCGGTCTTGACGTGAGCCATCCACGGCCCGCTCTTCGGTAGCAGACGGTTACCGAACACGGTCACCAGGATCAGCGGCAGCCCCATTCCCAGCGCGTACAGATACAGCGTGCCGCCGCCGAGCCACAGGTTACCGCTTTGGGCGATATACAACAGAATGGCGCTAAGCGGGGCCGTAGTGCAAGGGGAACAGATAAGCCCGGCGATAGCGCCCATTGCAAACACGCCGCCCGGCGAGCCCCCCTGGCGCTTGTTGCTCATTAGCGTCAGTCGGGTTTGCAGCGATGAAGGCAGCTGTAGCGTAAACAGGCCGAACATCGACAGCGCCAGCGCGATAAATACCACTGACAGCCCAATTAATACGTAAGGGTGCTGCAGCGCGGCCTGGAATTGCAGGCCGGCGGCGGCCACGATCAACCCCAGCGCGGTATAGGTTACCGCCATCCCCTGAACATAAATAAATGCCAGCAGCAGGGCGCGCGCCGTCGATAAGCGCTGTTTACCGCCGAGGACAATCCCGGAAATCAGCGGATACATCGGTAAAACACAAGGCGTAAAGGCGATGCCGATACCAATCAGCAGCGCCCATAGCGCCGAAAATGGCAGCGACGCGGGTTCCGCGCCGGTTTGGCTGCCGCTGGCCGGGAGCGTGGCGGGCGCTGATGGTTTGGCCGCTTGCGCCTTGTCGGAATCGGCGAGCACCGCGCTGAGCGGCACGACTTTGGTCTCCGGCGGATAGCAGAACCCGGCGTCGGCACAGCCCTGATAGGTGACGGTCAGCGTGGCTGCTTTGCCGGCTTGCGTGAGGGTAATCGGCAACATCAGGCGCTGACGATAAATTTCGCTTTTGCCATAAAACTCGTCTTCATGCCATTCGCCAGGCGGTAGAGAAGGGTCGACGATCGCCGCGTCCTTTGTCGTCAGCGTAATCTGCTTACGGTAGAGGTAGTAGCCATCCTTGATGTGCCAGCTCAGGTTGAGGTCGTGTTGATTCTGCTGAAAGTCAAAGGCGAAAGCCCGATCGGCAGGCACGAAGTTTGAGCGCCCGGGGGCGTCAAACAACCCGGCGCTGGCGGATGCGCTGCACAGTAGCAGGATCAGCGTAATGATGCGTTGAGCCATGAGAGGTAATCGTTGTCTCCGTGAGTAACCGGCAGGACCAGTAGTTCGGGGGTTTGATACGGGTGATGGGACTTCAGACAGTCCAGTAACGCCTGCTGATGGGCCAGGTTGGTTTTGAGCAGCATCTGGACTTCATACTCCTGCTCAAGCTTTCCTTCCCAGTAGTAGAGCGACGTCGCTCCCGGCAGGATGGTGGCGCAGGCGGCGAGTTTTTCCCCGAGCACTTTGGCCGCCAGATCCTGGGCGGTCGCTTCATCCGGCGCGGTACAGAGTACAACAACAGCATCAGGCGTAGTCATCGTGAACCTCGTATCAGCGAAAAGAGGCACTATAGCATGCATGATGCGGGGAGATTAACCAAAGGGGCCAGTTACTTTACCGGCCCCTTTTTAACGATCTTACAGCATGAGGCCGCCGAAGATGAATCCGAGGATCACGCAAAGCGTAATGGCGATGACGCCCGGGATCAGGAAGGCGTGGTTAAAGACATATTTGCCGATACGCGTGGAGCCGGTGTCGTCCATTTCAACCGCGGCCAGCAGGGTCGGATAGGTTGGCAGCACGAACAGCGCTGAGACCGCGGCGAATGAGGCAATTGCCGTCAGCGGGGTGACGCCGAGCAGCAGCGCGGCGGGCATCAACGCCTTGGTCGTGGCGGCCTGTGAATAGAGCAGCGTAGCGGCGAAGAACAGCACTACCGCCAGCAGCCACGGATAGTTGTGCAGCAGATCGCCCGCTACCGTCTGGATATCGGCAATGTGCGCTTTGACGAAGGTATCTCCAAGCCAGGCGACGCCGAGCACGCAGACGCAGGCGCTCATCCCGGACTTAAAGGTGCTGGCATTCAGCACTTCGCCGGTATCGATCTTACAGGTGATGCTTATCAGCGTGGCGATGGTCAGCATGAAGACTACGATCGCTTCGTTACGCGGCAGTACCGGGTTCTGGATCAGGCCGACGGTGTCGCTGATGGCAGTAGCGTAGAACATGACCGCGACGATGCCGACGAGGAACAGCAGGACGGAGCGTTTAGCGTGCGGCTTCAGTTCGAAGACCTGACTACCGCGCAGGCTCACTTCCCCTTTTGCCAGCCGTTCCTGGTAGACCGGGTCGTCTTTCAGCTCGCAGCCGAGGAAGTTACAGACCACGGCGGTCAGCATGACGGCAATCAGGGTAACCGGCAGGCAGATCGCCAGCAGCGTCAGGTAGCTGACGCCAAGCGGTTCGAGAATACCGGCAAAGAAGACCACTGCCGCGGAGATCGGCGAGGCGGTAATCGCAATCTGCGAAGCGACAACGGCGATGGAGAGCGGGCGGGAAGGGCGAATACCCTGTTCTTTCGCCACTTCGGTAATCACTGGCAGGGTAGAGAACGCGGTATGACCGGTGCCTGCCAGCACGGTCATAAACCAGGTGACCAGCGGCGCCAGGAAGGTAATGTACTTGGGATGGCGGCGTAGCATACGTTCGGCGAGGCTGACCAGATAATCCATCCCTCCGGCGACCTGCATCGCGGCGATTGCGGCGATAACCGCCATGATGATTTCAATGACGTCAAAGGGGATTGCGCCGGGTGGAATTTGAAAAATTAAGGTTAAGACGAGGACGCCGAGGCCACCGGCAAAGCCGATACCAATGCCCCCGAGTCGGGCCCCCAAATAGATTGCCAGCAGGACAACCACGAGCTCTGCACCAAACATATATGCCTTCCTTGTTTTTTAACAAGTTGATATTGAATTGTTGTCGTTTCGTAAACCCAAAAAAGCAAAAAGGCATGTCATCACTGACATGCCTTTGGTTAGTTTACCCTGAAAGCTTACTGTTCGCTTTCATCGGTATACCGTTTTGCTTTATAAGCCGGATGCATCAGGTTTTGCGGCGAGAAAATGTCATCCAGTTCGGCTTCGGTCAGCAGCCCGCGTTCCAGTACCACTTCACGTACGCTCTTACCGGTTTCGGCGCAAATCTTGCCGACGATATCGCCATTGTGGTGGCCGATGAACGGGTTGAGGTAGGTCACGATACCGATGGAGTTGTAGACGTAGCTTTCGCATACCGCTTTGTTGGCGGTAATGCCGTTCACGCATTTTTCCAGCAGGTTGTAGCAGGCGTTAGTCAGGATGTGGATAGATTCAAACATCGCCTGGCCAATCACCGGCTCCATAACGTTCAGCTGCAGCTGACCGGCTTCGGAGGCCATGGTTACGGTGGTATCGTTGCCGATAACTTTGAAGCACACCTGGTTAACCACTTCCGGCACCACCGGGTTAACTTTTGCCGGCATGATAGAGGAACCGGCCTGCAGCTCTGGCAGGTTGATTTCATTCAGGCCAGCGCGCGGCCCGGAAGAGAGCAGGCGCAGATCGTTACAAATCTTGGACAGTTTGACCGCCAGGCGTTTCAGCGAACTGTGAACCATCACATACGCGCCGCAGTCAGAAGTCGCTTCAATCAGGTCTTCCGCCGGAACGACCGGCAGGTTGCTGACTTCCGCCAGTTTCTGTACCGCCAGCTGCTGGTAGCCGTCAGGGGTGTTCAGGCGAGTCCCGATAGCGGTCGCGCCGAGGTTCACTTCCAGCAGCAGTTCTGCGGTACGCAGAATGCTTTTGGTTTCTTCGTTCAGCAGAACGTTAAAAGCGTGGAATTCCTGGCCGAGGGTCATCGGCACCGCATCCTGTAACTGCGTGCGGCCCATTTTCAGGATGTCCTGGAACTCGACGGCTTTCGCCTGGAAGCCTTCGCCCAACTGTTTGATGGCATCGATTAATTTGAGAATCGAAGCATAGACCGCGATGCGGAAACCGGTTGGGTAGGCGTCGTTGGTGGACTGGCATTTGTTGACGTGGTCATTAGGGTTGAGGAACTGGTATTCACCTTTCTGGTGGCCCATCAGTTCCAGACCGATATTCGCCAGCACTTCGTTGGTGTTCATATTGACGGAGGTGCCCGCGCCGCCCTGGAACACATCAACCGGGAACTGGTCCATGCATTTACCGTTGTTCAGCACCTCATCGCATGCGGCGACAATGGTGTTCGCTACGCTTTTAGGAATGGTTTGCAGTTCCTTGTTAGCCAGCGCGGCGGCCTTCTTCACCATCACCATGCCCCGAACAAACTCAGGGATGTCGCTAATCTTGTTGTTGCTGATGTAGAAGTTTTCAATCGCTCTCAGAGTATGAACGCCATAGTATGCGTCAGCTGGAACTTCCCTGGTGCCCAACAGATCTTCTTCGATACGAATGTTGTTTAACATGTGAACCTTCTTTTTCAAGCTGCCAATGAATTCACCAAATACACAGAATTTATAGGATTTAGCGTATTTTCAGACCGAAGATTATTTCCTTAACCGGCCCGGTGCCCACGATCATATGCTGATGATAGCGAAGTTCAGTAACCTTGATCACTTATTATATAGCGCGGCGGATAAGAATTATTAATCTGTGAAATGAGTCACCGCTTTACTATTTTTGAAAAAAATGCCGTTACCGTTGATTGAAAAATGGCGCGCCAACCCCACATTCCTATGACGCGAATAGCAAATTTATCACTACGGGCGTCTGCGACGACGGCCGAATGAAGGAGACGCCGGTGCGTTGGATCCCATTTATTGCCTTTTTCTTATACGTTTACGTCGAGATCTCGATCTTTATTCAGGTCGCGCACGTGCTTGGTGTGCTGTTGACGCTGATTCTGGTTATCTTTAGCTCGGTGGTGGGGATGTCGCTGGTGCGCAACCAGGGCTTCAAAAACCTGATGCTGATGCAGCAGAAAATGGCGGCTGGCGAAAGCCCTGCCGCAGAAATGATCAAAAGCGTGTCGCTGATTATCGCCGGGCTGCTGCTGTTGATCCCGGGCTTCTTTACCGACTTCCTCGGCCTGCTGCTGCTGTTGCCGCCGGTGCAAAAGCTGATGACTTTAAAACTAATGCCGTATCTGCGCTTTAGCCGGATGCCGGGCGGCGGTTTTAGCGCTGGCGCCGGCAACGGAGACACCTTCGAAGGGGAGTTCCAGCGCAAAGACGACGAACGCGACCGTCTGGATCACAAAGACGACCGCTAAAACGACAAAACCGGCCTACGCCGGTTTTTTGTTATCGGCTTGCTGAGGATGACCGTGCAGGTAAGGCGAACCACAGCACCGCCAGCATAATAATGGCGTACAAGCTCTTCCAGCCGACCATCGCTAACAGCAAAACGCAGAGCACGCTGCCCACGATGGCCAGCACGCGGTATTTACCGTGCAGGAGTCGGCATCCCGCCAGCATGCACAGCAGATAAATCATGATGAAAATGCCGTTGGCATAGACGATCAGCGCATCGAGATTAATGTTCAGCCAGTAAATGCACAGCGTACTGTGTACGCAGCAGCCTAAGACCGCATTCAGCGCATTGCGCGGTACCTGACGCGGCGACAGGCGGGCCAGATAACCTTCCGGCTTGAACTGCGCCTGCGACCAGACCAGGCGGGCAAAACTTTGGATATAGATATTGAGGCTGGCGAAGCAGGCGAGATAGCCGATCACGCAGGCGACCCACAGCGCCTGCACGCCGAACAGCCGTACCACGATGTTTGGCAGCGAGGCCGCTGCCGCCATTTCCGCACCGAAGGCGCGAAAATGCAGTACCACCACGGTACAGCCCCAATAAACGGTTCCTGCCAGCAATAAGCCAATCATCAGCGCCCGGGGGAAGTCGCGCTCCGGACGTTTAAACTCTGATGCCAGATGAGCAAAGGCTTCAAGGCCGACGAAGCACCAGAACATTACCGATAGCGCAGCAAACAGCTGCGATGTGTCGACGTCTTTAGGCTGCGGGAAAGGGATCTGCGCCGGGTTTATGCCGCCGCGCCACCAGATGGCGACGATCAGCGCGACAATCATTACCGCGACCAGCGTCTGTAGATTAGCGCTGGAACTGGCGCCGCGCGAGCCCACCCACCAGACGATCGCCAGCGTGCCGAGCTCGGCAAGCAGCAGTTGAGTATCGTGCCAGCCAAACAACGCCTGGCCAAACCCGGTAGCAATATGGAGGGCGGCGGGTAAACCCACCGGGATGACTGATAAAAACAGCCAGCCGGTTACCCGCGCCAGACGCGGGCCAAACGCCATATCCACAAAATGAGCCACGCCGCCAGCGCTGGGAAAGTGGCGCCCAAGCACGGCAAACACGATAGCGATGGGAAAGACCAGGAGAATCAGCGCTGGCCACGCCCACAGGCTGTTATCGCCAGCGACCAGCGCCGCCAGCGCCGGTACGGCGAACACGCCGGTTCCCAGTAGTGATGTTGAAAGCAACCCGACTCCCTGACCTAACCCCAGCTCCTGTTTTAACCCACTCATGACTCAACCCTGCGCGCGGCAAAAAAACGATGTTATCACAACCCTTTGCGCCAGATAGCGCAGCCGCCGCGGGAATATTTTTGCGCGTCAGCGCACAGGCGGAAATTTTTTTTTAATTTTCCCCTTGAAGCCGTAAATGGCCATCCCCATCTCTCTCTGCACTAGTCGGAAACCGTTTACGGCCCGGCGCCATCCATAACTGATAATGACTTTCTCGAAGGAGAGCTATCAATGAGTATTCGTCCGTTACATGATCGTGTGATCGTCAAACGTAAAGAAGTTGAAACCAAATCTGCAGGCGGCATCGTTCTGACCGGTTCTGCGGCAGCTAAATCAACTCGTGGCGAAATCATCGCTGTCGGTAAAGGCCGCATCCTGGAAAACGGAACTGTGCAGCCGCTGGACGTTAAAGTTGGTGACATCGTGATTTTCAACGATGGTTACGGCGTGAAGTCTGAGAAGATCGACAACGAAGAAGTGCTGATCATGTCCGAAAGCGACATCCTGGCAATTGTTGAAGCGTAATTCGCACGACCCTGAACGAATTTGAGGAATAAAAGAAATGGCAGCAAAAGACGTAAAATTCGGTAACGACGCTCGTGTAAAAATGCTGCGCGGCGTAAACGTACTGGCAGATGCAGTTAAAGTCACCCTGGGCCCGAAAGGCCGTAACGTTGTTCTGGACAAATCCTTCGGCGCGCCGACCATCACTAAAGATGGCGTTTCCGTTGCTCGTGAAATCGAACTGGAAGACAAATTCGAAAACATGGGCGCGCAGATGGTGAAAGAAGTTGCCTCTAAAGCGAACGACGCTGCAGGCGACGGTACCACCACCGCAACCGTACTGGCTCAGGCTATCGTTAACGAAGGTCTGAAAGCCGTTGCTGCGGGCATGAACCCGATGGATCTGAAACGTGGTATCGACAAAGCTGTCGTTGCCGCTGTGGAAGAACTGAAAGCGCTGTCCGTACCGTGCTCTGACTCTAAAGCCATTGCTCAGGTTGGTACTATCTCCGCTAACTCCGACGAAACCGTAGGTAAACTGATCGCTGAAGCGATGGATAAAGTCGGTAAAGAAGGCGTTATCACCGTTGAAGACGGTACCGGTCTGGAAGACGAACTGGACGTCGTTGAAGGTATGCAGTTCGACCGTGGCTACCTGTCCCCTTACTTCATCAACAAGCCGGATACCGGCGCTGTTGAACTGGAAAGCCCGTTCATCCTGCTGGCTGACAAAAAAATCTCCAACATCCGCGAAATGCTGCCGGTTCTGGAAGCCGTAGCGAAAGCTGGCAAACCGCTGGTTATCATCGCTGAAGACGTTGAAGGCGAAGCGCTGGCGACCCTGGTTGTTAACACCATGCGCGGCATCGTGAAAGTTGCAGCGGTTAAAGCGCCGGGCTTCGGCGACCGTCGTAAAGCTATGCTGCAGGACATCGCGACCCTGACTGGCGGTACCGTTATCTCTGAAGAGATCGGTATGGAGCTGGAAAAAGCGACTCTGGAAGACCTGGGTCAGGCTAAACGCGTTGTTATCAATAAAGACACCACCACCATCATCGATGGCGTTGGCGAAGAAGCCGCAATTCAGGGCCGCGTTGCTCAGATCCGTAAGCAGATCGAAGAAGCGACCTCTGATTACGACCGTGAAAAACTGCAGGAGCGCGTGGCTAAACTGGCCGGCGGCGTTGCGGTAATCAAAGTCGGTGCTGCTACCGAAGTTGAAATGAAAGAGAAAAAAGCGCGCGTTGACGATGCCCTGCACGCGACCCGTGCTGCGGTTGAAGAAGGCGTGGTAGCTGGCGGCGGCGTAGCGCTGGTCCGCGTGGCGGCGAAAATCGCTGGCCTGACCGGTCAGAACGAAGATCAGAACGTCGGTATCAAAGTTGCGCTGCGCGCAATGGAAGCGCCGCTGCGTCAGATCGTTTCCAACGCTGGTGAAGAGCCGTCTGTTGTTGCCAACAACGTGAAAGCAGGCGACGGTAACTACGGTTACAACGCGGCTACCGAAGAGTACGGCAACATGATCGACTTCGGTATCCTGGATCCGACTAAAGTCACCCGTTCTGCGCTGCAGTACGCGGCATCCGTTGCTGGTCTGATGATCACCACCGAGTGCATGGTGACCGACCTGCCGAAAGGTGACGCGCCTGACTTAGGTGCTGCTGGCGGTATGGGCGGCATGGGCGGTATGGGCGGCATGATGTAATCGTGCGCTATACGGCATAAAAATGCAGAAACCCCCGGTCAGAAATGGCTGGGGGTTTTTCTTTTTGCTGGCTTTTTAGTATAAGGTTTACATCCGGGCCAGTGCGTCCAGCTCATTGGGGAATAACATGCAGGTAAAATATTTAGCAGGGATTGTCGGCGCAGCTTTATTGTTAGCGGGTTGCAGTTCCAGCAACGAATTAACCGCAGGCGGCCAGAGCGTGCGTTTTGTTGAAGATAAACCGGGAACGGAATGCCAGCTGTTAGGGACGGCAACCGGCACGCAAAGCAACTGGCTGTCAGGCCAGAATGGCGATGAAGGCGGCTCGATGCGCGGCGCGGCGAATGCGCTGCGTAACCAGGCGGCGGCCATGGGCGGTAACGTCATTTATGGCGTGAGCAGCCCGACGCAAAATCTGCTGTCGAGCTTTGTCCCGACCGATAGCCAGATGAACGGCCAGGTTTATAAGTGCCCGAACTGATGCGTTAAGCACTCTCTGCCTGCGCAGAGAGTGCTTAACAATTTATGCCTCAAGCGCTGCTTTGGTAGCCACGTAGAATTCGTGCAATGACTTTAAGCATTCATCCTTAGTCAGCATTTGTCCCGGTGCGGATGGAATCACCTTGCTGAAGATTTGATACGGTGTATGTTGGTTGTGAACTTGTTTTAGCTTCTGGCTCTTTTCAATCAGACGTAGCGCGATACTTTTTTCAAAATCTGACTGATGCGCGGCGCTGGTTTTAATCACCGCGCCAGAGAGTACTTTTTTACCCTCTTCCTGCTCGTAGCTATACAGCACGCCAAGATGATGGTTGAACAGATTTAACTTCCACTCTTCCTGAGCGTATTGCTGGTACTCGATATTAGGTTGGGTCGTTAAATCGACGGTATACAGCAGTACGAAGTCCAGAGCCAAAGCTAAATATTCATTCAGTTTCGTGTCCGCGGCCATGGTGAGAGATTGTTGGATCCCCAATATCAGCGCTTCGACCTGGCGGTCATCAATCCGTAGAGTTGCTATTTGCTCGTTCTGCAGCATTAATATCAGCGTCGATTCTGTTTCCCCTGGTTTCAGGGTGATCGACATGATTCGCAGCTCCGGGTTGGGGTTTTGTACCTCCAACATATCTATCTCTGGCGTGTTGGCTATTAGCGTTTCATTGTAGGCAAGAAGCTCCACTTTCTGAGCCTCATTCTCGCCATCCTGTTGTAATCTCTGCAAGAAAATAGACATCCGGTTTGCCAGGACCATGAGCAGGTCAGCCAGCACCGGCGCCTGCAAATAGTACGTCTGAAACATGCCATTCTGATGTTTTACTTTCAGCAGCAGCGCCATGAAATGGTCTTCGTAGGTAATTCCGGCGGTGTTAAAACCAATAAACGTTCCTTGCATACTCTTCTCCTTACGCTGGCATTGGTATTCTTGACTGCGATAAATCAATAACCCGATCGGCAGAGGCGATGGTTGACGGGCGGTGGGCGACGATGACGCGGGTAATACTGAGGCCTGAAATAGACTGGTTGATAACCGACTCATTTCTTAAATCAAGATGGCTGGTGGCCTCATCCATAAACAGAATGCTCGGTTTACGGTAAAGCGCGCGGGCAATCAAAATACGTTGCTTTTGGCCCCCGGAAATCCCCAGGCCCAACTCACCAACGATGGTTTCATAGCCCATCGGCATTTTCATAATTTCGTCGTGAATGTTGCAGCGTTTGGCGCATTCGACGACAAAATCCACATCGGCGTTATCTTCAAAACCGCTGATATTATCGATAAGCGACCCGGAAAAGAGGCGGTCCTCCTGCAGCACGCAGGCGGTTCCCTGGCGATAGTTATTTAGACCTATCTTCTGGATATCGAGATTATCGGCGAAGACGTCGCCGCTGGTGGGCGAGAGCAGCCCGCACATCACTTTCAATAGCGTGGTCTTACCGACGCCGGACGGGCCGACCAGCGCGACGGATTCCCCCGGCTCAACGGTGATGTTCAGATTTGAGAAAATCGGCTGCGAAAAGGGATCGTATTGATAGCTGAGATTTCTGACTTCAAGCCTGGCGCCGGCATCCTTCGAAAAGACTTCACGTGACGGTAGCTCTTGCTCTGGTTCGCTGAAGACGATCTCTGAAAGACGCTCGTTATGCAGCGAGAGCATGCGTAGCTGCATGGTAAGATCAACCAGGCTGGATGCGCGCTGGGAGAACTGGCCCCGGTAGGCGTTAAAAGCCATAAACATACCGAGGGTCATTTCATTATCAATAACCATAATGGCGCCCAGCCACAGTACCGCAACCTGATCGATGGCGGTAATAAAGGTATTGATACCGCTAAACATCATGTCGAAACGGGTCTGTTTGATCCCCGCATTACAGGCGTCGATGTTGATATTCAGCCAGTGCTGAGAGCGGCGTTCTTTCAGGTTCAGCGCTTTGATGGTCGAAATACCGTATAGCGACTCCATAAAGTGTGAACTGGAGCGCGCGCCTTTGATTACCTGTTCTTCAGCAACGCGGCGATAGAAGCGATAAGTTCCCAGACGCATAAGGGCGTAACATAAGGTAAAGCCAACGACGACCCATGTTAGCCAACCGCCGTACAGGGTGAGCATAATCAGCAGGCCGATCGTCATGATCGAGTCGATAATGCCGCTGACGATGCTATTAGTGAACGTGGAGCGAATGGTATCCAGCGAAGAGAAACGGGACTGAATATCCCCCAGATGACGCTTTTCGAAAAATGCCAGCGGCAGGCTAGCCAAATGATCGAATAGAGTGGTTTTCCACTGAATATTGGTTAGCGTGTTGAGCGTCAGTGAAGTCCATGCGCGCAGCATACTGATAAAGGTGCGGAAGAGGGTAAAGAAGACCAGACCAATACAGATAACCGAGAGCAGGCTTTGATCGTGGGCCATGATCACGTGGTCAGTGACCAACTGCGTGCCTATTGGCAACAGTAGTCCAATCGCTTCAACGACGACGGAAAAGGCGAAAATTTTCAGCAGCGCTGATTTTAAGCCAACAATATTACGCATCAGATCTAACAAACGCAGGCGAGATTTGGCTTTTTCCTGCTGGAAGTTCTGATCGGGCCATAACTCTAACGCGATGCCGGTAAAGTTGTTCGACATTTCCTGAATGCCGATAATGCGTTTACCCAGCGCCGGGTCGTGAACCACAAAGCTAGATTTGCGTACTTTGGTGAGCACGACGTAGTGGTTCATTCCCCAGTGGATAACGCAGGGCAGCTTTAATTGTCTGATTTCATCAAGATCGAGCGACAGCGCACGGCTTTTTAAGCCAGCATGTTCTGCCGTTTTGCTCAGTGACATCAACGTTACCCCCTGGGAGGGGCTGCCAAAGCGTTGACGGAAATTGAACAGATCAATATCGAGACCATAATGGCCGCAAACCATTGCCAGACAGGCAATGCCACACTCGGCGGCTTCAGATTGCAATATGACCGGCGTCTTTCTCAATATCGAAAAATTAACTTTCGCCGTAATTTTTTCAAACAGTTCATTAGTCATGAATCGGGCCGCTCACGCTTTGAGTAATCTTATAAACCGGAGTAAACATCCACATGTAGAGAGGGCGTTCTTCAAGGAAGACAACAGCCTGTGCTTTAAGCCCATTGGAGAGGCTTAGCTTTTTCCCGTCATATTCGAACTGTTTATCTTTAATTTTGACAATCGCTTTATACAGCGCCAGTTCTTGTTGCTGATTGGTACCGTTACTGACGTTGGTGTATTCAGACATTTCTTGCCGTGACGCTGGCATTGATGATATGGATATAATTTTTCCTGGGAATTGACCAAATTTATCCGATGGGAAGGCATCATAGCGAATATTGATGGTATCTCCCGTTTTTAAATACGGAATGGTATTGTTGGGTAGCCACAGAATGAGATAATACTCAACGTTTCCGGTCGGTTTTATCTGGGCCAGGCTACTTCCATTATCAACGGTTTGCCCTTGGGTAGCCGACAGTGACTCAATCCTGCCATCGCTGGTCGATTTGATAATAATATTACCGTTAGCATTAGATTCCACTAACTGATTTTTATAATCATTGGCCTGGTTGTATTGACTGGAAATTTGGTTGTCAAAATCAGCAGCTTTAGTGATTATATCGCTATTAAGTTGTGTAATTTGCGATTCGAGTTGCATTTTTTGGCTAACTAAAGACTGGTAGGCACTCTGCTGCTGAAAGTATAAAGAGTGCTGATAGTTATACTGATCTTTTGTTATCAGGCCGTTGCTAAGGTATTTATCGTAGCTGGAAAGGTTATCATGCATTTTCTTCAGGCCTACCTGGGTGTTGACCAGCATACGGTTGGTCTCCTTCAGGGAGGCAGTGGTAGTTTTCAACTGCGCATTCAGCGCATTTAACGTCTGGTTTTTATTATCTTCCAGTTTTTTAATAATATCTTCAGAGTTGGCGATTTTTTCATTGATAACTTCTATCTGTGCCGCGCTAACATTGCCACTGGTGGTGCTGCGGGAAACATCAATCTCGTATAGCGGTTGGTTTTTTTTAACGACGTCACCAATTTTTACGAATTGCTTGACGATAAACCCCTGCTGTGGCGCAAAGACGTTAATTGAGTGAGGCAGGGTAATGACTTCGCCTTTAACATCGACACGCTGGGTAAACTTGCAAAATATCAATGCGCAGATAAGCGCAATGAGAAATAATGCCGACAATAAGGCGATTAACCAGGCGGGTAAACCAGCGAGCAACAAGGCTTTCCCTTTCCAGTGATGCCTTTTGTATTCGATCGCTTCCTTGCGATAGAGATTTTTATTCATATTGATAAGTTATATTTACTTTGGCTTGGATTGGATATAAAACAAAGGCCTAAAGGCCTTTGTTTATTCTATGGAACTTTTTCCAACGCGCGAAATTATTATCAAGATCCCGGTGCAAAGGTACCATCAAGGGCACTATCTATAAATTCCTGGAAAATAGCCATTGACTTGTCCCAACCGAATGCGACGGCTCCAGCAGCTCCGGTAATAGCACCAAGAACAAAGCCAACAACAGCCCCTACAGCATTACCAAGTAGGCCAAGTCCCAAAATACCACCATTATGACCGCCTTGAACACCACCAATCCACGTGCCGACGGCTGACACAATAATGGCACCTAATGTTCCAATAGCAAGAGCCTCTACCGCATTGCTAGCTAGTGAAGTGATAGTGGAGGTAACTGATGAGAAATCCCAAGTGTAACCACCGGAGATCTCTTCCATTTCAAATACAGTTAATTCCTTCATATTTATTCCTTTAAATTAATATTATTACTAGTTGGCCTAATTATAGGACGGAAGAAAATGTAAATGAGGTTTGTAGTTTAAACAACTCAACAGACATGAATTCATGTAGAATTCATGTCTGTTTGAGGATTTTATTGTTCCTGAATAACTACTTCTAACATTGCTTTAACTCTACCATTTGTAATGTCGTCAACACTATTGCTTTTGCGATAGTAATCAGCGGTGAGATTGATCACCTGCGATGTTGCAGCACTATTAAAACTGTAGCTATCCATATCATAAAAGACTAACGGGGTGCCAGTTTGTTTGAAAATGATACCAACATTTTTGGCGCCAGAATCGTCGGTTATCATATTATCAATGATACCATCGCCAGATGTGCTCGCGGTGCCTATCGGATTAAACCAGTACATTAAAGTATTCCCGATGGAACCTGCAGGGCAGGTAATGGTTAATAAGAAATTCTTTTGCTCTGGCGTGACGCCGCCGCGGGAGACCGACATTAGCGTGCTTTTTTTAATCCGGCCGAGCGTTATTTGTGAACTGGATGGTGATATGTCACATGAGGTTGCCTGATATTTGGTGTTTTTTAGCTTGATATTGGTTGTATATAATAGTTTGTCATTACTTCCAGGGTTGGTGGTAGGATTGCCGACAGAGAAACTTATTGATGGGTTTGAGTCCGAACCTGAAGTATCAATGACCTGCTTGGTTTTGATAAACCACACGGTAATGAATTTATAGTAATTATCTGACGTATTTTCAAATGGTACTAGTACTGAGCCCGCGACAGCAGGCACTAATGCGCCATTTTTGCTTTCCAGAAGATCGGATACCTGGAATCCAATACCATCAATTCCAGTTTCATATACTGGCTTTCCCTGTATTCCTGTAACGCCAGCTACTTCTGGTGTACTGATGGTAGTTATATACTGATCGTTAGTTTTTTGGCTACATGAGAAGTTTTTATAGTTACCAGTGCCGTATTTAGCCGAATATAATATGCTTCCCACTGGAATTGAGTCGTCTGTCGGTATTTTTGCTCTAATAGTAAATGCTTGCCGCTGGATGCTGCCTGAGTAACTACATTTTGCAGTCGCCTCACCGCAGATAACTAAAAGCATTAATAGAATAAACATTCTCTTCATCAATATTCGTCCTTAAATAATGGCTAGCGACACACCGCTTCGATCTGGTTTAAGCCAGCGGTTTTGCCTTCCCGCGGAGGTAATGTGAAGGGGGCTTTACATTGCTGGGAACTACTTTTTCCCCACTGTACGTTGAGCGTCCCGGTTTGCTGCAGACCGGACATATAGACCATCCCGGCGTCGCTGACGATACTCGCCTGGCTTTTCGCATCGTCGGCCAGTAAGACCATAGCGCCGTAAGGAACGTCTTGACCGCTAGCCGTTTTCAGGTGAATAAAGGCGCGTTGTCCGATCTTGCCGTCGTAGTTGGCCCGTACAATGGCGCCGCGGGTTGGCACCACGGTTTGCGTCGTTTCCGGCAGTTCCATATCATCACCAAGCGTGGTGCTATCAAGGGTAATATCAGTGCGGCGATAAGGGGTGACGTAAGGCACGATGGCATAGCCGCGGTAGTCGGTTGAGATAGTGCTATCGGTAGTCAGCTTGACGTTATCTAAGCCTGGAGCCTTAACCAGCACGGCGGCATCGGTGATGTCCTGTCCTAACGTAATACCGTCGGCGTGGGCGATAATGCTACCGCTGGCGCCATAATCCACGCGCTGACTGTCACGATCGTAGCTATAACCGGCATTGATGCTGCCCTGGGAACCGTTATAGGTAGCGCGCATGTCGCCGCTGTAATACTCACGGTTGCTATATCCCTGCTGGATACTCCAGTCCAGGCTATCGTTTTCCAGCCCCACGCCGCCGATAGCGACGGATTGATCCGTCGAGCCGGGGTTACTATTGGTGAGCTGATAGCTGGTGTAGGTGCCAGGGAGCCAGTTGCTGATTGGCAGCGTGACGGTCAACGTAATGCGCTGATCGTCCTGCGCGTCGCTGTCGGAGCTATTGTTGCTCCAGGTATAGCGGCTATAGCTATAGCCCAGATAGAAGTTCACATTTCTAAAGCCGCCGTTATAGCCAACGCTGATAGATTTGTTGGTGCGTTTATCATCCCAATAATCTTCAACCAGCCCGCTAATAGATACGCTGCCCAGGCCTTTACCCAGACTTTGGTTGAGGGTCAGGTTGGTGCGATTGCGTAATGAACGGGTGGTATAGTGACCGTCATTAGCATAACTATCCAGCACCTCGGATAAGGTGTTAAATCCCTTAGTAGAGTATCGATAGCCAGCGATGGTGATGTTGGTGCCGGTATCAAGGATGTTTTTACCATAACGGATTCGCCAGGACTGTCCCGAAGTCTTTTCCCGATCCTGCATTTTTGACCAGGCTTGGGTGACGTCAGCTGACGCGGCTCCGAAATCGCCGAGGTTATAGCCGAGACCGGATGACAACGCCTGATAATGCGAGGCCATCTGCATCCCGCCGTAGGCGGTCAGGCTACTGGACACCCCGTAGCTGGCCGTTGCCTGGGTAAATGGCGTTTCATGTACGCCGTCATCATATGGGCGATATTTACCTGAAGTGATTTCATACTGCAGCTGGCCTTCACGCACCATGACCGGTAGCGTGGCGAACGGTACGATGAATTCTTGCTTTGAGCCATCTGATTCTTCTACGGTTACATACAGGTCGCCGCTACCGCCGCTGGGATACATATCGGTGATTTCAAAGGCGCCGGGGGCAACGTAGGTCTGATAGACCTGATAGCCGTTTTGCTTAACGATCACCCTGGCGTTGGTTTTTGCAATCCCTCGGATAATTGGCGCATAGCCGCGCAGGCTCTCTGGCAGCATGGAGGTATCCGTCGCGAGTTGGACCCCAGTAAACGGAACGCTGTCAAAGATCCCGGAAAGCGAGGAGCTTTCGCCCATCACCAAATTACTGTTAATGGGGCGTATACTACGCTGCATGTACAGGTACGCCGACTCCCAGTCGCCTGCGTCGCCTTTTGTTTTATTCCAGGTGCTCAGATTCCTGATGCGCCAGGGGCCGAGGTTTAAGCCGGACTGGAGGTTAAGACTATAGTATTCGTCTTCGGATTCGAAATCATCCGAGCCGCTGAACTGGTAATTCACCAGTAGCGCGTTAATTCCGTCGTCAAATTGATCCTCAGGGATAAATCCTTGCACGACGGTAGATAATGCCGCCTGAGGGATGGAGATATTTAAACGCTGCGCGTTAAAATCAAAATCCGCTTTGGTATCTGGAATAACCGTCAGGTTAGTACAACCATTAGCATCCTCTTGCAATTTAGTGAATGCTTTAACTCTAACGCCATATTGCGATAAGTCCTTGAGACTGAAGCAGGGCGCCAGTTTGATCTCATCGCTAGCGGTGCTGGCCCGGCTATTATCAATCACAAATTTTATAGTTTTGGTATCCAGGTATTGGCCATTAAAGACGATGTCCACCCGGTAGTTACCGGGTGCCTGCGCGTTCCTGGCTTCAAACACAGATAAGTCTGGGGCGTTTGAAGGATCGCTACCATTCAATGAGTTTATGAATGAGGGATCGAAAAAATCACGTGCTTGCGCTTTATTATCCAAACCAGAAAAAAACGCGGCCAGTAATGCAATTCCTGGCGCTGATAGTTTGAATAGGTCTTTGTTTTTATTTTGCATAGACACATCCCTATAAGGTTAAACAACTTCCAATTACAACGATGATGAATAGAGCGTTCCGGCTCCGCCATAATCGTTGACTATTTTCCATGTAATACCTGATGCGGTTACATTTTGTTTTAAAGTGACTTCCTTGGTCTCCATCGGCGGGACAGAACTCACTTCATTTTTAATTTCGGTATTACCGATTTTTATTGTATTGAAGTAATAGAAAAATGGCGTAGGGTTCTTAATTGATAATTTATTGCCTGATTTTTGCCATTCAAGTTTTGCCGCTTCGGTGTTCGGGGTCATATCAAACAGCGATTTTGGCCGAAATACCAGACGCATACGATGGCGAACCGCCAGCTGGATGGTATTATTTTTAGCATTCGTATCATCAGCGGGGGGAATAGCCATAACGTTGAAATAAAATATCGATTCGCGATCGGCTGGCGCCGCGACATTACCTGTAGAAAACAGGCGAACGGTATTTTGTTGTTTTGCTTCGAGACGAAACAGTGGCGGCGTGGCCATGAATGACGGCGTTTGTCCTTTTGGGGTCTCAATCCAGGACTTGATTAAATAGGGTATACCGTCTTTGTTCTCTATTTGTGCCGTTACTTCACGGGAGCCTTCTTTGTAAAGATAGCGGGTAGACTCAATGACGATACCGGCATGCGCAATGCCGCTTATCAGTAAAAAACAGGGAAAGACAAGTTTAAATAAGGTCCTGAACATAGCATTTCTCTAAACGAAAAAAGGGCTCGCCAGACAGCGAGCCCTTCGGGGTAAAATTAAGCGCCAGTGGTATAGTCGATAGTAAAGGTTGCTACGCCTTTAACCGGACCTTCGGTTACGGTGGTAGCTTCGTTTACTTTCACATAACCCGCGTAGTAGTTCAGAGAAGTGACGGAACCGTCAGTGTAGGTTTCAGCCATGGTTTGGGAACCATCGAAGGCTACACGAGAACCATCGCTGGCTTTCGCGATGCCGATACCGATGCCGGCAGCGCCGTCGTCAGCGGTGTTGTCCAGAATTGTTGCGTTGGCGCTGGTGGTACCAGTAACTGCAACAGTCAGGCCGGTTGCTGGTTTTTCGCTGCCTTTGGCGCAATCAGAAACGTCAAAACCAAACTTCTGGCTTTTGAACAGGACGTTAGCAGTCTGTGCATTCGCTTCGCTGGTGGTAACAGAAGTCAGACGAACGATGCCGTTGTTCAGAGTACCAGTCGGGGTGACTACGCAAGAAGAAGAGGAGTCGTTGACTTCGCCAAGAACGGTCACTTCAGCAGTGTTAGCGGCCATTGCCTGTGCGCTCAGAACTGCAGATGCAGCAACCATTACAGCTACGATTGTTTTTTTCATTTATTTGTCCATGTATAAATACGTAATCCCTGAAATAGATGTTGCCTCAGTTTTAATTAACGGATCACTGAATAACCGTTAATTGACGCTGAGTCTTAACACTATCCCGTTCTTTACTCCTTTGGTGTCCCTTGTAATATGCAGGTACTTGCCCGCAATTAGCGTAAGACGGGAGCAGTGAGGAATTTAATTGGCAAGCAGGTAAAATGCATGTGAATTTTAATTGAATAACCTATTTTAATGATGGGAGGAACGTTTCACATTTTAATCTCCTTGAATAGTAGTTGCGTTAACGTGATGAATGTTCGACAATATACTTGGCTTCCTTTTCGTTAAAAGGTCACGTTGGCCTTAGCGCCGTTCGAAAATGGAGAGCCAATGATTGAGATGTGAAACTATCTAACGGCAGGGCTGTTTAGGGCTATTTGCTCAAGTTCAAAAATGGAATCTCATTAACTTCATGTTTAATTCACGTGACTAATGAATAAAAGGAAAAGCATTATGGCATTTAGCGAGTTCATTATTAATAATGAAGTCATATTCGATGTGAATATGAGTGAGTTACGACCTGTTAATGGAAATGGTGAAAGCATTAACTTGAATGGTCCAACTGCACGTTGTCTACAATTGTTAATTGAAAGTAATGGACGAATCATTTCTCGAGAAGAATTTCTGGAATCTGTCTGGAAAACAAGGGGGGTTGTCGTCGCACAAAATACTTTTTATCAAAACATATCATTGCTCAGAAAATCACTGCTGAAGGCTGGGTTATCACAGGATATCATTGTTACTGTCAGGCAGCGTGGGTTTATTCTTGCAACTGGTTCCTCGATCGTACCGGTTGTCAAAGCTGAGGAAGAAGTGTCTACCTGCCAGATAACCCCCTTAATAAAAAAGGTTGTAACAATAGAAGATAGCGTGCCAGAGATAAATAACAATGAACGCCAAAATTATATTGAAAACAAAAGAGATAGAACATTTAAATTACCCATGTGGTTTATTCTTATGTTCGTAATTATGGCTGTAACTAATATCCTTTCGTTATTTTATTAGAAACATTATTACTACATCGTTTAAATTGTACTTAATATATAATTATAAAGCTCAAGAAAGCACTGTATTCAGGCGAAGGCTGGAAAACTAGTGGTATATTTAACTGGAAAATATGCTTTTCAAGTATCTGCCGGACAGGGCCGGCAGAGAGGGGCCTAGGGCTGTTGTTTCAAACCTAAATCCAGCGGCGTTTTACTCGGTTCGCCGCCGATTTCACGTGCCAGTCTTGGCACCATATAACCAGATACCAGCGTTAATAGCTCACGCATGATCGCCCGTGCTTCCTCATCTTCTACCATGAAGTGGGCTGCGCCCTGGACTTTATCGAGCACGTGCAGGTAGTAGGGCATTACCCCGGCGTCGAACAATGCATTGCTGAGGTCCGCCAGGGTTTGCGCATTGTCGTTAACTCCGCGTAACAGAACACTTTGGTTGAGTAGTGTTACGCGCGCTTGCCGCAGCCGCGCCATCGCTGCCCGGAACTCCGGGCCGATCTCGTTGGCATGATTAATATGGTTGACCAACAGTATCTGCAGCGATGAGGTGTTAAAGCGAGCCGCCAGCCCTTCGGTGATCCGCGCCGGTATGACAATCGGCAAGCGGCTATGGATGCGTAACCGTTTAATATGCGGGATCGCTTCCAGTTCCGTCAGCAACCAGTCAAGCTCATGGTCTTTGGCCATGAGCGGATCGCCGCCGGAAAAAATAATTTCATCAAGCTGCGGATTGGCGGCTATGTACTCGAGCGCCGCCTGCCAGTTGCGTTTATTGCCCTGGTTCTCGGCATAAGGGAAGTGGCGGCGGAAGCAGTAGCGGCAGTTGATCGCACAACCGCCTTTCACCAGCAATAGCGCCCGGTTGCTATATTTATGCAACAGGCCAGGTACAACGCTGTGTTGTTCTTCCAGCGGATCGGTGGAGAAACCTGGGGCGGCAACAAACTCTTCTTGTGCGGTAAGTACCTGACGAAGAAGAGGATCGTTTGGGTTACCTTTTTCCATACGCGCGATAAACGCGCGCGGTACGCGCAGCGCGAAGAGACGCTTCGCATCGCGTCCCGCCAATAGGTTTGCATCTGTTTCCAGATCTAAAAGATGCAATAGTTCATCGGGACTGGTCACAACATCGGCAAGTTGCGTGATCCAATCTTCTCTGGATGGGGTATTTAGGGTTACAATATGCGCCATTTTGTGGCTTAGCTACCAAGTTAAACAATTTCAGAGGGCCTTATGGCGACTTACTATAGCAACGATTTTCGTGCTGGTCTTAAAATCATGATGGATGGCGAACCGTATGCGGTTGAAGCCAGCGAATTCGTTAAACCAGGTAAAGGCCAGGCGTTTGCGCGCGTTAAGCTGCGCCGCCTGCTGACCGGCACCCGTGTAGAAAAAACCTTCAAGTCCACCGACTCTGCAGAAGGCGCGGACGTTGTCGATATGAACCTGACTTACCTGTACAACGATGGTGAGTTCTGGCACTTCATGAACAACGAAACCTTCGAACAGCTGTCTGCTGATGCTAAAGCTATCGGCGACAACGCGAAATGGCTGCTGGATCAGGCTGAGTGCATCGTTACCCTGTGGAACGGTCAGCCTATCGCTGTCACGCCGCCGAACTTCGTTGAACTGGAAATCGTTGAAACCGATCCAGGTCTGAAAGGCGATACCGCAGGTACTGGCGGCAAGCCGGCGACTCTGTCCACTGGCGCAGTGGTTAAAGTTCCGCTGTTCGTTCAGATCGGCGAAGTCATCAAAGTAGATACCCGCTCCGGCGAATACGTATCTCGCGTGAAGTAATTCATGCTTTGAGACGGTGGGCGCAGCCAGGTTGCTGCGCCTTCAGTTTCACGCCGGGACTAACATGAACCAGACGCTCAAACTTCTTGCCTTGCTGCTGCTCAGCGGCGCGTTGCTTACTGGATGCAATACCGCCCGCGGTTTTGGCGAAGATATCCAGGGGTTGGGGCATGCCATTTCTCACGCCGTTAGCTAATCTCATTTCATTAGATCATTCTCATTCTCTGAATTCATCTTGCTAAGTTCCGCCTGAACCTCTTTTTCTCTTAAAAAACGCGACTATCCCTTCATTCTGAATCAGTTTGGCTATGCTTATAGGGCAAGAAAACAAAAACTGTTTATAAGGATGATATTATGGTGAAAAAAACGATTGCGGCGTTCTTTACTGTTTTGGTCCTTTCTTCTGTGCTCACCGCATGTAACACCACGCGTGGTATCGGTGAAGACATTTCTGACGGCGGCAGCGCTATCTCTGGTGCGGCGACCAAAGCTCAGAATTAAACATTACCGGTACGGCCTCGCGCCGTACCGGTCTTCACATTGGAGGCGCCGTTGATTATAATCCCGACGTTTTCAACCACCTTGCGGGACGACCCGTGAGCGTATCTCATCCGGGGACGGCCCCATTACTGGAGCCTTATGTCCTGGATCATTCTCTTTATCGCCGGTTTGCTGGAAGTCGTGTGGGCCGTCGGCCTCAAATATACCCATGGATTTAGCCGCCTGCTGCCAAGTGTGATTACCATAGCCGCTATGGTCGTCAGTATGGCGCTGTTATCGTGGGCGATGAAATCACTGCCGGTGGGTACCGCCTATGCGGTGTGGACCGGGATCGGCGCCGTTGGCGCAGCGATAACCGGCATCGTGCTGCTGGGCGAATCCGCAAGCCCGATGCGTATCGCGAGCCTCGCCTGTATTGTGATCGGCATTATCGGGCTGAAACTCAGCGCGCATTAATAGCGCTGGTTAACCCAAATCAGTTTGCTTACGTCGAAGCCCTGCCGGGTGGCGATATCCAGCATCTGCTGTTTCACCTGTGGCGAAATCTTCGGCGTGCGCGCCAGTAGCCACAGGTAATCGCGATCCGGGCCGCAAACCAGCGCATGGCGGTACTCTTTATCCAGCGCAATCACGTTGTAGCCGCCATAGAAGGGGCCGAAGAAAGAGATCTTCAGCGCCGCGCGGTTGGGATCGCCGGTGAACCAGGCAACGCCGTCTGTTTTCTGCCAGATCCCACGTTCGGGGTTATAACCTTTATTAACCACATCTATGCCGCCATCGCCGCGCAGACTGTAAGTCGCGGTGACCTTTTCCAGCCCGCTTTCGAAATGATGATCGAAGCGGGCGATTTCATACCAGGTGCCGAGGAAGCGTTGGCTTTCAAATGGGCTGACGACGGTCACGCCAGCGGGAGGAACGGGATTGCTGCACGCAACGCTCAGCAATGACGCGATAACCACGGTTAACACTGGCAGCAGACGCATAGGTATCTTCCTTACCGCTTTTTCTCTAAGTGTAGATAGCGGCAGGAAAAAAGTAGGGCAATTTTGTCGATAAGCGAGCCCGGTAACAGATTGCTACCGGGCGAGATGTTGCATCAGATAAATAACACGCCGACCAGGGTGACGACGGTTAAAATCGCCGCCAGGCCATAGAAGACCCATTTGCCGTTCGGCACGTGGATTTTCAGGTCGTGCATCGCATGGTGGATACGGTGCAAGCCGCACCACAGCGGCAAAACAATCATCAGAAAGATAAAGAGGCGGCCGATGAAGCTATGGGCGAAGGCGTAAACGCGTTCGTAGCTGAAAGCATCGCCAGGCGCGAGCCCCAGCGGCAGTAGAATGCCGACCAGCAGCACCATCACCGGCGCGATAATCGCCCCCCACATACCGCCTGCGCCAAACAGCCCCCAGAACACCGGTTCATCGGAACGTTTTGGATTGGGATTAATCATATCAGCCTCCTTACCAGAACAGCGCGACAAACAGGATCACGATGCTAACCAGCGCCGTAACCGCCCACAGCCCTTTAATCAGCGGCTCAGGCCCCATTTTCTCGCCTTTAATAATGATGTTGGCGGCTTTCGGCGCCAGCTCAAACCAGGTTTTGGTGTGCAGCAGCGCCGCTGCAAGGGTGATCAGGTTGAGGATCACCACAATCGGGTTTTGCAGGAATGCCACATAGCCCTCCCAACTTTCAGCGCCGTGCTTGAGGGCGAATAAGCCGTAAATCAGCACGATGCTGAACCAGACCGTCGGCACCGCTGTCCCTTCACGCAGCATATAGAAGCGATAGAACGGCAGCTTCTTCCACCAGGTGGAGGTCATGGGCCGCACGTAGGGTTTGCGTTTAGTCGTCATAGTGCACTCCTTAGCGTGGTTTCAGGGTGGCGATCAGGAAGTCTTTCGAACTTTCTACCTTGCCCTGCTGAATGGCGGCCGCCGGGTCGACATGCTTCGGACAAACTTCGGAGCAGAAGCCGACGAAAGTACAGCTCCACACGCCGTTTTGGCCATTGAGCTGCGCCATACGTTCCTTTTTGCCGTGGTCGCGGCTGTCTTCGTTGTAGCGATGGGCGAGGGTGATCGCCGCCGGGCCAATGAACTCCGGGTTCAGACCAAACTGCGGACAGGCGGCATAGCACAGACCGCAGTTGATGCAGCCGGAGAACTGATGGTATTTCGCCATCTGCGCCGGGGTCTGTTTATTCGGCCCCTGATCCGGCGTGCGCGCATTACCGATGATGTACGGCTTAATCGCTTCCAGACTTTCGATAAAGTGGGTCATATCGACCACCAGATCGCGCTCAATCGGGAAATTAGCCAGCGCTTCAACCTTCAGACCCTTGCTGTAATCGCGCAGGAAGGTTTTACAGGCCAGTTTTGGCACCTTATTGACCATCATGCCGCAGGAGCCGCAGATCGCCATGCGGCACGACCAGCGGTAGCTTAAGTCCGGCGCGAGGTTATCTTTGATATAGCCCAGCGCGTCGAGCAGCGAGGTTTGTTCGTCGTAAGGGACTTCATAGAAGGCGCTGTGCGGCGCGGTGTCGACTTCCGGGTTGTAGCGCACCACTTCAATTTTCAGTTTTTTCATCTCAGCCATGGGTCGTCTCCTTCTTCTCAGCGGCTTCCGCTTCGGCGCCATATACGCGTTTAGCCGGCGGCAGAGTGGTGATCTTCACATCGCCATACTCCAGGCGCGTGCTGCCGTCAGCCTCACGGAAGGCGAGCGTATGCTTGAGGAAATTGACGTCGTCGCGTTCAGTGCAGCCTTCATCGAGACGCTGATGGGCGCCGCGAGACTCTTTACGCGCGATAGCGGAGTGCGCCATGCATTCGGCGACGTTGAGACCATGGCCCAGCTCAATGGTGTAGAGCAGGTCGGTATTGAACACGCTGGAGGTGTCGGTGATACGCACGCGCTTAAAGCGCTCCTGCAGCTCGGCCAGCTTATCGATGGTTTTTTGCATCAGCTCCGGCGTGCGATAAATACCGCAGCCTTCTTCCATCGACATACCCATTTCATCGCGGATTTTGGCCCAGTTTTCATTGCCTTGTTGATTGACGAGGTCTTTCAGACGGTTTTCAACGTCGTTGACCTGCGCATCCAGCGCCGCGTTGTTGGCTTCGCCCGCGGCCATTGCGCGCTGCATAGCTTGCTCACCGGCAAGGCGGCCAAAGACCACCAGCTCGGCGAGCGAGTTGGATCCCAGACGGTTGGCGCCGTGCAGGCCGACGGAGGAACATTCGCCCACGGCGAACAGGCCCTTGATGCGGGTTTCGCACTGCTGGTCGGTCTCGATACCCCCCATGGTGTAGTGGGCGGTCGGGCGCACCGGAATGGGCTCTTTCACCGGATCGACGCCGACATAGGCTTTCGCCAGCTCGCAGATGAACGGTAGGCGTTCAAGCAGTTTCTTCTCGCCAAGATGGCGCAGGTCCAGATAAACCACATCGCCGCGCGGCGTCGGAATGGTGTTGCCTTTGCGCCACTCGTGCCAGAAGGCCTGAGAGACTTTATCGCGCGGGCCGAGTTCCATGTATTTGTTTTTCGGCTCGCCGAGCGGCGTTTCCGGCCCCATACCGTAATCCTGCAGGTAGCGATAGCCGTTTTTATTCACCAGAATACCGCCTTCGCCGCGGCAGCCTTCGGTCATCAGGATCCCCGATCCCGGCAGGCCGGTTGGGTGATACTGGACAAACTCCATGTCGCGCAGCGGGACGCCGTGGCCCAGCGCCATGCCCATGCCATCGCCGGTGACGATGCCGCCGTTGGTGTTATAGCGATAGACGCGGCCAGCGCCGCCGGTAGCCATGACGACCGCATTGGCGCGAATTTGCACCAGCGTGCCTTCCATCATATTCATTGCCACCAGGCCGCGGGCCTGGCCGTCATCGACGAGAATATCCAGCACGAAGTGCTCGTCGAAACGTTGAATTTGCGGGAACTGGAGGGAGGTCTGGAAGAGGGTATGCAGCATATGGAAGCCGGTTTTATCGGCGGCGAACCAAGTACGTTCGATTTTCATCCCGCCGAAGCGGCGAACGTTGACGCTGCCATCCGGGCGGCGGCTCCACGGGCAACCCCACAGCTCAAGCTGGGTCATTTCCGTGGGGCAGTGATGTACGAAATAGTCTACAACATCCTGTTCACAGAGCCAGTCGCCGCCGGCGACGGTGTCGTGAAAATGGTATTCAAAGCTATCGTGATCCTGCGCGACCGCCGCAGAACCGCCTTCGGCGGCGACGGTATGGCTACGCATTGGATAGACTTTTGAAATCAGTGCGATTTTGGCTTTTGGATTAGCCTGCGCAGCGGCGATGGCTGCGCGAAGACCTGCTCCGCCTGCGCCAATGACGACAAGATCGGCTTGAAAAGTTTGCACGACATTCCTCCAGTTTTTGTGTATTTCGCCGCCGGGCTGGCGAAAAAGTATCACTGCTCCTTTATAGGTAAATGAGTATAGCCATAGGGATGGTGGGGAAAATTGACGCGTTCGATTTTTTTATCAATCCGTGCGCTAATTTATCAATTTTATTTATGCAATTAAGTTAGCAATAAATTATCAGGATGTAATATCGCCGCCGGATTGCACAAAATTTGTTTCACTCGACGGTTGCGAGTAGACTTCGTGCCCTTGTATGAAATCGGAGAAAAGTACCATGAGCGAGACGGCAACCTGGCAGCCGAGCGCATCCATTCCAAATCTGTTAAAACGTGCGGCTGTAATGGCGGAAATTCGCCGTTTCTTTACCGACCGCGGCGTGCTGGAGGTGGAAACGCCTTGTATGAGTCAGGCAACGGTGACCGATATCCACATGTTCCCGTTTGAAACCCGTTTCGTCGGCCCCGGCCACTCTCAGGGTCTGAATCTGTATCTGATGACCAGCCCGGAATACCACATGAAGCGGCTGCTGGCCGCCGGGTGTGGGCCGGTATTTCAGCTGTGCCGAAGCTTCCGTAATGAAGAGATGGGCCGTCACCACAATCCAGAGTTCACCATGCTGGAGTGGTACCGTCCGTGCTACGACATGTATCGTCTGATTAACGAAGTTGACGATTTACTGCAGCAGGTGCTCGAGTGCCAACCCGCGGAAAGCCTCTCTTATCAACAGGCCTTCCAGCGCTATCTGGAGATCGATCCGCTCTCGGCAGATAAAACCCAGCTGCGCGAAGTGGCGGCAAAGCTCGATCTCAGTAATATCGCTGATACGGAAGAAGATCGCGATACGCTGCTGCAGTTGCTGTTCGCCATGGGCGTAGAGCCGCACATCGGTAAAGAACGTCCGACGTTCGTCTATCACTTCCCGGCAAGCCAGGCTTCGCTGGCGCAGATCAGCACCGAAGATCACCGCGTCGCCGAGCGCTTCGAGGTCTACTACAAGGGGATGGAACTGGCGAACGGTTTCCATGAATTGACCGACGCGCGCGAACAGCAGCAGCGTTTTGAGCAGGACAACCGCAAACGTGCGGCCCGCGGCCTGCCGGAGCAGCCCATCGACTATAATCTGCTGGCTGCGCTGGAAGCCGGCCTGCCGGATTGTTCCGGCGTCGCGCTGGGCGTCGATCGCTTGGTGATGCTGGCGTTAGGTGTAGAGACCATCGGCGAAGTGATCTCATTCACCGTCGATCGCGCCTGATGAACTGCGCTTCCCTTTCATGAGGAGAGGGAAGCTGTTTCCCGCCGTTAGCGTTTTCCCCTTCATTCAAAGATTTTTACAGTTCTCCCCGCTGCATTAGCCCTAATAACCACAATTTCAAACTGGATTATTGCTAGGATCCGCGTTCAATTTCTGCTTACCTGGCGACGCCGTTCGGCGACGCTCACGTTTGGATCGATTTATGCCTCAACAAATCAAGAAGATGAGCCTGATTGGGCTGATATTAATGATCTTTACTTCGGTGTTTGGCTTTGCCAACAGCCCTTCGGCGTTTTATCTGATGGGTTATAGCGCGATGCCGTTTTATCTTTTCTCGGCGCTGTTTTTCTTTATTCCTTTCGCCTTAATGATGGCGGAGATGGGCTCGGCATATCGTAAGGAAGAGGGCGGGATCTATTCGTGGATGAACCGCAGCGTCGGGCCGCGCTTTGCGTTTATCGGCACCTTTATGTGGTTTTCCTCTTATGTGGTGTGGATGGTCAGCACCGCGGCGAAAATTTGGGTCCCTTTTTCGACCTTTCTCTTCGGCGCGGATAAAACCCAGAGCTGGGCTTTTGCCGGCTTAACCTCGACGCAAACCGTCGGCGTGCTGGCCGCCTGCTGGATGGTGCTGGTGACGCTGGTGGCGGCGAAAGGGATAAATAAGATTGCCAAAATTACCGCCGTCGGTGGCATCGCGGTGATGTGCCTGAACCTGGTGCTTCTGCTGGTGAGTGGGGCGATTCTGCTGCTGAACGGCGGCCATTTCGCACAATCGCTGGATTTCACGGCGTCGCCGAACCCAGGATATCAATCGGGGCTGGCGATGCTCTCTTTCGTGGTGTTCGCCATTTTCGCCTACGGCGGAATTGAAGCGGTCGGCGGGCTGGTGGATAAAACCGAGAAGCCGGAAAAGAACTTTGCCAAAGGTATTATTATCGCCGCGCTGGTGATTTCGATCGGCTACTCGCTGGCCATCGTGCTGTGGGGCGTCAGCGCCAACTGGCAGCAGGTATTGAGCAACCACAGTACCAACCTCGGCAATATCACCTATGTGTTGATGACCAGCCTTGGCGCAACGCTTGGGCAAGCGCTTCATCTGTCGCCGCAGGCGGCGGCGCTGACCGGCGTATGGTTTGCACGCATTACCGGGCTGTCGATGTTCCTGGCCTATACCGGCGCATTCTTCACCCTGAGCTATTCGCCGCTGAAGGCGATTATTCAGGGGACGCCGAAAGCGCTGTGGCCGACGATGATGACCAAAGTCAACGCCAACGGCATGCCGGCTAACGCCATGTGGCTGCAGTGTCTGCTGGTGAGTCTGTTTATTCTGCTGGTCTCCTTCGGCGGCGATACCGCCTCGGCGTTTTATAACAAGCTAACGCTGATGGTGAACGTCTCGATGACCTTGCCGTATCTGTTCCTGGCGATCGCGTTCCCGTTCTTTAAGGCCAAAGCCGTTCTCGATCGTCCATTTGTGATGTTCAAAAGCCGCATAAGTACGCTGCTGGCGACGACGATAGTGGTACTGGTGGTAGCGTTCGCCAATATCTTCACCGTTATTCAGCCGGTGATGGATTCCGGCGACTGGAACAGTACGCTGTGGATGGTCGGCGGGCCGATTTTCTTCTCGCTACTGGCGCTAGGGATCTACGAGAACTATCGTCAGAGAACGGCGGTACAGGTAGCGCTGGCGGAGGGTTAAGAAAGAGAATGCCCGGTGAAGCGCTCACCGGGCTAGTTAGTGCTTACAAACTTCCTGGCGTACGGCTGCTTTTACCCGCTGAGTTCAGCGGCTGGCTGCTGCGTAGGCCATCCAGGCTTTCCAGACGCATCTGGAACGGCGGGAACGGCATGTCGATGCCATGCGCGCGGTAACCCGCCAGAATCAGCTGATGTAGCTCATGACGCAGCGGCATACGGTGTCCCATCTCGGCGGCGTAAATACGCAGCTCGAAAATCTGAATCCCCTGCTGCAGGTCAACGAGAAACGCTTCCGGCGCCGGGGTATCAATCACTAGCGAGCAGCGATGAGCGGCGGTCAACAGAATCTGCGTGACCTCTTCCGTATTGGCCTCCGCGGGCGCCGGGATAGTCAACACCACACGAGTGACCGAATCCGACAGCGACCAGTTGATGAACTGTTCGGTGATGAACGCTTTGTTCGGCACAATGATCTCTTTGCGGTCCCAGTCGCTGATGGTGGTGGCGCGGGTATTTATTTTCGTCACGCTACCGGTCAGGCTGCGGATAGTGACCGTATCGCCGATACGGATCGGTTTCTCAAACAGGATGATCAGGCCGGAGATAAAGTTGGCGAAAATTTCCTGTAGACCAAAACCAAGACCGACGCTGAGCGCCGCCACCAGCCACTGCAGTTTCGACCACTCAATACCAATCATCGAGAAGCCGACCAGCCCGCCAATTAGCATCAACAGATATTTGGTGATGGTGGTGATGGCGTAGCCGGTACCCGGCGTCAAATCCAGATGTTGCAGAATCGCCAGCTCCAGCAGCGCCGGGAGATTGCGCACCAGCTGGGTGGTGATAATCAGCACCAGAATGGCAATCAGTACGGCGCCGAGGGTAATAGGCTCAAGACTTTCGACGCCCTGTACCGTGGAGGTCACATCCCATAGCGAGATATTTTCGAGGAAGCCGAATGCCGAATGAATTTCCGACCACAGAATAATCACCGACAGCAAGGCTATCAGCATCAGCAGCGAGCGGACCAGGCGCAGGGACTGGGTACTGATGGCGTCGAGGTCGACTTCGCTGACTTCCGCTTCGACCGAGCCTTCGGTGCTGGTGGAGTGGGCGGTATCTTCTTCGCCGCGGGCGCGCTGGGCGAGGATTTCCGCACGGCGGTGTTTGGCGCGATCGAAGGCCAGACGCCGACGCTGAATCAACATCCAACGGCGAATAATATGGTAAACCACCAACAGCAGGAACCAGATGGCGACCGAGGTTTCCAGTCGCGCCAGTAGTGCCTGCGAGGTGGCAAGATAGCCCACCGCCGCCGCCAGCATCGCGATTAGCGGCGCGCCGAGCAGCAGGTTCCACAGCAGACGGTTCACCATGTTCTCGCCGTCGCCCGCTTTATCAAGATACAGCGGGATCCCGGCGTGTTTCAGGCTCAGCGTAACCAGCGCCAGCGCGCCGCATATCAGCATGAAGCACAAGCGGCCCAGCGAGGCGGAGAATTCGCGGTCGTTGAGGTTATCAAACATGATCAGCGCCATTATCAGCGGCACAATCAGGCCAATGCTCATCAGGTAGTAGCGCATGGCTTTGGCGACACGGTTACGCGGCCAACCGAAGTGGGCGATGAACAATCCATTCGGCCGGGCGAAGGTAGCGCAAATCATCACTACCCACAGCAGCGGCACGGTGGCGGTCACGCCGTCGCCAATGGCGACCGCCAGCGGGAAGGGCCAGGCCGCCTGCAATCCGTAGCCGAGCGTCATCCACAATACCGGCAGCGGCGAAGCCACCAGAATTGACCAGAACACGGTACGCAGCGTCAGCCAGAAATGATCCTGAGTCACCTTGCCAATCCGCGCGCTGGAGCGCTCAAGGAAGCGGGTAAAGTGGCGGCGCGAATAGATACTGAAGCCCACCAGCACCAGCGCGCCAAACAGCGGGAACAGCGTCTCTTTGCTGGTCAGCATCATGACGCTGGCCTTGCCGAGCTGGTTGATGGTATCAAGCGAGATCAGACGACGCAGATCCTGCACCACTTCCAGCGGCCAGGAGAAGCCAATTGGGCTGACGTCCGAGGTCCAGAACAGATAGCGGTGGGTTGCTTCGTTAATCTCTTTCAGCGCGTCTTCTAACTGGCCGTTGGCGACTTTCAGTTTCGTCAGTTCGAGCAGCAAGGTATCGCCGCCGCGCAGCAGCGAGTTAAGCAGCTCGCTCTGGGTGCGCAGTTGCGCCTGCAGGATGCGGTTTTGTTCCGCGGTGAGCGGTTCGCCGTCGGCCTGGCGAATCAGCCGTAGCTGCGCCTGCTTGCTGAGCAGGTCTTCGTAATGCAAGCGCTGCACGCGCAACTGGGCCGTTTCAGTATCTAACTGCTGTGGGCGCGGGCGCTCGGGCAGACGGGCGACCTGAGCGCGCAGCGCTTCGCCCAGTAGATTCGATGATCCCAGCCACTGCGACTGTTCGCGCAGGGTGTTCAGCGCCTGGCGCACCTGGAGCGTTTGATTAGTGGCTTGTCGCTGCTGCGAGGCTACCAGATCCAGGCGCTGGACCTGCTGATTGAGCGCCTGCGACAGCTCGCGGTTGATTTTGAACTGGTCGATGATCCCCGGCGGCAGGTTTTCGCTGTTTTCCGCCAGCAGCTCAGTACTTTCCAGCGCCTTTTCCGCTTCGCGTTGGCGCTGGCTGTTCTGCTGATTGCGCAGCGCCTGCAGGTAGGCATCGAGTTGTTCGCTCTGTTTCTGCGCCAGCTCAGAGCGGATGCGCGACAGCTCCTGGCGGTTGTTAGCGGAGAGTTGGGCCAGATCCAGCTCGTCGACCAGCGCTTTCAGACGCGCGGATTCCGCCTGCAGACCGAGATTTTGCGCCTGCGCCAGCGGCGTATTGCCGGGCTGCGCGCCGACGCGACGTTCAATCTCATTAAGCTTGCGGCGGGCGTCGGTTTGCTGTTGAGGCAATTGGTTGAGAGAGTCGGCAATTTCCCGCGCCCGATCCTGCTCCTGCTGCGCCTGGCGGCTGGCTTCCAGAAGCTGGCTGCTGACCTGCAGGATCTCCTGATTCAGCGCGTCGGCGGTGAGGGCGGTAGGTACCTGGTGCGGCGTTTCGCTGACATTCGCTAACTGGGCGCGGAGAGTTTGAAACAGTTTGGGAAAATTATCGATGACATCCTGGTACTGGCGAGCGCGCTCAACGGAGGCATTGCGTTCCTCCAGCGCATTCAACGCGGCTTGCAGGACCTCTACGGTTTCAGGCTGGGCGGGTTTCGCCGCCTTCGCCTGTTCCAGTTCCTGGGTAATTTGCTTGACGTCCGGGGCCGTCGCTGCGTACGCCCCGAAGCTGAGGCTCAAGGCCAACAGAAAAGTGTATATCAGGCGCACGGCGTAACCCTTTGTCGTCAGGAATTAACCTTCGTCTTGTTTATCGTCAACCAGCGGGCTGGCGCGGTGTTCGGCGCGGATCTCTTCTTCCGGCAACGGCGCAGGTTCCACGGAGATATCAGTTTCTACGGCCGTTGCCAGCGGTTCGCCGATTTTGGTGACTGACAGGCTTTGCAGTTGTTCAACCAGCTTCACCTGGCCTGGCGCAAACAGGTTAATCACCGTGGAGCCCAGTTTAAAGCGACCCATCTCCTGGCCCTTCAGCAGCGCAACGGAGCCTTCGCTTTCGCCTGCAGGCCAGGTCCAGCGCTTGATAATGCCTTCCCGCGGCGGCGTCACGGTGCCGGACCAGACGGTCTCGATGCTGCCAACAATCGTTGCGCCGACCAGAATCTGCGCCATCGGGCCGAATTCAGTATCGAACAGGCAGATGACGCGCTCGTTGCGGGCAAACAGGTTCGGTACGTTTTGCGCGGTCAGGTGGTTTACCGAGAACAGATCGCCCGGGACATAGATCATCTCACGCAGGATACCGTTGCACGGCATATGCACGCGGTGATAGTCGCGCGGCGACAGGTAAGTGGTGGCGAAACTACCGTTACGGAACAGGTCAGCCATCTGGTAGTTACCCGCCAGCAGGGCTTCCAGGGTGTAATTGTGGCCTTTGGCCTGCAGAATTTTGTCATCTTCGATAGCGCCAAGCTGGCTGATAACGCCGTCAGCCGGCATCACCAGCACGTTGGGATCGGTGTTGAGCGGGCGAACATCGTCACGCAGCGGGCGAACGAAGAAGTCGTTAAAGGTGCGGTAAGCGGCGGTATCTGGCTTCTGCGCCTCTTTCATATCGACCTTGTAGTATTTGACGAACAGATCGATAACCAGTTTAGTCAGCCAGCCTGCTCGTTTACTTGCCCCCCAGCCTGCGAGGCGGGTGAGCCACAGTTTAGGCAGAATGTATTGTAGCGAGAGTTTAAACGAGTTTAACAAGGTAGCCTCCAGGCCGTTAATTGTCGTTCCTGACCCCGCTTTGGCGCGGGGTACTGAAAAGGGGGACGATTCTATACGTAAACTTCAGCGAATTGTATCCGCGCCGTTGTGCTGGCAAAGCGAGTACGTATAGCGACGACAGCTTAAATGTCAGTCGTCGGTTGATGAAAAGCTTTTACGCGTTTTTACCTGCACCTGTTCCATACTTTCCAGGATGCGGTGATAGTTGGCGAAACGGCTTTCGGCGATGGCGCCTTTTTCTACCGCTTCGCGAATGGCGCAGCCCGGATCGGTGTCGTGCTTGCAGTCGCGATACTTGCAATGGCCTAAATAATCATGGAATTCGACAAAGCCGTTGGTGATTTGTTCCGCATCAAGATGCCACAGGCCAAACTCGCGGACGCCCGGGGAGTCGATCACATCGCCGCCGTGCGGGAAGTGATAAAGACGCGCGGCGGTGGTGGTGTGCTGGCCGAGCCCTGAAACATCGGAGACGTCGTTCGTCAGGATTTGCTCATCCCGCAGTCCCAGCAGCGTGTTCAGCAGGCTGGATTTACCCACCCCGGACTGGCCGGCAAAAATACTGATGCGCCCGGTCAGCGCCTCTTCAAGCGGCTTCAGGCCGTCCTGAGTATGGCTGGACACCATCAATACCGGATAACCGATCTGGCGATAGATATCCATCTGCTCGTTGACGAAGGCCATGCCGTCATCGTCCAGCAGATCTATCTTATTCAGTACCAGCAGCGGTTCGATATTCTGTGCTTCGCAGGCCACCAGATAGCGGTCGATAATATTGAGCGACAGTTCGGGTAAAATGGCCGAAACCACCACGATTTGGTCGATATTTGCCGCGATAGGCTTCACGCCGTCGTAAAAGTCCGGGCGCGTCAGCACCGAGGCGCGTTCATGTACCGCTTCGACGATACCTTTGACGTTGACCCCGTCGGCTGCGTCTTTACCTGGCCGCCAGACCACGCGGTCGCCGGTCACCAGGGAACGAATGGTCCGGCGAATGTTGCAGCGGTGGGTCGTGCCATCCGCGGATTCGACATCGGCATGCATACCAAAACGGCTGATGACGATGCCTTCTGAAGGCTCGCCAAACAGGTTGTCATCGTAGTCGGCCTTCTCCGAAGTCGTTTTCAGGCGGCGCTGGTGGTTGGCCTTGACGCGGCGCTGCTGGCCTTTGGAGAGCTTATTTTTACTCAATCGAACTGGCTCCTGGTCGCCCTGATGGGGCAAAACCTCTATGATACACGCTATTTTAGATGAATATAGTCACGCAAGAAGGGTGGAAAATAGCATGAGTGCAGATGAAAACAACCTGATTTGGATCGATCTTGAGATGACGGGGCTGGATCCCGAGCGCGATCGCATTATCGAAATCGCCACCCTGGTCACCGACGCGAATCTGAATATTCTGGCAGAAGGCCCAACCATTGCCGTGCACCAGTCTGATGCTCAGCTGGCTCTGATGGACGAATGGAACGTGCGTACTCATACCGGCAGCGGGCTGGTCGATCGCGTGAAGGCCAGTACCGTGGGCGACCGCGAAGCGGAACTGGCCACTATTGAGTTTCTCAAGCAGTGGGTGCCGGCAGGGAAATCGCCAATTTGTGGCAACAGCATCGGTCAGGACCGCCGCTTCCTGTTCAAATATATGCCGCAACTGGAAGCTTACTTCCATTATCGCTATCTCGACGTCAGCACCCTAAAAGAGCTGGCGCGCCGCTGGAAGCCGGAAATCCTTGATGGGTTTAAAAAGCAGGGCACTCACCAGGCCATGGACGATATCCGCGAATCCGTCGCCGAGTTAGCCTATTATCGCGAGCATTTTATTAAGCTCTGAAGCGTAAACGGGGCCTTCATGGCCCCGTTCTTTTTGCTGCCTTACTTAAACCATTTCTGTTCCATCTGCTGGAACTCCGGCGACGCCTTCACGACCTCCAGCGCGTCATTAATCTGCTTAAGCAACTCCGGGTCGTCTTTGCGTACCGCGATGGCATATTGTTTGCCGTAGTAGGCCGGGTCGGTGGCGCGCTCTTTCATCTCGGCGTAATCAGGATTCTCCGCCAGCCACTTGTCCATCGTCGCTAAATCGCCGATCGCGCCGTCGACTTCGCCGCTTTTCAACGCCGCCAGCGCGTCGCTATCGCTGTCAAAGGCGACGGCTTGAATGCCTTTTTGTTTATCGCGTAGATAACGCTGATGAACGCTGCCTTTGACCACGGCGAGCTTTTTACCCTGCAGGTCGGCAAACCCGTGGGCGGCGTCTTTTGCCGTGACTACCACGCCGGATAGCTCCTGGCGATAAGGTTGGCTGAAGGCGACCTGCTTTTCACGCATCGGCAACACTTCAATGCCGGCGATAATGGCGTCGAACTTTTTAAAGCGCAGCGCCGGAATGAGGGTATCAAAGCGCTGCGGCGTGAATTTGCATTCCGCTTGCATCTGCTTACACAGCGCATTGGCCAAATCAATGTCGAAACCCGTTGCCTGGCCTTTGCCTTTGACGGTCTCAAACGGCGGATTGGCGGTTGTGGTGCCAAAATGGAGCGTCTCGGCAGAAGCCGTTCCGATGAAGGATGTGGTCAGCAGCAGGACGGTAAGCGCTTTTTTCATTCTGAATCCCTGATTGTCGTCATGGTGGACCTTTTCGCGGATAACCTCCGCGGTGTCATGCGGGCGATTTTGCGCCATTCGCGCGGGGGTAAAAAGATATTTTGCTAATTATGGCGGTTATTTATACAATTCAGTGGGCTGTGTGGCGAGAAAATGTCCATTCAAACAAAAAACGAAAAAAAGTGCTCGCCAGGGGGTTGCAGGTGAATCGAATTCTCGTATAATGCGCCTCCCGTAACGACGCAGAAATGCAAATTACGACGCCATCGAAATATGGCAAAAAAGCAGTAACGCGGGAATAGCTCAGTTGGTAGAGCACGACCTTGCCAAGGTCGGGGTCGCGAGTT
>NZ_JBEAHX010000012.1:0-68366 GCF_040062145.1 Klebsiella sp. JN_Kp121
CCCCCCCCCCCCCCCCCCCCCCCCCCCCCCGGTGGTGTTTACCCTTCCAGATTCAGCTCCACGTTGCGCTTAAGCACCAGACGCATAATGGCGTAATACACCACGCCGACGGCCAGCCAGCTCAGGCCGAGCACTTTGGCTTCAACATCCATCTCATAAATGACAAAGCCGATAATGCACAGCCCAATCACCGGGAAGAGCAGGTGCATCACCAGATTGCGCGACTTTTGGCGAATCAGATAGTGGTTGATCACCGCCACGTGCAGCACCAGAAAGCCCATCAGCGCGCCGAAGTTCACCAGCCGACTGAGGTTGTCGATATCGCCGTAGAACCAGAGACCGGAAACCAGTGAAATCAGCGCGACAAATAAGGTACTGACATACGGGGTTTTCAGGCGCGGATGCACCTTCGCCAGCAGCTGCGGGAGCTGCTTATCGCGGGCCATCGCAAACAGGATGCGTGAAACCGCCGCCTGAGCAACCAGCGCGTTGGCGATCCCCCAGGAAATCACCGTGGACCACATGGTGACGTATTTCAGCCATTGGCCGCCGGCCAGATTGGCGGTGTCGTAGAACGCGGTATCGAGGCTGCCAAATTTCATACCCTGCGCCAGGTCCGCGGCAATCCAGGTCTGGACAATGAACAGCGTACCCACCAGCATCAGGGCGCCTAACGAGGCCTTGCCGACGGTATCGACGCCGCCTTTGGTTTCTTCCGACAGCGTCGATATACCATCGAAGCCGAGGAAAGAGAGCACGGCAATCGAGACTGCGCCCATCACCAGCGGCAGGCTGAATTTATCGGCATTATACAAGGGGTCGAGCGTCAGGTGGCCTGCCCCGGCTCCGGAATAAAGCGCAATCAATCCCAGCACCACAAAAATAGTGAGCACCACGATTTCAGCAACCAAAATGGTATTATTCGCCCGCGCGGTAAAGGTAATGCCGCGTAAGTTAATCAGGCTGTTAATCGCGATGAAGCCGATAATCCAGACCCAGCCCGGAACGCCAGGCAGCATCGGCCCCAGCGCCGCCGCGCTGACGATATACAGCAGCGATGGCACCAGAATGTAGTCCAGCAAAATCAGCCAGCCGGCAAAAAAGCCGACGATAGGGTGTATTCCGCGCTGAGCGTAAGCGTATACCGAACCGGAAACCGGGAATGCGCGCGACATCGACCAGTAACTCATGGCGGTGAAAAACATTGCCACCATGCCGATCAGATAAGCCAGCGCCACCATGCCCTGCGCGCCATCCCAGACGTAGCCGAAGACGCCGAAAGGGGCGATGGGCACCATAAAAATCATGCCGTAAACCAGCAGATCGCGGAAGGTCAGCGCTCGATGGAGCTCCTGTTTATAGCCGAACTGTTCAACGCTCATGCTTGCCCCCATCAATCGACAGAGAAAGCTGTTTGGCGACCGTTTTCGGCAGCGAGTAGCGGCAGGTTTTCAGCGGATCAACGACCTGGCAAATTTGTAGGTCTCCGGCGATGCTCAGTACGTTAATCGCCTCAGCCAGCGTTAATGCGGTATTGTCGGCGATGAAATGGGCCATATTACGTGCCGCAAGGGCTGCCGCATCGTCGAGGGTAACGGCGGAGGCGAGGGTGAAAATCGTTTCGTTGTTTTCCAGCATCGGTAAGGGGAGCTGACGGTTTTTAACAACGGTTAACTCAACGAGGACTTCGCCCGGCACTTCCAGACCGCAGACAGACACTTCGCCATCCCCCATCGCGGCGTGTAAATCGCCCAGCCCGAATAGCGCGCCAGGCACGTTGACCGGCAACCACAGCGTGCTGCCGGCGGCGATCATTTTGCAGTCCATATTGCCGCCGTGACTATCCGGCGTGCCGCAGGAAATGGGTTCTCCTGCTGGAGCAACGCCAATGACGCCGATCATCGGCTTCAATGGCACGCGCACGTTTCCCGGGAGGACCGCATGATCCTCGACGATTGGGACGATGGTGACTGTGGGCTCATGCAGTTCATCGCCAATGACGCCGAGCTGCGGCGCGGTCACCATCACCGCCTGTTGAGCCGTCAGGGTGATGCGTTTGATGCTGACTTTTAAGCAATCGCCCGGCTCTGCGCCTTCAATAAAGACGGGGCCGGTTGCTGGGTTAATGCGCTGCCAGTCCAGTTCATTAAAGACGGCATCGGCTGAGGTAATTTGGTCGGAGAAGCAGTCGCAGGTTTCGAATAACACTTCACTTCCACTGTTGACGGTGGCGACAGGAACGTTATCGCGCGACATGGCGTAAACCACCCGATCTTTGGTTATTTTCATTAGATTCATCCCGATAATATTGTTGTGTTTTTTTATTTGGTATTTCCCGTCGGGGAAAGGGTGAATGTATCGGGAATATCGCAGGAAGGCAATTATGAGTGGCCTAAGAGTGTTTGCGGTGATTATTATTTAAAATCAAAACTTTATACTTAGTGTCTTAAATATAATAAAGTGGTGTATCTGATGTTTTTTTGTTTATTGTCTTATTCACAATAGCTAATTTCCTGATTTTTACTGCTCACCTGCTTATTTTGCAGCATATTATGCCAAGTATAATTAAATTGGCGATCCGCGAGATACACCCATAGTAATTATCAATAACTCTTACTATTTTCGCCAGCACTTCGACTGAGCAGAGAAGAAGATAGCAATCTCTTGCCTGGCAACGAACTGGCGCAGGGTGATAAACCCATCGCTCCGGTGAGTACAGCGTCAGCGGAAAATCACTCCATCGCCACTTTCACCGCTTCCCCCAGCTTGACCATCACCTCTTTATGCTTCTCGATCGGCGGCAGGGCGCAGTTGATCCTTAAGCAGTTGCGATACTTCCCGGATGCCGAAAACAGCGATCCTGGCGCGACCTGGATCTTCAGCCGACACAGCTGCTTGGCGACGCAGACCATATCCACCTGCTCCGGTAGCTCGACCCACAGCATAAAGCCGCCTTTTGGCCGGGTGACGCAGATGCCGCAGGGGAAAAACTCCCGCAGCCAGCAGGTATAGATCTCCATATTACGCTGATAGATCTGCCGCATCCGCCGCACGTGGCGGTGGTAATGGCCTTCGCGAATAAAGTTACAGGCCGCCAGTTGGGTGGAAGGGACGTTGGTGCCGCTGGCGGCGTACTTCATCTGTAGCAGGCGATCGTAGTAGCGGCCGGGGGCAATCCAGCCGATGCGCAGGCCGGGGGCGATAGTTTTGGTAAACGAGCTGCAAAGTATCACCCGACCGTCGATATCCCATGAATGAATCGTGCGCGGGCGCGGGTATTCGGTCGCCAGCTCGCCGTAAATATCATCCTCGAAAATCACGATATCGTGGCGCTGGGCAAGAGACAGCACCGCGCGTTTGCGCGCGTCACGCATGATGTATCCCAGCGGATTGTTGCAGTTAGGCACCAGGATCACCCCTTTGATTGGCCACTGATCCAGCGCCAGCTCTAAGGCCTCGATGCTGATCCCTGATTCCGGATCGGTTGGGATCTCAATAGCTTTCAGCCCCAGGCCGCGCAGTATCTGCATGGTGCCGTAGTAGCAGGGGGATTCGACAGCGACAATATCGCCGGGATGACACACCGACAGCAGCGCCAGCGATAATGCGTTGTGGCAGCCGCTGGTGATCAGCAGATCGTCGGCGGTGACGACTGACCCGCCGTCGAGCATCAGGCGGGCGATCTGTTCGCGCAGTTCGCGACGCCCGGCCAGCTCGTCGTAGTTAAGCACTTCGCTCAGGTTGTGCTGAATTGCCCGGCTCAGTTCGCGCCAGATAGGCTTAAGGCTTGGTTGGGTGACGTCCGGCGAACCGCCGCCGAAGGTGATGATCGATTTATCGTTGCGCGCATCGAGCATGGTCAACACCTGGTCCCACTGGGTGATCTCCACCGGGCGCTGCACCGGGCGCGACATCGGCGGCACCGGCGCCTGGGCTTTGCGCGGGGCGACGAAATAGCCGGAGCGCGGCTGCGGCACGATCAGCTGTTGCTGTTCCAGCGTCTGGTAGGCCTGCTGAACGGTACTGATGCTGACGCCATGCTCCTGGCTCAGGTTGCGCACCGACGGCAACTTTTCGCCGTGGCGATACAGACCTTGTTCGATACGCTCAGCCAGCAGGCTGGCCAGATGTTGATAACGGGTCATGCTGTATCCTTAATTATCGCCATACAGATAGATAAACCAGTACAGATGGCGGTCAAAAATGGGGCATGGTGTACGTTTTAGCCAATCTGTATGTTAAAGAAAAGTGTTTTGTGAATCTGTATTGTTCTGGCCCGGATCCGTGAAGATAAAGCCTCTGGCAAGGCGAGGAGGTAGAGGATGGAATTTCACGAGAATCGGGCAAAACAGCCGTTTATCGGCTGGGTATTTCTGGTGCGAGCGATTAAAAAATGGTGGCTTCGTGGGCAAACGCGCAAAATATTGCAGCGAATGAGCGACGAACAGCTGAAAGATGTCGGGTTGCGCCGGGATCAGATTAATTAAAAAGTGCGTTTTGTAGCCCCGGTAAGCGTCAGCGCTACCGGGGAATTACATTCACAAAATTTATCAATTGATGCTTCTACATCCTTCGTTTCTTGATACTTACCCTGATAAGTATTATTTTCCCCACAGCTAAGTGAGGAAAGTAACATGACCGAAGACGAACTGTTTGCCCGCCGCCCGATGGGGATGCGCATGGCGATGGTGGTGCGCCAGTGGCGCGCGATTATCGACAGCGCCATTACCGATACCGGCCTGACCCAGTCAAGCTGGACGGTGCTGATGCAGCTGCATCAGCTGGGGTGCAACGTCTCGGTAAGCGAACTGGCGGAAGTGCAGGGTATTGAACTGCCGCCGCTGATGCGCACCCTCACGCAGCTGGAAAAGCAGGGGTATCTACTGCGCTCAACATCGCCATACGACAAGCGCATCCGCCTGCTTACGCTGACGGCAGAAGGCCGTACCATCCTGGAAAAGCTGAACCGCGTCATTGAGACTTATCAACGGCGCGTGACGGAAACCATCCCCGATGCGGATCTCGACACCTTCAGCGCCACGTTAAATCAAATCGCCTGCAACTTGCGGACAATCCGCGAAGAAGATAACAAGATCTAAAACACTATGATGACGCCAGAACAAAAATTTGCCCGCTGGGTAAGGGTAAGTATTGCCGCTTTCCTGGTGATATTCGCCTGGTTTATCGTTGCCGATATCTGGATCCCACTGACCCCGGACTCCACCGTGATGCGCGTGGTGACTCCGGTCTCGTCGCGGGTCTCCGGCTACGTCTCGCACGTCTACGTGCACAACAATAGCCAGGTGAAAAAAGGCGACCTGCTGTATGAGCTCGATCCCACGCCATTCATTAATAAAGTTGAAGCGGCGCAAATCGCCCTTGAACAGGCCAAACTGAGTAACCAGCAGCTGGATGCGCAAATCGCCGCCGCTCGCGCCAACCTGCGCACCGCGCAGTACACCGCGCGTAATGACAAAGTCACTCTCGACCGCTACCAGCGCCTGAGCACCATGCAAAACGTGTCGCAATCGGATCTCGATAAGGTGCGCACGACATGGCAGACCAGCGAACAATCGGTCAGCGCCCTGAATGCGCAGATTCAGAACCTGCTGATCCAGCGCGGCGAGCGTGACGACAAGCGCAACGTGACGCTGCAGAAATACCGCAACGCGCTGGAAGAGGCGCAGCTCAACCTCGGCTGGACCCAGGTGCGCGCTGAGACCGACGGTATGGTCAGCAACCTGCAGCTTAATCCGGGTATTTACGCCACCGCCGCCACCGCCGTGCTGGCGCTGGTTAACAACAATACCGATATCGTCGCTGACTTTCGTGAAAAAAGCCTGCGCCATACGGCGGTGAATACCGATGCGGCGGTGGTTTTCGATGCCCTGCCGGGTAAAGTGTTCCCGGCGCACGTGACCAGCAGCGACGCCGGGATTCTTGCCGGTCAGGAAGCGGTGAATGGCCAACTGTCGCAGCCTGAGCAGTCTACCCGCTGGGTGCGCGATGCGCAGCGCATGCGGATTCACGTCGCGCTGGATCAACCGCTGGATAAGCCGCTGCCGACCGGCGCCCGCGCCACCGTCCAGTTGTACAATAGCGACGGCCCTTTCGCCCGCACCTTTGCCGGCCTGCAGATCCACCTGGTGAGCTGGTTGCACTATGTCTATTAACACCCTGGCGCACGTCTTTACCCCGCACGGCAATATCGTCTATACGGCCAATGATTTTCGTCAGACGGTACGCATTGCCGTCGCCGGGACCATCGCGCTGAGTATTTCGACCTTCTACGACGTGCAGTATGGCGTGTTTTTCGTCGTTTATCCGCTGATGCTGATGTCGTTGGTGCCGGTGTTCAACCGCCACGTCGCCCGGCAGTTTGTGTTCAGCGCGGCGGTCAATTGCGTCGAAATGGTGCTCATCGTTGGCTATCTGTCGCAGTGGCCGGTGATCATGACGTTAGTTGTGTTCGGTCTGTATGTGATGCGCTTTCGCTTCATGAGCCAGGGGCCGCTGTTCCTGCTGGGGTCGATGGGCGTGGTGTGCCAGAGCACGATGCTCAATTTTATGAGCTATCCCACCAGCAACTGGCACACGCTGATGTTCTCCAATATGGAGGCCTGCGTGATGGCGGTGGCGCTGAGCGCGCTGCTGCACTACCTGATCCCGGATGTCGAACCGCGTAAGCCGCCGCCGCGCATAGAGAAAGACGCCGCGCGGATCCGCCATGAATCGCTGCTTTCCGGCACGGTTGCGACCATTATCTTTGTGATCTTCCAGATCTGCGATCTGAGCGATTCGCTATCGGCGCTGATGGCCGGGGTACTGATCCTGTTCCCGATGCATTATCGCGGCGCGGTAATCAGCTCGATCTGGCGTGTGGCGGGGGGGGTACTGGCTTGTCTGTACATTCTGGTGGTGCAGCTGATTATCTATGATTTCAGCAACCACATGATCCTGATGATGCCGCTGATTGGTCTTGGTCTGGCCTTTAGCGCCCGCCTGCACGTGATGGAAAAAGTGGGCGCGGGCGTGGGATTCGCCAGCATCACCACTATCGGTATTATGTTTGGCCAGAATCTGCATCCGAATCAGGATCTGGTGTTCAGCGATCTGTACCGTATTACTTCAGTCACGGTATCGCTGGTGGCGACGCTGACCATGGTGTTTCTGGTCCATCGGGTACTGAACTGCTTCGCGCCGACTCGCTTTGTAGTGAGTGAATGATGTCACATCGTCAGGCCCTGCTGGCAATGGGATGATCGCCAGGGATAGCCCGCAAAATGCCGTGGGCTATCGCTTCCCGGGCGGCAAACTCAGTCATAATAGATCCCCACAATATCGGCTTCCCGGCTAGTTATAGATAATCATTATTCGTGCAGAAAATAGAAAAGGAGAAAAAACGGGAGTAAACCATCATGAAAATAAGGCAGTAGTCGCAGTGGTTGCCAAAAATAAGATATCGATATGCCACAAAAAAGATAAATAAGTAAGGCGCATGCATTCTGATGAATTTTCGGAAAAAGGGACGTGTCTTATTTATTGCAGGGTGTCTTATATCAACGTTATAAATCAAAAAGGCAATACATTAAAAAGCTGCCACATTGCTAACAACTAAACAGATATTTCATGATGTGAGGATAGGGTATGAGTGAAAATAAAACGTTGGAACGTTCCTCCAACGACGCAACAACTGAGTGGCGGGTTGGGCCGGGAGCATGGATCTCGCTGGTCGTGGTGTTATTAGTCTTCTCCGGGCTGCTTTTTAAAGTGGAAGGAATGGCATGGCTGGGAGCCTTTGACTTCACCACCCTGGGCGGCGCGTTTGGCACGATGAAGACCCCGGAAACCAATACTTTCATCGGTAGCGGCGGCATCAGCGCTAAGGCCGGTTTCCTCTTTGCGCTGTCGCTGGTTCCAACGGTGATGTTAGCGCTCGGGTTGCTGGAAATTTTTACCCACTATGGCGCAATACGCGCGGCGCATAAACTGTTGACGCCGCTATTACGTCCGTTACTGGGGATCCCCGGTTATACCGGTCTGGCGCTGATTACCGATCTACAAAGCACCGATGCCGGCGCCGCGTTGACCAAAGAACTGTATGACAGTAAAAAAATCAGTCGTAAAGATGTGGTGATTATGGGGGCATGGCAATATTCCGGCGCCGGTCTGATTAATAACTATTTCTCAATTGGTTCAGCGCTTTTTGCCTCATTAACCATTCCTATTATTATTCCGCTGCTTTTAATGTTTGTCCTGAAATTCGTTGGTGCGGCAATCACCCGTTTGGTTTTAAATACCGCCTACAAAGGGGACTTGGATAATGAATAATTCGTCAAAAGTCGCCAGTAACCCGTTTGATATTTTTGTTATCGGCGCACGTAAAGGATTTAATATCGCCATCAACAACCTGATGCCGAATGTATTAATGGCGTATGTGATTGCCGAAATGCTTAATTTGCTCGGGGTGATGCAGTTAATCGGCCAGCTGTGCGCGCCGCTGATGGGGCTGTTTGGCCTGCCGGGCGAAGCGATTACCGTGCTGCTGACTTCCTGGCTTTCCGCCTCGGCGGGGACCGGGGTTGCTGTCAGCCTGTTGAGTAAAGGCACCCTCAACGTGGTGGACATCACCATCCTGATCCCGGCAATCTTTCTGATGGGATCGCAGCTACAGTATATGGGGCGGCTGCTTGGGGTGGCGGATGTACCGAAAAAGTATTGGCCGCTGCTGATGGCGGTGAGCATTATCAACGCCGTCATCGCCATGTTGGTCATGCGCGTGATTGCATAATAAAAGGCAAGGAGTCAGTCGTGTCGCGAACGTTAGAACATTTCAATTATCTGCATCAAATTCCTGAGCTGGGCTTTGAGGAGTACAAAACTTCGGCTTACATCGGCGATACCTTAGAGGCGGAGGGATTCAGAGTTCACCGCCATGTTGGCGGGACCACCGGGATTGTCGCCGAAATCGATAGCGGCGAACCAGGGCCTGTGGTGGCGCTGCGGGCAGATATGGATGCGCTGGGCCATATTATCGATGGGCGCTTAGAGGCCCGCCATACCTGCGGCCATGATGGTCACTCCTCGGTGGTATTAACCGCCGCTGAAGAGATCCTCGCCGAGAGGCTGGTAAAACGCGGCAAGTTAAAAGTGTTGTTTCAGCCTGCCGAAGAGCTGGGGACGGGGGCGATGGCGTTAACGGAGGCCGGGGTACTGGATGACGTGGAAATGTTATTTGGCTTCCACCTCCGGCCACTGGAAGAGTGTCCGATGGGCAAGGCCGTTCCGGCGATGTACTACTCAGCCTCCGCGACGGTGATGGTTGATTTCCACGGCAAAGCCGCCCACGCCGCTCGCCCCCATCTGGGCATAAACGCGTTGGATGCCGCTTCGCATGCGGTACAGGCGGTGAATGGCATCCATCTGGCGCCTTCACTCACCTGGAGCGCGAAAGCGACGCGTTTTCTTTGCGATGCGGGCGTCACCAACTCTGTGCCGGAGAACGCGCACGTCTGTTGGGATCTACGCTGTGAGGAAAATGACGGCATGGCGACGCTCAAAGAGCGGGTGGTGAGAGCGATTGAGAGCAGTGCCGCAGCATATGGCGCCAGTGCGGATATCCGGATCGTCAAAGAGATGCCGGCGGCGATTATCGATGAAGACGCCACGGCTATCGTGAGCCAGGCGATTCGCGAAACCTTTGGCGAGGCTGGCTTAACGGCCGCGAAAAGTACGCCGGGTAGCGAAGACTTTTTTCACTATCTGCGTTTGCGCCCGGCGGTGAAAGGCGGCTTCTGGGGGCTGGGCTGCAACCTGCAGCCGGGCCTGCATCATCCGGAGATGCATTTCGATCGCGCCGCGCTGGCGGATGGCGTGCGGGTATTCAAATCCTGCGTTCGCCAGCTGTTGGGCTGAGGCTAAGCTGCCAGCCCCCGGGTAGCTGTTGGGCATTTGGTCGGTAGCCCCGGTAAGCGTAAGCGCTACCGGGGAAGAGTCCCGGATGTCGGCTTACGTCTCATCCGGGCTACCGCGGTGCGCATAGTTCGCCAACAGGTGATAGTCATTTCCGGCGACGCGAAACAGAGCTGCCGTTTCGCCGGGTATAACCCATCGTTGCTCATCGCCCGGCATACAGCTCAGGTAAATGCACAACCCGCAGCCGCTGCGCAGCTGGCGGGGAATATCCTTCACCTCGAAGGTCATCGCTGCCGCCTGCAGGGCTTTGCGCATCCGCACGACGCCCACTGTTGAATGGAATAAGAATAGATATTTGCTCATTCGCGTCTCCGCTGGCGCTGGCCGATCAGCGCCGCGCCGATCGCCCCGGCAAACTGAGCGTCGGGATGGGTCGCGACCGGCATGCCAACATGCTTCTCCAGCATGTGGGCGAAGGAGACGCAGTGGCTGACGCCGCCGGTAAACAGCAACGGTCCCTGCGTCGATAAACGGCCAATAAAGTTCGCGCTGCGCCGCGCCATGGCGTTGATCACCCCGGCCAGAATTGACTCCGGCGCGACTCCGGCGGAACGCAGGCTGATGACTTCCGACTCGGCGAACACCGTACACATGCTGGTGATGGCGTGCGGTTCTACACCTTCGGTAATGGCGTCCAACTGGTCGACGCTGGCGCCGAGGGTCCGTGAAATCACTTCCAGAAAGCGCCCGGTACCAGCGGCGCATTTGTCATTCATCAGAAAATCACTGAGGTTGCCCTGCGCATCCAACTGAATGACTTTGCTGTCCTGGCCGCCGATATCAATCACCGTGCGGGTTTCCGGCGCCAGCAGGCGCGCGCCGAGCCCGTGACAGGAAATTTCGGTGACCTGTTTATCGGCAAAATCGACCAACTGGCGACCATAGCCGGTGAGGGTTAAAAAAGGCGTTGCCGCGAGGTCCGCGCGCAGCGTCTCCCAGGCCTCGTGAATGGCATCGGCGGGGCGAAAGGGCGTCGGGCTGAGGAAACGGCGCACGATGGCGCCGTCTGCCAGCAGGATACCTTTGGTGGCGGTGGAGCCGGAATCAATACCTACCGAGTAGATCACGCTTGCTCCTTATAGCATTTCGATAAACGCGGCGACGCGGGTACTGAGCTGGCCGAGATCCGCCGTCGAATAATCGGTCTCGATCGCGATATAAGGAATGTCGTGCCGCTGGCGAACGTGACGCTTAATCGCCAGCGATTCCACGGCGTAGGTATGGCAAGCCTGCAGAATGACATCGACCACGCCGTCGGCCTGGTATTCCTCAACCATCTGGCTTAGCAATTGCAGGCGCTGGTCGTTAGGTGAAATACAGGAGCAGCCGATGGCGAGATATTTATCGGTTAAGGCATCGTAGACGTCGCCATCTTCCGCCACGCAGCGCTCGGTGGCCTTCGCGCCGGTACAGTTCTCGTAGCCCACCACCCAGCCGCCGTTTTCTTCGATAGCGCGGACGACTTTTTCCGCCGCGCCGCCGATCGGGCAGCCGGTGATCAGAATGCGCGGGCGGGAGGCTAACCGGTTTCCCTCCTGCCATTGTCGGCGGATGTTTTCCGCCATGGCATTGAGTTCGTCAATCAACGCGGTTTTGTCGAAGCGAAAGGTGGCGCCATAAACCACCTTTAGAATATCGCTGCCGCTAAGCGCCGGCGGATTGAGTTGCCCAAGGCGATAGAAGTTGGCCAGCGCCCGGCGTTCGCGATTTTTCAGTACGATGGCTTCACGCAGCGCTGCTTCGCTAATGGGCGTGGCGAACCGGGTTTCAATCACCTGCTGCAGACGCTTGATCTCTGCTTTCCACAACGCGCGGGAGGCGGCGTCGCTGGCGCTGTTCGGCAGTTGCATTACGTGTACCGCCTTGAATTCGGCCATGTACTCGTACATCTTCTTTTTGCCGTCGCAGGTGGTTTCGCCGACCACCAGATCGGAGAAATAAAAGTAGGGGCATTTATCGGTTTTGCCGAAGCCGTAGCTGCTTTTAATCAGCGGGCAGAGATTGCGAGGCAGGTCTTTCTCCGCCTCTTCAATGGTTTCATCAGAAGTGGAACACAGTGAGACGACCACGGCGCCCGCCGCCATGGCTATCTCCTGGGGCATAAAAGTGCAGTAGGTACCGACCAGCGGCACGTTCTGCTCTTTGAGTTCCATTACGCTGAGAAAGCCTTTCTGGCGAGCTTCTGAGAATTGATCGAAGAGGGTGGGTAGTTCGGTGATAAGCGACATGATTTTCCTTCCCCGTACACGGGAGATGATGAAAGAGTCGCCATTATAACCATGTTATTTGTGTGTGTTTATTGATCTCCCGCCCATCCTGACGGCGTTAATAGACCTTCTTCAAATCCATCTCTTCCTGAATGCGCTCGCTCCATGCCAGATGGGTGCGGATGGCTTCCTCAATACCGGCGTTGTAAAACAAAGGCCCCAGCTCTTTGGCGATAAAGTCGACAAAAAACTCGGCGTCGAACTGTTCCAGCTCCAGGTTAAAGGTCTCTTCGCAGTACTTGCTTAGCCGCTCGCGCAGCAGATCGCGCTGTGCCGGGCTGAGTTCAATATCGCTCATGCGTGGTTATTCTCTGTGGGTTATTCAGGATTGCCGGGCTTCGATGACCGCCTCTGAACGCTGGCGCAAATTACGGAGTAACCCTGCCAGACAGCAGGCGGCGACGATCCCGGCGGCCACCGCCAGCAGGTGGAACGGTAATCTGCCGCCATGGAACCACAACCAGCGCGCGCCTTCAATCGATAACGCGCTGACGCTAAGGATCACGATATTCAGCGAGGCGGACACGGTACCTTTCGGCAAATCGTTGGAAAACAGGGTAAAGCGGAACAGCGTCGGGAAAATCAGCCCGATGCCGAAGGCGTAGAAGCAGGTGCCGAGCACCGACCACAGCCAGACGTGTGGCCACGTCAAATTACCGATAATCAGGATCGCCAGACCAACCATCTGGATGGGCACGGCGCTTAACACAAAGCGCGGGCGAGTCGGGTCTTTCACCCAGCGCGCCACCGACAGATTAGCGATAATGACCGCGCTGAAGACCGGCACCTGGCTCCAGGCAAACTCGCTGGTGGTGAGCCCGCCGGCGTCCATTAAAATCACCGGCGATACCGCCACCCAACTCATCAGCGGAATATAGCTCAGCGCCAGCGTGGCGGCGCCGAGTAAAAAGATGCGGTTGCGGAAGACGTCGCGAAAATCGCGCACCACGCCGAGCGGGCTGAATGGCACGTCGCCGCGACGCACCGTCTCCGGCATGTTAAACAGTAAACCCAGCCAGGCCACCAGCCCCATCGCGGCGATAATGCCAAACAGCGCTTTCCAGTGGATAAAGTGCATCAGCGCCGCCCCGGAAAGCGGGCCGACGATCGGCGCCACCAGCACGATGGAGGTAATCACCGCCATCAGCTTGATCGACCGCTTTTCGTCATAGGCCTCCTGCACGGTAACGTAACCGACGGTGGCGATAAAACAGATGCTGGTGCCCTGCACAAAACGGGCAATCAGGAACTGGGTCATTGAGGTCGTCCACAGGGTGGCGAAGCAGGCGAGGGTAAAAATCAGCGCGCCGCTCAGCAGTACCGGTCGGCGGCCAATACGATCGGAAAGCGGTCCCAGCAGCCACTGTAGCGCCATTCCACCGGCCATATACAGGCTCACCGAGGCCGGAGCCAGCGCCACATCGGCGTTAAAATCCCGCACTACGTGCAGGATCCCCGGCTGGATGAGATCGGTGGTCAGGTAGGCGGAAAAGTCATACAGGATCAGCGCCATCGGAAAGAACAGCGATGCGCAGTAGCGTGCGCTCAATCGCGAAATCCATGACATAACCTTCTCCTTGCCGTCGTGTATTCATCGTTAGAATGGTTATGATGCTACCATTGTCAGCCGATATGCAGATGCAGCAGGGCCGGAATTTGCGATAACAGCCACAGGCCGAGGCCGATAGTGCCGCCGACCAGCGTGCCGTTGATGCGAATAAACTGCAGATCCTTGCCGATGTTGAGCTCGATCTGTCGCGACATATCGCGCGCGTCCCAGCTTTTGACCGTATCGCTGATATGGCGAGTCAGGAAGGCGGCAAATTCCGGCGCGACCCGATGCGCCGCCTGCTCCAGATGCTCATTCAGCGATTCACGCAGCGCGTCGTCGCGCACCAGCGTTTCGCCGAACCACTGACCGGCCTCGGCGATCCGTTGCTTGATGCGCGAATCGTCACTGCTGATATCGTTTTTCACCCAGCCGCGCAGATCCGCCCACACCTCGCCGAGATAGCGATTAAAGGTCTCATCGTTTTTCAGATACGCTTTGATGTTATCGGCTTTTTGCGCCATTTGCGGATCGGATTTCAGATTGTCGATAAGCTTCTGCGCCGCGCGGTCAAAGGCCTGGCGAATCTGGTGGCTGCGGTCCTGAGTGACCTCATCGAGCAGCGTATTTACCGCGTCGGTGACCATTTCGGCGCTGTGCTCGCCAAGCCACTCGGTGGGTAACAGTTTGGCCTTCAGCGGGTGTTCGGTCTCCAGCCAGTGCACGATACCGCGGGCGATAAAGGCACGTGAGCTGTCGCGCTGTAGCAGGGCGATCAGCTGGCTTATTAGTGAATCCAACAGCTTTTGATGACGGTTGTCGCGGGTTAGTCCCTCCAGCATCATGGCGCTGGTTTGCGTCAGGTCGACCTTATCGATAGCCTTGTGCACCGCGCGCCGCAGCAGACGCTGAATACGGGTATCATCGGTGAGCTCGAGAAAACCGCTCATCACCTGTAGTAAATGCTGGCCGACCCGGCGGGCGTTTTCGGGCTGGCTAAACCAGTTACCGAGCATCAGGGCCGGTTCGTAGCGGCGGATTAGCGCCACCAATGAGGGAGTATCAAGAAACTTCTCCTGTACGAAATGGCCAAGATTATCGGCGATACGGTCTTTATTGCGCGGGATGATCGCCGTATGGCGGGCGACAAACGGCAGCGGAATACGGCGAAACAGGGCCACCACCGCAAACCAGTCGGCCAGCGCTCCGACCATCGCCGCTTCGGAAATAGCCTTCAGCGCGCTGACCCACGGCCTCGGCGGTAGCAGCAGCGTAGTGATAAACAGCGCCGCCGCAATCAGCAGCAGCGACAGCGCCAGCAGTTTGGCGCGTTTTAATTCAGCGAGTTTTTCCATAGGGTTAAGCATATAACCTGACGGCGAGGTCATGCAAAAATCGGCACAACTTCCTGTACGCGCGGGTCAATTTGCGAGTGGGCTTCCAAAGTCAGGTCACGTATGCAGCAAGCAGAAATTAGCTTTCGGCACGGCTCGTGAAAGCGCGGTTTGCCCTCATGGAATATTCCGGATATACCTAACTTTACCCGCGTCGTCAGCTATCTCGACTACCCTTAATATCCTTAGCGGCATTTTTGACTGCGTTAATAGCGATAACAAGGAGACATGCGATATGGCTTATCAGACAGTGAATCCTGCGAATAACCAGCTTATTAAAAGCTATCCCGCACACAGCGATGCGGACGTGGAGGCGGCGCTGCGGCAGGCCGATGCGCTTTATCATTCTGCGTGGGCGAAAGGCGATATTGCGCAGCGTCTGCCGGTGCTGCATAAGCTTGCCGACCTTATCGACAGCCGGACGGAGGAGCTGGCGAAAATCGCCAGCCAGGAGATGGGCAAGCTCATTAAACAGAGCCGCGGCGAGGTCAAACTCTGCGCGCAGATCGCCCGCTATTATGCCGACAACGCCGAACGGTTCCTGGCGCCGGTGAAGTATCCCTCCGACCTTGGCGAAGCCTGGGTTGAACACCATCCCATCGGCGTCTTAATGGCGGTGGAGCCGTGGAACTTCCCCTATTACCAGTTAATGCGCGTGCTGGCGCCAAATCTGGCGGCCGGTAATCCGGTTATTGCTAAACATGCCAGCATCGTTCCGCAATGCGCCGAGACCTTCGCGCATCTGGTGCGCGAGGCTGGCGCGCCGGAAGGGGCGTGGACCAACCTGTTTATCTCTCAGGAGCAGGTGGCGAAAATCATCGCTGACGATCGGGTGCAGGGGGTGGCGCTGACCGGCTCGGAAAAAGCGGGCGGCATCGTGGCGTCGCAGGCGGCGAAACATATCAAGAAAGCGACGCTGGAGCTGGGCGGCAATGATGTGTTTGTGGTACTCGACGATGCCGACCTGGAACGCGCGGTGAAAATAGGCGTACAGGCGCGGCTGAACAACGCCGGGCAGGTTTGCACCGCCGCTAAACGCTTCATTCTGCATGAAAAAATCGCCGAGTCGTTCCTGAGCAAGTTTAGCGATGCCTTCCGCCAGGTGAAGATCGGTGATCCGCTCGATGAAAGCACCACCCTTGGCCCGCTCTCGTCGAAAGAGGCGCTGGAAACCTTAAGTAAACAGGTCGACGAGGCGGTGAAGCATGGCGCCAAATTACACCTCGGCGGCAAGCCGGTTTCCGGCGAAGGTAATTTCTACGAACCCACTATTCTGACGGGAATTACCCGTGAGAACCCGGCGTACTTCGAAGAGTTCTTTGGCCCGGTGGCGCAGATATACGTGGTGAAAGACGATGATGAGGCGATTGAGCTCGCCAACGACTCTCACTACGGCCTGGGCGGCGCGGTGTTTAGTCAGGACATTGAGCGGGCGAAGCGTATGGCCTCGGGGATTGAAACCGGCATGGTCTATATCAACTGGTTAACGGATACCGCGCCGGAGCTGCCTTTTGGCGGCGTGAAGCGCTCCGGCTTTGGCCGTGAGCTTTCCGACCTCGGTATCAAAGAGTTTGTGAATCAGAAGCTGGTGGTCGTTCGCCGCTAAACCATCCATCATGAAGAATCCCTCTCCCATAGGGGGAGGGATTCTTCCTTGCGGCGGCTATTTACGGAGCCCGGCAAACGCGGCGCGGATTTCTTCTTCCGGCAGTTGAATGCCGATAAACACCAGCGTGCTGTGCGGCGTTTCATCGCCCCATGGGCGATCCCAGTCGGCGCTGTAGAGGCGCTGCACGCCCTGGAACAGCAGGCGATTTGGCTCGCCGTCGATCCACAGCATGCCTTTATAGCGCATCAGTTGTTCGGCGAAGGAGAGCAGCAGGTTTTCCATCACCCGTGAAACTTCACTGATATCCACCGGATAGTCGAGCTCGACCACAATCGACGAGACGTCGTTCTGTTTTTCTGCCACAAAATGAAAGCGCGGTGTGGCGCTGACAACCTTCTCTTCCAGCATAAAACCGCTGGTATTAAAGAGCTGGCTTAAATCGATATCGCCGTGGATGACGGTATAAATCGGCGCCCGCGCGTTAATGCGCGTCAGCCGTTCACGCAGCTTTTCGGTGTCGCCGGCGACATCGGTTTTGGTTAACAGAATCCGGTCCGCGTAGCCGACCTGCGACTGGGCAATGGTAAACTGATCCATCTGCTGGTCGGCATGGACGGCGTCGACCAGGGCAATCACGCCGTCCAGCAGATAGCGTTCGCAAAGCACCTCGTGGGAGAAAAAGGTCTGAATAATCGGCCCTGGGTCGGCCATGCCGGTGCATTCAATCACCAGTCGGTCGAAGGCAATCTCGCCGCGATCGCGGCTGTCGAGCAGATCGAGCAGGGCATCTTCCAGTTCGTTGGAGCGCGTGCAGCAAATACAGCCGTTGGTCAGGGTTTTAATCTGCGTGGCGCGGTCGCCGATCAATTGATCGTCAACGGAAACTTCGCCAAATTCATTTTCAATCACGGCGATTTTGAAACCGTGCTGCTCATTAAGGATGTGGCGCAACAGGGTGGTTTTTCCTGCGCCGAGAAAACCGGTTAATAGGGTGACTGCAATCGGTGCCATTATTGCCTCCATTAACAGCAGCGTACGCCGCCTTTGCCGTCGCCGCCGTAGCGGGCCTGCTGGCGTTCGCGGAAGAATTCTTCATAAGTCATGTACGGCTGATCCGGATGGTTGGTTTGCATATGGGTGACGTAGTTGTCGTAATCCGGAATGCCGATCAGCATTTTCGCCGCCTGACCGAGATATTTTTTTGCCTGACCTAAGTTACCAAACATTGTAAGTTCCAGATAACGAATAAAGCCGGATGGCGACTCGCGCCTTATCCGGCCTACGTTAATGTGCTTTTTGTAGGCCGGATAAGCGTAGCGCTATCCGGCATCAGGATTAATGATGTGACGAGGTCTTCACGCCGCCTTCCGGTACCGGCACGTACGGAGTCTCTTTATCGGTACGCACCTTATTGTTGCGGACATTGAGCCAGGTTTTGATGCCGTAGAAGATGATGCTATACACCACCACCAGGAACAGAATGCTCAGGCCGGCGTTGGTGTAGTTGTTGACCACGATATGGTTCATGTTGGCGATCTGCTGTGCGGTCAGCTCGCCGCCGGCGGCAATCTTCTCTTTATACTGCTGAGCCATAAAGAAGAAGCCTTCCATCTGCGGGTTGCTGCTGAACAGCTTCAGGCCCAGCGCCCAGGTGGTACACAGCAGCAGCCACGCAGCCGGGATAACGGTGACCCAGATATATTTGGTGCGCTGCATCTTGACCAGCACGACGGTGCCAAGCACCAGCGCCACCGCGGCCAGCATCTGGTTAGAGATACCGAACAACGGCCACAGGCTCTTCACGCCGCCCAGCGGGTCGACCACGCCCTGATACAGCAGGTAGCCCCACAGCCCGACGCAGCCGGCGGTACCGATAATACCGGCGACCAGCGAGTCGGTTTTTTTCAGGAACGGCACGAAGTTACCCAGCAGATCCTGCAGCATAAAGCGGCCTGCGCGGGTACCCGCATCCAGCGCGGTGAGGATAAACAGCGCTTCAAACAGGATACCGAAGTGGTACCAGAAGCCCATATCCGCCATCGGGATGATTTTATGGAACACATGGGCGATACCGACGGCCAGCGTCGGCGCGCCGCCGGCGCGGTTCAGGACTGAAGGTTCGCCGATATCTTTCGCCGTCTGCAGGATCTGCTCAGGTGAAATCACGAAGCCCCAGGAGCTGACGGTCGCCGCCGCGTGGACGGTGACTTCTTTCAACTGCGCTGCGATCATCGCCGCGTTTTCACCGCCCATTTCATGCAGGTTTGGCATGACGATGCCAAGGCCTGCCGGCGGGGTGTTCATCGCGAAGTAGAGGCCCGGTTCGATAATCGAGGCCGCAACCAGCGCCATGACTGCAACAAAGGATTCCATCAGCATCGCGCCGTAGCCGATAAAGCGGGCGTCGGTCTCGTTGGCCAGCAGCTTCGGCGTGGTGCCGGAGGCGATCAGCGCGTGGAAACCGGAGACCGCGCCGCAGGCGATGGTAATAAACAGGAACGGGAACAGCGCGCCTTTCCACAGCGGGCCGGTACCATCAATGTACTGGGTCACTGCCGGCATTTTCAGGTCCGGGTTGAGGATAACAATCCCCAGCGCCAGGCCGACGATCACGCCGATTTTCAGGAAGGTGGCCAGATAATCGCGCGGCGCCAGAATCAGCCATACCGGCAGCAGCGCGGAGATGAACGCGTAGCCAATCAGGGTAAAGGTGATAGTGGTATCTTTAAAGGTCAACGCCGGGCCCCAGTACGGGTCGTGGGCAATGATGCCGCCGAACCAGATAGATGCCACCAGCAGCACGATACCGATCACCGAGACTTCACCCACGCGCCCTGGACGCAGGAAGCGCATGTAGATACCCATAAACAGGGCGATAGGCACCGTCGAACAGACGGTAAAGACGCCCCACGGGCTTTCCGCCAGCGCTTTCACCACGATGAGCGCCAGTACCGCGAGGATGATGATCATAATCAGGAAGCAGCCGAACAGGGCGATAGAACCCGGTACCGGCCCCATTTCCTGTTTAATCATCTCGCCCAGCGAAGCGCCGTTACGCCGCGAGGAGATAAACAGCACCATGAAGTCCTGTACCGCGCCCGCCAGCACCACACCGGCCAGCAGCCAGAGGGTGCCCGGCAGATAACCCATCTGCGCGGCCAGTACCGGGCCAACCAGCGGGCCGGCCCCGGCAATGGCGGCGAAGTGGTGGCCAAACAGCACGTAGCGGTTGGTCGGCACGTAGTTCAGGCCATCGTTATTAATGACCGCCGGCGTCGCGCGCGTTGGGTCAAGCTTCATCACCTTCTGCGCGATATACAGGCTGTAATAACGGTAGGCGACGAGGTACACGGAAACCGACGCGACGACGATCCACAGGGCACTGACGTGCTCACCGCGGCGCAACGCGACGACTGAGAGGCAAAATGCCCCGATGATTCCGAGAATCACCCAGGGTATGTGCTTGAGTAGTTTTTTGGTATCCATAGTAAAACCTGGCGTTAATTAGATTAATAATTGGCCGAAGCCGTCTGGTTTTGTGTTTGGGTTGGTGGAGGTATTGATTAGCTAGGCTGCCTCCGATCTTGCCAGAACGCCGCGCGCGTAAAGTTGGGTAAATCGGTGAGTGGTTATATGCGGGGTTAAGCGGTCGCTAGCCGGGGTAAGCGGTTGGCTATGAAGTGAGCAAGAGGGAAATATGTGATTGAGATCACGGGGTATTGTCGTGTGTCGCGAGGCATACCTGCGTCAGAATATATCAATTTAAACTCATTTTTCTCATTTCATAATGACTTCACACTTTACATCGGTTACTGAAATATATTCACTGATCCGATGAAAATAGCCTGCCATTGATGAAATTCCCGCTGAATTATTTTTGCGGTGATTGCCTTGTTAATATGAGTTGATATTTATACACGTTTGAATGTATTTAAAGGTTATAACTTTTCGTTGTATCCAACATGGATGGCTTTGGCTTTAATAATAATGAATAAATGGAGTTTAATTCATAAGGTTTTTATTATCTCTGCGCTGCCAGTGTGGGGATACGCCGCGCCTGGGGATACCGAACGTGAGCAGCAGTTCATCAACCAGCAGCAGCGCCAGCAAGCCTTGGAAAGTCAGCTCGCGCCTCCGTCACCGGATATTCATTTATCCGCGGAAGAAATAAATGTCGATGATGGTTTATTTCCCGTGGAACAACCTTGCTTTGCTATTTCTCAGGTTATTTTGCAGGGCGCTGAAGCCTTACCGCATTGGCTTCCGCTCCAGCGCCAGACAAATAAAGCGATTGGGCGTTGTCTGGGTGGGAAGGGAATAAATCTATTGATGGCCCAGTTGCAGAATATATTAATCGATCGCGGTTATATCACCAGCCGGATCCTTGCCCCGCAGCAGGATTTAAAAAGCGGTGTTTTACGCCTGGTGGTGATGCCGGGTTATATCCGTGAAGCCAGGCTTACGGAGGACAGCGATGATTATCTGTGGCTGGCGAGCGCATTTCCGGCGACTGACGGGAAACTACTGGATTTGCGCGATATTGAACAGGGGCTGGAAAACTTGCAGCGCCTGCCGACGGTACAGGCCAGCATGGAAATTGTTCCGGGCGAAACGCCTGGGCAAAGCGATATTGTCATTAACCGCCGACAGGAACGCTTCTGGCGCGTCGACGCCTCGCTCGATGATTCCGGCTCTAATGCCACCGGCCGCTATCAGGGGAACCTGACGCTGTCACTGGATAACCCGCTAGCCTTAAGCGATCTTTTTTACCTTTCCGGCTCACATAACCTCGACGGCAACGGCGGTAAATCCTCAAAGAACCTGACCGGCCACTATTCGATTCCGCTGGGTTACTGGCAGCTCGGATTAACCGCCAGCCAGTACGATTATGTGCAAACCGTGGCGGGGGCCAACGGCGATTACCAGTACAGCGGTAAAAGCAAGAACGTTGATTTCCAGATGAGCCGCGTACTGCACCGTAGCGGTAGTCAGAAGACCACGCTTAGCGCCGATGTGTTAGCCCGCGAGCAGCGCAACTTCATTAACGACACCGAGATTGCCGTTCAGCGGCGGCAGACGGCGGCCTGGAAGCTTGGTCTGCAGCATCGCCATTACCTGGGCAACGCCACTCTCGATGCCGGAGCGAGCTATCAGCGCGGTACCCGCTGGTTTGGCGCTCAGCCCGCGCCGGAAGAGCAGTGGGGAGAAGCAACCGCCCTCAGCAAAATCCTGCAATTCAATGCTCAGCTCAATTTGCCTTTTGCCCTGGGCGGGCAAAATTTTCGCTTTACCAGCCGCTATCAGCGGCAGATGAGCAGCACGCCGCTGACTTCGCCGGATATGTTTTCCATCGGCAACCGCTGGACGGTACGCGGCTTTGACGGCGAGCGCACCCTGACCGCCAGTCACGGCTGGTACGTACGTAACGATATCGCCTGGTCGACTCCGTTGCCGGGGCAGGAGTTTTATCTGGGGGCGGATTACGGCGAAGTCGGCGGCGCAGGCAGTGAAACGCTGGTGGGCAAACACCTCGCCGGGGGCGTGGCAGGGCTGCGCGGCCAGTACCAGCGCGCCAGCTACGACCTGTTCGCCGGTATCCCTTTAGCCAAACCAGATGGCTTTAAAACCGACCCGGCGACTTTTGGTTTCAGCGTCAGCTGGAACTACTGACTTTACTCACGCGCCGCCCGGCGGCGCGTGCTGCGCACATGGACGATCTTCCGCGCCGCGGTGGACAACGGATGACGAGTAACGGCAATGAATAAACGCTTTTATCGAATCGTATTTAATAAGGCTCGCGGGATGCTGATGGTGGTGGCGGAAACGACCCGCTCTCATCGGGCGGGCGTGTCGCCGCAATCCGGCGCCGACGCGCGAACCGGGTCGACGCTGACGTCCTCCCTGGCGCCGCTGGCTTTTAGCTTTCTGCTCGCTTTTTCCTGTCTCACTCCGGCTCAGGCGGCGATTGTCGCCGATAACCATGCGCCCGGCGGCCAGCAACCGCAGATCGCCAATAGCGCCAATGGCACGCCGCAGGTCAATATTCAGACACCGAGCGGCGCAGGCGTTTCACGCAACGTCTACAGCCAGTTTGATGTCGATGGGCGCGGCGTGGTGCTGAATAACAGCCACGCTAACACTTCAACCCAACTGGCCGGGATGGTCGCCGGCAACCCGAATCTGGCGAAAGGGGAAGCCAGAGTGATCCTCAACGAGGTGAATACCCGCGATCCGAGCCGGCTGAATGGCTATATCGAGGTTGCCGGACAAAAAGCGCAGGTGGTTATCGCTAACCCTGCCGGAATTAGCTGCGATGGCTGCGGGTTCATCAATGCCAACCGCGCGACGCTGACGACAGGCCAGGTGCAGTACGGTAACGGGCAGATTAGTGGTTATGATGTCAATCGCGGCGAAATTATCGTACAGGGCGGCGGCCTTGATGCGAGCTCGGTAGACAGTACCGACCTGCTCGCCCGCGCGGTGAAAATCAACGCCGGGGTTTGGGCGCAGGAGCTAAAGGTCACCGCAGGGCGTCATCAGATCGATGCGGCGCACAGCCGAACGACGGCAAAATCAGCCGACGGCAGTGCGCCGCCAGCGGTGGCGATAGACGTCAGCGCCCTGGGCGGGATGTACGCCCATAAAATTCGTCTTGTCGGTACCGAGCGCGGCGTAGGCGTTCACAATGCCGGCAATATCGGCGCGGCGGCGGGGGATGTAGCAATCAGCGCTGATGGCGCGCTCAGCAACAGCGGCGTGATTCAGTCCGCGCAGAATCTACAACTGTCCGTTAAGGGCGATCTTCACAACCAGGGGCAGCTGTACGCCGGAAAAGATAGCGTGGTGACGGCCAGCGCGACGCTAACCAATGACGGCATGATCGCCGCGCAAGGCGATACGCGGATTGCCGCCAACGCTTTGCGTAGCGCGCAAAACAGTACGCTCGCCGCCGGATTAAATAGCGATGGTTCTACCGCCAGCAGCGGCGCGCTGACGCTGAATAGCCAGAGCTCGCTGGCGCTGAATGGCCGCAATATGGCGGCAGGAACGCTGACGGCGCAGGGCAGGACGGTGGATCTTGATAACAGTCGAACCTCGGGGGCGCGGATCGTGGTCAGCGCCGCGTCCGGCGATATCACCACCCGAGATGCGGTGGTGGCGGCCAGCGAAAAACTCCAGTTGGCCACCAGCGGCAAACTCAACAACCACAGTGGCCTGTTGACGGCCAGCCAGCTTGAGCTGAAAGCAATGGCGCTGGATAACCAACAGGGCGTAATCCAGCAGATGGGCGAGGACGATCTACGCCTTGATTTTCGTGCGGGATTGGATAACCGCGGCGGTGAGATTGCCAGCAACAGCCATGCTTTGACGCTCAGCACCAGCCAGTTGCTCAATCAAAACGGAACGCTGCTGCATACCGGCAGCGGCGGCATGTCTATTACCAGCGAAGGCGCGCTGGACAATGGCGAAGGCACTATTGCCGCTAACGGCAATATCGTTTTGCACTCCGATAACATTAATAATCGCAGCGGTAAAATCAGCACGACGCAGGGCAATGCTCAGCTCACTACGCGTCACGAGCTGGAAAATTCGCAAGGGAATATCGTTGCTGGCGGCAGCCTTTCTCTACAAGTGGCCAGCCTTCGGAACCAGCAGGGGCAAGTGATTGCGGCGCAGGGCGACCTGGCCATGAGCGCTGAAGGAGGGCTGGATAACCGCGAAGGCGTTCTTGCCGCAAATGGCAATATCAAGCTTGACGCCGACAATCTTACCAACCATGGCGGAAAAATCAGCGCGGCGCAGGGCGACATTCAGCTCACTGCGCGCCATGGGGTGGATAACTCGCAGGGGAATATCATCGCCAGCGGCGATATCCAACTCCAGGCTGAAAATCTTAATAATCGTCACGGGCAGATAGGCACGGCGCAGCGGGGCAGCGTCAACCTGACGACGAGCGGTTTACTGGATAACCAGCAGGGCACTATTACCGCCTTTGATGCCCTGGGTATTCAGAGCGCCACCGTTGATAACCGGCAGGGAGAACTGCAGTCCGGCGGTAATCTCAACATCACCATTCACAACCGGGGGCTGGATAACCGGCAGGGGCAGATCGTCTCCGCCGCCGCTCTGGAAATAGCAGGCGTCAACCTGGCGTTGGCTAATACGGGCGGAACGTTACTTGCCGCGAGCAAACTTAGCCTCGATGCCGATTCCCTCAGCGGCGATGGCGAGGCGCTCTCTCAGGGCGATATGTCGCTCACGTTGCGTCAGGCGTTTCATAACGCCGGGAGGGTCATCGCCAACGGCAACCTGCAGTGGAATCTTTCCGGGCTGGGGCTGATTAATCAGGGGGTTATCAGCGCCGGCCGGGCGCTCAATCTCTATGCGGCGAAGCTGGATAACCGTCAGGAAGGTGAAATCAGCGCTGGCGAGAACCATTTGACGGTCAACGGCGAGTTGGTCAACCGGGGGCTGATTGACGGTGGTTTAACCCATATTGTCGCCACGACGTTAACCAATATCGGCAGCGGGCGCCTGTACGGCGACGCCGTCGCGCTGCAGGCGGCAACGCTGACTAACGCCGCGGAGAACGGCGTGGCGGCGACGATTGCCGCACGGGCATCGCTGGCAATGGGCGTCGGCACGCTCAATAACCAGGATCACGCGCTAATCTACAGCGACGGTACGCTCGCCATTGGCGGTCAGCTTGCTGAAGACGGTTCGCTCAGCGGCCGGGCGGGAGTGTTTAATAACCACAGCGCAACGCTTGAGTCCGCCGGTGATATGGCGCTCGATATCCAACAAATCAATAACTACAACGATCATCTGGTGACGAAAGATGTGGTGGTCGAGCAGTCATGGCGCCATGAAGCGGCGCTGAAAGGATCGGTACAGCGCTTCGACTGGTCGCTGGTCGATACCAGCTATAAAAACAAATATGGCGTTCACGACGCCATCATGCCGGACGGTAGCCGCGGCGATGAGTTCTATGAATACCAGTACCAGCGTACCGTTGTGGAAACGCAGGTGGTGGAAAGCGATCCTGGCAAAATCCTCTCCGGCGGCCGGCTCATCATCAACAGCGATAAGCTGAATAACTACGATAGCCAGATTATCGCCGGAGGAGCGCTCGGTGGCGTGATTGGCGAACTAAACAACGTCGCCACGACCGGCAAACGGGTGACCACCGACGTCGGCACCCAGACCCGTTGGTATGAGAAAAAGACCAGCCGCCCGTTTGGCGGCACCAAAACCAGCCAGGGGAAAAAAAGCAGCGAATATGAACCGACGCCGACGGTTCAGACCATCGATTTGCAAACCATGGAGTGGCAGGGCAATACCCAAATTGATGGCCATAGCGGTGTGATTAATCCGCGCGATCGCGCCGATGAAACAGGCGAAATACCCGCCGGACGACAGGTGGAAGTGACGCCGGTTAACGCTGACGGAACGGTTATTCGCGTCGTCACGCCGGATACCCGGCTTTCTGTCAGCAGTCTGTATCAGATCGATCCGCAGGCTAAAGCAGGCTATCTGGTGGAAACCGATCCGCGTTTTACCAACGGTAAAGCGTGGCTCGCCAGCGACTACATGCAAAATCAGCTGGGCGTTGATCAGGCGATGAAGCGGCTTGGCGACGGCTATTACGAACAGCGGCTGGTGCGTGAGCAGATCGTTAAGCTGAGCGGCGGGCGCTACCTGCAGGGCTACAGTAACGATGAAGAGCAGTACCGGGCGCTGATGGACGCGGGCGTCGCCTTCGCCAAACAGTACAACCTGATGGTCGGGGTGGCGCTGACGCCAGCGCAGATGGCGCTGCTGACCAGCGATATGGTCTGGCTGGTCGCCAGAGAGGTCACGCTAACGGATGGCTCCGTGCAGCAGGTGCTGGTGCCGCAGGTTTACGCGCGGGTTAAAGCGGGCGATCTCGATGGCAGCGGCGCGTTGCTTGGCGGTGAAAACGTGGCATTCAGCGTGAGCCGTGATGTGACCAACAGCGGGCACATCCACAGCCGCGGCGTGACCCAGCTAACCGCGGAAAACATTCATAACAGCGGCTATATCGGCGGCAACCAGCTTACGCTAAACGCGCGTACTGATATCAACAATATTGGCGGAACGCTGCAAGGCGGCGATAGCCTGATCGCGCAAGCCGGGCGTGATATCAACAGCGCCAGCACCCTCGGCGGCGGCCCAGGTAACATCAGCCTCGATCGGCCTGCGGGGATTTATGTCCAGAATGAAAACGGCCAGCTGGGGCTGCAGGCGTTACATAACATTAATCTGACGGCAAGTATGGTGAGTAACAGCGCGGCGGGCAGCCAGACGCAGATTATCGCCGGCAACGATCTCAACCTGCAGACGCTCGCCACCACCCATAGCGAAAGCGGAAGCTGGGGGAAAGGCAACGATCGTTCCTTGACCCAGCGTAGCGATATCGGCACGCAAATTAACGGCGGCGCGGTGGCGCTGTCCGCCGGCCACGATATGAATGCCCGCGCCGCCAGCGTGACGGCGACCAGCAGCCTGACGGTTGCCGCCGGCAATGATATTAACCTCAGCAGCGGCGAGTCCTCATGGCACCTGACGGAAAACAGCCATCAAAGCAGCAGCGGCCTGCTGGCTCGCCGCTCGCTCACCACTCACGATGAAGTGTGGGCGCAGAACGCCATCGGCAGCAATTTTAGCGGTGACAGTATTGTGATGCAGGCCGGGCGCGACCTGCTGGTGTCCGGCAGCAGTGTTGCCGGCACCCAGGACGTCAACCTTGTGGCGGGGCGTAACCTGACCATCACCACCGCCGAGGAGCGTCGCCAGGAAAACCATCTACGTAAAGAGAAACATAGCGGCTTTTCCGGCACCGGCGGCGTTGGCTTCAGCGTCGGCAGTTCGTCGCTGAAAGCCACCGATGTGACGACGGCGTTGAGTAGCGCCGCCAGTACCGTCGGAAGCTCACAGGGCAACCTTAGACTGAGCGCCGGTAATGTATTGACGGTTCAGGGATCTGACCTGGTGGCCGGCAACAATATGGCGTTGACCGGTAAAACCGTGAATATTCTGGCAGCGGAAAACCAGAGCACCCAGACCCATACCGTGGAGCAGAAAACCAGCGGCCTGACGCTGGCGTTATCCGGGATGGTGGGCAGCGCCATTAATACCGCGGTTTCCAGCGCCAACCAGGCCAGCACCGAGAGCAATGGCCGTCTCGCCGCGCTGAGCGGGCTGCAGTCGGCATTATCGGGCGTACAGGCGTATCAGGCATCGCAGATGCAGACTGCGGATTCCAGTTCGGAGAGCATGATAGGGATCAACCTTTCCTGGGGTAGCCAGTCCTCGAAATCCACTCAGCGACAAACGCAGAACACCAGCCGCGGCAGCAGCCTGATGGCCGGCAACAATCTCAGCATTATCGCCACGGAGACGGATATCAACGTTGAGGGCAGCCAGCTGCAGGCCGGCGGCAGCGCGTTGCTCAATGCCGCGCGCGATGTGAATTTATTCTCTGCGGAGAACGCCAGCACCCTGAGCGGTAAAAACGAGAGCCATGGGAGTTCGTTTGGCGTCGGTATTAACTTCGGTCAGGGCGCGAACGGGCTGACGGTCAGCGCCAGCGCCAACGCCGGGAAGGGCCACGAGAAGGGCAACAGCCTGACGCATAACGAAACGACCCTCAGCGCCGGTGAGCGGGTGACTATCGTCAGCGGTCGCGATACGACGCTGACCGGGGCGCAGGTGAGCGGCCATCAGGTGACAATGGATGTCGGGCGTAACCTGACGCTGAGCAGCGAGCAGGACAGCGATAACTACGATTCGAAGCAGCGTAGCGGCAGCGTGGGGGCGAGCGGCAGCATGGGCGGCGGTTCGGGGTCTCTTAACCTGAGCCAGAGCAAAATGCACAGCACCTGGGCGTCGGTGGAGGCGCAGACGGGGATTTTTGCCGGCGAGGGCGGTTTTGATGTGAAGGTGGGCGGGCATACGCAGCTGAACGGCAGCGTGCTGGCGAGCACGGCGGCGGCGGAGCTGAACCGGCTGGATACCGGGACGCTGGGTTTCCGGGATATTAAAAACTATGCCGAGTACAGCGTGGAGCAGCAGAGCGCGGGGGTGAGCACGAGCGGTAGCGTGGCGGGGCAGTTCCTTGGGAATGCGGCCAGCGGTCTGCTGATGGGGGCGAACGGCAGCGGCAGCGACAGTTCGCTGACGCGGGCGGCGGTGAGCGAGGGCAGTATCGTTATCCGCGACGGCGCGAATCAGCAGCAGGACGTGACGGGGTTAAGCCGGGATGCGGCGCATGCGAACCAGACGCTGAGTCCGATATTTGATAAGGAGAAAGAGCAGAACCGTCTGGCGACGGCGCAGAAGATAGGTGAAATCGGGCGCCAGGTGAGTGATGTGCTGGTGACGCAGGGCAAGCTGAACGCGCAGGCGGCGCAGAGCGACCCGGCGGCGCGGGCAGCGGCGCGGGCGAAGCTGGTAGCGGGAGGGAATGGCAGTCCGAGCGAGGAACAAATCAGCGCGCAGGTGAGCCGGACGGCGACGGCGGACTACGATACGGGCGGAAAGTACCAGAAGGTGGCGCAGGCGGTAACGGCGGCGATGCAGGGTCTGGCGGGGGGTAACCTGGCGCAGGCGGCGAGTGGCGCAGTGAGCCCGTATGTGGCGGAAATCATTCACAGCCAGACGACGGACAGCGCGACGGGTAAGGTGAATGTGGAAGCCAATGCGATGGCGCATGCGGTGTGGGGAGCGATAGCGGCGGCATCGGGAAATAACAGCGCGCTGGCGGGAGCGGCAGGCGCGGTGAGCGGCGAGCTGCTGGGGCGCTGGATAGCGGCGGAATATTATCCGGGTGTTAAGACAGAAGAGCTGTCGGATGAGCAGAAGTCGACGATAAGCGCGCTGAGTACGCTGGCGGCGGGACTGATGGGGGGGCTTAGCGGAGGCAGCAGCGCGGATGCGGTGGCGGGTGCGCAGGCCGGGAAGAACGCGGTGGAGAATAATGCTTTGAGTCCGATTGATTTCGGTAAAGGCATGGCTGACATGGGTTTATCCCAGCAGTCGCTCGGCGTTCATATGCTCCAGAATGGTGCCACACCAGAAGAACTCACGGCGGCGCTGATCAAGAACTCACAGGGACAGATACCGGACGGACAGAATGCAGCTAAAGGCCTGATGATTGCCTGGGCAGAATTCTTTGGGGTTCCGGTGAGTGCGTTGGCGGCGGATGGGGAAATGACGCCGCAACGAGCTGCGGAAATCTTGGCAAGTGGCGTGCCGACCAGTGAAGCGAAGTTAGTACAATATGTAGCAGCTAAGGCGTTTTTGGTTGTTGCGAAGAACACCTCTTATCCATCTGGAATTAGTTTTAAAATTGACCAACTGGAACATATGGGTTCTGTTGTAAAATACAATCAACAGAAAGGTATTACAGGTGGTCATAATGCTGATGCTTTCTATTCAACAGTAAGTGAGAAAAATGTGAAAATTGTCGGTGAAACTCAAAGCAGCGTGAAGGGTATTACTGAGGTTCAATATAAAATACCCGCTTACGATCGCGCCGGTAATATTACAGGTTATAAGGATAAAATATTTACCAAAACAATCTATGACCCTAAGATCTTTACTGACCAAAAAATGTTAGAATTGGGGCAGCAAGCTGCAAGTAGTGGTTACAAAGCAGCTATTGCATCTGGACAACGAGAATATACGGCAACCGCCGGCGGGATAAAATTCCAAGTTTATTTGGATAAAAAGACAGGAATGGTAGAAAATTTTCATCCGGTGACTAAATAATGAACGAATATATTTTTGAGAACATAGATTATGAAAACGATCCTGAATGGGTTGTTCGGGATTATTTTAATTCAATGTATCTACAGGGTAAATTCATATGGATGTTACCGTATCTTATAAATAAAATAGGCTGCGGTGTTAACGAAACATATTGTTCATTCCCTGATTTTGAAGACCCTGATCCAGAATGTCATTTTGAGGGCATAATGTTTGGGGTATGGGACGGAGAACTTATAGTTCCTGAATTTGTAGGCTTTAAATATGTCCGTCTGGCCTGTGAAAAGTATATTCAGTTACATCCTGAAGATACTGAAAAAGTAAATGAGTTGCTGGCTAAAATTCCAGCCTGAGTAAAGATCTCGGCTAGTGAGCCGGGATCGAGTTATCGGCGGTTATCCGCGACGGCGCGAATCAGCAGCAGGACGTGACGGGGTTAAGCCGGGATGCGGCGCATGCGAACCAGACGCTGAGTCCGATATTTGATAAGGAGAAAGAGCAGAACCGTCTGGCGACGGCGCAGAAGATAGGTGAAATCGGGCGCCAGGTGAGTGATGTGCTGGTGACGCAGGGCAAGCTGAACGCGCAGGCGGCGCAGAGCGACCCGGCGGCGCGGGCAGCGGCGCGGGCGAAGCTGGTAGCGGGAGGGAATGGCAGTCCGAGCGAGGAACAAATCAGCGCGCAGGTGAGCCGGACGGCGACGGCGGACTACGATACGGGCGGAAAGTACCAGAAGGTGGCGCAGGCGGTAACGGCGGCGATGCAGGGTCTGGCGGGCGGCAACCTGGCGCAGGCGGCGAGCGGGGCAGTGAGTCCGTATGTGGCGGAAATCATTCACAGCCAGACGACGGACAGCGCGACGGGTAAGGTGAATGTGGAAGCCAATGCGATGGCGCACGCGGTGTGGGGAGCGATAGCGGCGGCATCGGGAAATAACAGCGCGCTGGCGGGAGCGGCAGGCGCAGTGAGCGGCGAGCTGCTGGGGCGCTGGATAGCGGCGGAATATTATCCGGGTGTTAAGACAGAAGAGCTGTCGGATGAGCAGAAGTCGACGATAAGCGCGCTGAGTACGCTGGCGGCGGGACTGATGGGTGGGCTTAGCGGAGGCAGCAGCGCGGATGCGGTGGCGGGGGCGCAGGCCGGGAAGAATGCGGTGGAGAATAACCTGATGGGCGGGAACGAATGGAGCCAGGGTGAGAAAGCCAGAGAGCATGGCGCAGATGTTCTCTCATGCGCAGATAACCCGTCTGGTGAAGCCTGCCAGCGAGGAATTGCTGAAAATAAAGCTTATGCAGGTGCGTTGGCTTCAGCGGGGCTAATCTATCTGCCGGGAGGAATGCAGATTACTGGCGCGATAGGTGGAACGGCAAATGCTGGTATCCAGTATCTTATGAATGGAGAAGTTAATCCAACGGATGTGCTCATTGCGACGTATGTTGGAGCATTTACTGCAAATACGGGAGCCTGGGGAACCGTGGGCTGGAATGCGGCAGGTGGTGCAACATCCAGCTATCTGAACGGTGATGATCCATTTAAAGGTGGCGTAATAAGTGGTGCCGCTTCGGGTATCGGTTATGGAATAGGTAAAGTTGCCAAAATTTCATTAGATAAATGGGTTAATCCTGCATGGAAAAATTACGAGTGGGTTAATTTGGAGATGGGAATAAGCAAACCATTACCTTTATCACCGATACCTGGAATATCTGGGAACGCTATATCATCAATCATTACAGAAGCAACAGGACAAGGTGGCTCTAAAACTACTAATAATTTGTGGAAGAGAACTGAAAATGAAAAATGATTTTTACCGTTGGCTCACTGTTTTCACTGTTCTGATGATAATCATGAGCTTGAGTTCATTTCTTGCACTTTTTATTAAGCCAATTATTTTTTATTTCGAAACAGGAACTATTAATGTTTCAGTTATTAATTATTTGTTTTTGAGTATAAAAATTGGCTCGTTTGTTAGCGGGGTAATAATCATTGGTTTATGGATTAAACATCGATTTAATATCCACTAATATAGCTATTTAAAAAGATCCCGGCGCCAGTGCCGCGATCCTATCCATATAATAAACTACGATACGGGCGGAAAGTACCAGAAGGTGGCGCAGGCGGTAACGGCGGCGATGCAGGGTCTGGCGGGGGCAACCTTGCGCAGGCGACGAGTGGCGCAGTGAGCCCGTATGTGGCGGAAATCATTCACAGCCAGACGCCAGACTGCGATACAGACTGTAAAGGAAAACTTGCTGAAGATGTGGCAAAAGGGAATGCAGTAGTATCAGCCCATCTGGCAGGTACTGTTGGGTTAGGTATATTGCCAAAGGGGGCTCTGATAACAGCAACCATCAGTGGCGGAGCCAATACTGCAATACAATATGCCACGACTCGTGAAGTGAATTACACAGATGCGTTGATAGCGACTTGGGTTGGAGCAGCAACCGCAAAAACTGGTTGGTTAGGAACTGTGGGATGGAATGCGGCAGGTGGAGCAACATCAAGTTATATTAAAGGAGATGACCCCATGGTTGGGGCTATAACAAGTAGTGTTGGCTCTGGATTAGGATATGGGGTTGGTCATTATGTAGTGAAGCCTACTGCAAATACAATCGGTAAATGGATAACTGGTGGATGGGACCCCAAATTTGATCCCGTTAGATTAAAATATACGGAAATAAAAGGGCTGATTGGAATATCGAAAGAAATATCGCCAAGTAAAATTCCTTGAGCAACAGGAAACATAACTGGTTCCTTTCGCACAGAATACGGCAGTGTTGAAACTCAAGAAATTATCAATAAGGTTAAGAAATGAGTAGTTCAATCTTTCTTTTAAAAAGAAAAATGATCGCTAGTTTTTGCATATTTTTTGTCTGTATGTTCTCTGTAATTATTACTGGGCTATTGGCAAAAATTTTTTTTGTTACAGTACTATGGATTCTGGGTGATGAATTTCAATTGTCATGGAATGATATCCTACAAGGCATAAAAATCGGGAGTGTGGGAGGAGGGGTACTAGGTATCGGAATTATTCTTTCGCGCCTTTTTAAGGTTGAAGGATTCTAGTTCACGTTCAGAAGAAGTTTGTTCATAATATTATGAGTCCGCTATGTGACAAGGAGAAAGAGCAGAACCAGCCGGCGGTGACGCAGGGCAAGCTGAACGCGCAGGCGGCGCGGCGCTGACACAGTTTGCCCGGCAGGAACGCTAACGCGAATCTGTATTGCCCCTCCCCGTTATCCGGGGAGAGGCAGGCGAGGCCATTACACCGCGACTTCCATTTCCATCATCACCGGGTGGAAACGGCGTTTAAAGTAAATCAGGCCGTGCCCTTGCGGGCTCAGGGTAATATTGCGGATCTCCACCAGATACACCAGGTGGGTACCAATGGTTTGCACCTGGCTAATCTCGCCTTCGAGGCTGGCCAGCGAACCCTTCAGTACCGGCTGTCCGAGCGCGCCCTGCTGCCAGCCGCTGAGGGCAAACCGCTCTTCCATCGTCACCCCGGTCATCCCGGCGAAATGACGGGCCATGATTTCCTGTTCGTGGTTCAGCACGTTGATGCACAACTTGCCGTTGCCCTGAAATACCGGGTTCATCGCGCTGTTGGCGTTGATACAAACCATCACCGATGGCGGCGTATCCGTCACCGAGCAAACCGCCGTGGCGGTAATGCCGCAGCGGCCGGCTTCACCTGCGGTGGTGACAACGTTAACCGCAGCCGACAGGCTGGCCATGGCATCGCGAAAACGCAGGCGTTGTTCATCTAATTGCATTATGACCTCCCGCTGTGAATTACTTCAGCAGCTTATCCAACATGTTGATATCAGCGTTATTGTGCAGATGCGGCACCGTCCAGCCGTTCTGGTCGTACTCGGACAGGCAGCGGTCAACCATCGCCATCATTTTGTCCATATTGCCGGAGCTCTGCGCCTGGCGCAGACACTGCAGGCGAATTTCATCCTGGCTACCGGAGTAGTTGATCTCATACAGTTCATGGCGGCCGCCGAATTCGCTGCCGATGGCGTCCCACATCAGTTTGAGGATCTTGATACGTTCAACGTGATCCATACCGTTGGAGCCGCGCACGTACTTCGCCAGATACTGATCGATCTGCGGGTTGTTCAGATCGCGGGCGCTGGACGGCAGATAAATCAGGCCGCTGGTGACGTTACGCTCGATGATGTTCTTGATCTTGGCGTAGGCCATCGGCGCCATCACGCGATAGGTCTGCAGCGCGGCGTGATCCGGCAGCCATGCGCCGTTGACCCACGGCGTCGCTTCCGAGCACATGGAATCGCTTAACGCCCAGAACATGTTGCGCCACGCAACCACTTCGCCAAGGTCGGCCTGCACGCCGCGGAATTCGAGGGTGCCGGTACATTCCAGAGAACGTTTCAGCAGGGCGGTGATAAAGTCGAGTTTTACCGCCAGGCGCACGCAGGCCTGCAGCGGGTACATGCGGGCGAAACCACCTTCCATGGTCCAGCGGCGGCAGCGGTCAAAGTCGCGATAAATCAGTACGTTCTCCCATGGGATCAGCACCTTATCCATTACCAGAATCGCGTCGTTCTCGTCGAAACGGCTGGAAAGCGGATAGTCGTACGGCGATCCGGTCGCGCCGGCGACCATCTCATAGGAGGCGCGGGAGATAAGCTTGACGCCTTCGGCATCCATCGGCGCGACGAACATCAGCGCGAAGTCCGGGTTCTCGCCCATCACCTGTGCGGAGCCGAAGCCGATCATGTTGTAGTGGGTCAGCGCCGAGTTGGTGGCGACCACTTTCGCGCCGCTGACGATGATCCCGGCATCGGTCTCTTTTTCCAGCTTGATGTAGACATCCTTCACTTCATCAGCCGGCTTGTGGCGGTCGATCGGCGGGTTGACGATAGCGTGGTTAAAGTACAGGCCGGTTTCCTGAATGCGGGTGTACCAGTTGCGGGCGTTCTGCTCGAACTGGCCGTAAAACGCCGGGTTGGCGCCCAGCGCGCAGCCGAAGGCGGCTTTGTAGTCCGGGGTGCGGCCCATCCAGCCGTAGCTTAAGCGCGACCATTCGGCGATGGCGTCGCGCTGCTGGCGCAGATCGTCGGCGCTTTTCGCCACGCGGAAGAATTTGTGGGTGTAGCCGCCGCTGCCGGTATCGGTGCCCCAGCACAGGGAATCCTGCATCTCCGGTTTGTGCAGCGCATCGTACAGCTGAGCGACGGAAGCCGCGGCATTACGGAAGGCCGGATGCGTGGTGACATCCTTCACGCGCTCGCCGTAGATATAAATTTCGCGGCCATCCTGCAGGCTTTTTAAATACTCTTCGCCAGTTAACGGGCGTTTCGCGTCGGCGCGGAAATCTTCAGGTTTCATAGGGGCCTCTTCAGTATTTATCGGAATAATGATGTTAAATATATGTTTTGTTTTTGTTGTTTAATTGAAGCGGTTATTGCGCTTGTCGTGAAGGGACGTTTGCGACAACGGCGGGTACTTTTCAGGCGGGAGTGAATTTTGTGATCTCTGCAGCTTTTGGCGGGCGGCGCGGCGCTGACAGGCCCTATGGACCGTAGCCCCGGCAAGCGCAGCGCCGCCGGGGTATTACGATACCGGTACTTTTTGCGCCCGGTAACTGCTTGGCGAGCAGCCGACCTGGCGGCTAAAAAAGCGCGCAAAATAAGCGGGATCTTTAAACCCCAACTGCCAGGCTATCTCATTGACCGCGCTATCGGAAAACAGCAGCAGCCGCTTCGCCTCGCGTAGCTGGCGGTCGAATATCAGCCGCTTCGGCGGGCGGTTGGCGAAGCGGCGGCAGATATCGGTCAACCGCGATTCGGTCAGATGCAGCTCGCTGGCGTAATCCGGTACCGTCCAGTGTTGATGGAAGTGGCTGTCGATCATCTGGTTAAAGCGCTGGAATAATTTCAGCTCGCCGCGCATGCCGCTGGCGGCATGATCGTCGAGCCTGGCGTTGCGCAGCAGCAGGGTAAATACCGCCTGCGCCAGCAGCGCCAGGGTATGCTCGCGCCCCGGTAACTGAGCGGTGGATTCACGGCGAATCAGCTGCCAGTAGTGCGCCAGCGCCGCCAGCTCGTCGGGTTTATCCGCCAGCGACAGGCAGATCCCCGGCAGACCGAAGGTCTCCCGCGTACCGGGATAAAGCACCTCCAGCAGCGGCCAGATGAGTTCTTCGTGCACCGTCAACACGTGACCATCGCTATCGGACTCGGTAATAAAGGCGTGCGGTACCGAGGGCGGTGTTATCACAAACAGCGGCGCCTGCACAGAATAGCGGTGGTCATCAAGCTGCAGCTCAATCTGTCCGGTATCAAGAAAGTGCATCTGAAAATAGCGGTCGTGGCGATGCGCCTGCATGTCGCGGCCAAAAAAGGCCGCCATGCGGGCAAACGACTGATAGTGCACCTCTTCGGTGCCCAGACTCTCGTCGTAATCTTTATTGATGTCGATGTTGGCGATTGAATGCTGGCACATACCCGCTCCTTAGTGGCCTTTTTGCGCCGCTAAGCCCGGCGCGGCGGCGGCGTCCTCGCGCTGGCTCATCGGAATGCGGGTGAGCACCAGCGCGCCGACGATCAGCAGCCCGGCGACAAACCACAGCCCGGAGCTAAAGCTGCCGGTGGTATCGCGCAAAATGCCGATCAACAGCGGGCTGACGGCAGAGCCGACGTTGCCGATGGCGTTGATCACCGCCAGCGCCACCGCGCGCGATTGCAGGCTGATCACCCGATCCGGGGTGGTCCAGAAAATGGCCATCGCGGTAAAGGATCCCACCGAAGCCATAATAATGCCGATCAGTTGGATCAGGCTGTGGTGCGTTGCCGAAGCCAGCAGCCAACCCGCCGCGGCGAACAGGTAGGGCAGGATGGTATGCATCTTGCGCTCTTTGCGCCGGTCGGAGCGGCGGCTCCACCAGATCATGCCGAAAATGGTGCAGAACTGCGGGATCGCCGCCAGCAGGCCAATCATGATGTTGCTACTGCCGGTGTTGAAGCTCTGCAGGATCTGCGGCGTCCAGATATTAATGGCGCTGAGGGTATTGGTCAGGCAGAAGTAGGCGAGGGTATACATCAGCACCGCTGGCGTCAGTACTTCGCGCAGCGTGGAACGCGGCGAAGCCGGGACGATCGCCGCATGTTCCCGCTCGCGATCGATCATCGCCTTCAGCGCCTGTTTCTCTTCGTTGTCCAGCCAGTTGGCTTTATCCGGCGTGTCGTTGAGGAAGAACCAGGTGACGACGCCGAGCACCACCGACGGCAGGCCTTCCAGCAGAAACAGCCACTGCCAGCCTTTCAGGTTCCACAGGCCGTCGAGCGCCAGGATATAGCCGGAAAGTATCGAGCCGAGCATCATGGTCACCGGCATGGCGATCATAAACAGGGCGTTGGCGCGGGCGCGATGATAGGCCGGGAACCACCAGGTCAGATAGACGAGGATCCCCGGCAGAAAACCGGCTTCGGCGATGCCGACCAGCATCCGCAGGATGTACAGCGTATGCGGGCTGGTGGCGAACATGGTGCAGGTCGAGGCGATCCCCCAGACCACCATGATCCCGGCGATCCAGCGGCGCGCGCCAACTTTCGCCAGCATGATATTGCTGGGGATCCCGCACAGCACGTAGGTGACATAGAACAGCGTCGCCGCCAGGCCGAACATGGTGGAGGTCAGGCCGAGATCTTTACCCATCGTCAGGCCGGCGAAGCCGATATTAATGCGATCCAAAAATGAGAAAACAAAGAGAACAAACAGGAAGGTGATCAGGCGGCGGAACAGCTTTTTGATCACCCGGTTTTCTACTTCAACGGCTTTATTATCATTGTGTTGCAGGGTAGAGGTAGTCATGTTGCGCTCCACATTATCCGTTCAATAGACGGATTTATTGTTATCGGTTGTGGTGGTTGCGGTGTGGGTAAAACGGGCCGCCAGCGCTTCTGCGCCGCGGGCCAGCAGGGTGGTATCGACGCCGACGGCGACGAACAGCGCGCCCAGTTCGAGATAGCGTTTCGCCAGCTGTTCATTGGCCATCAGGATCCCCGGCGCCTTTCCGGCCTGGCGGATTTGCTGGATGGCATCTTCAATGGCGGCCTGCACTTCCGGGTGTTGTGGGTTGCCGCCGTGGCCCATATCAGCGCTGAGATCCGCCGGGCCGATAAACACGCCATCCACCCCTTCGACATCGAGGATCTGCGGCAGATTTTTCAGCGCTTCGCGGGTCTCAATCTGCACCAGTACGCACATGGCGTCATTGGCCCGGTGGATATAATCCGGGACGCGATTCCAGCGCGAGGCGCGGGCCAGCGCGCTGCCGACGCCGCGAATGCCGGCAGGCGGGTAGCGGGTGGCTCTGACCGCCAGCCGCGCTTCTTCGGCGTTCTGCACCATCGGCACCAGCAGGGTTTGCGCGCCGACGTCCAGCAGTTGTTTAATTTGTACCGGATCGTTCCACGACGGACGCACCACCGGCTGGCTGGGGTAGGGTGCAATGGCCTGAAGCTGGGTCAGCACCGTTTGTACATTGTTGGGCGCGTGTTCGCCGTCGATCAGCAGCCAGTCGAAGCCCGCGCCGGCCAGCAGTTCGGCGCTGTAGCTGCTGCACAGCCCAAGCCACAGGCCGATTTGCGGACGCCCGGCCTTGAGCGCCTCTTTAAATGCGTTGTTCATGTTGCTCTCCTCAAACAAAGCGGCAGCTGATGGCGCCCATGTTGCCGTAGTCGACGTGGAAGGTATCGCCCTTGCGCGCCGGGACCGGGCGGGTGAAGGAGCCGCCGAGGATAATCTGCCCGGCTTCGAGCTGGACATCGTATGGCGCCAGTTTGTTGGCCAGCCACGCCACGCCGTTGGCCGGATGATTGAGTACGCCCGCGGCGACGCCGGTCTCTTCAATCACGCCGTTGCGATACAGCAGGGCGGAGATCCAGCGCAGGTCGAGCTCGTCCGGTTTAATCGGCCGGCCGCCGAGGATCACCCCGGCGTTGGCGGCGTTATCGGAGATAGTGTCGAACACTTTGCGCGGACGCTGGGTTTCCGGGTCGATGTTGTGGCAACGCGCGTCGATAAGCTCCAGCGCCGGGATAACGTAGTCGGTGGCGTTGTAGACATCAAACAGCGTGCAGTTCGGGCCGCGCAGCGGTTTGGCCAGCACGAAGGCCAGCTCGACTTCAATACGCGGCACGATAAAGCGGTCGGTGGGAATATCGCTGCCGTCGTGAAAGAACATATCGTCGAGCAGCGCGCCGTAGTCCGGCTCGCTGATCTGCGAACTGGCCTGCATCGCTTTAGAGGTCAGGCCGATCTTGTGGCCTTTGAGCACGCGGCCTTCGGCGATCTTCATCTCGACCCACTCGCGCTGGACGGCGTAGGCGTCCTCAATGGTGATCGACGGATAATCCAGCGAGATCGCGCGGATCTGTTCACGCTGTTTTTCGGCCTGGTTCAGCCGCTGGGCAATCAGGGTTCGGGTCTGTTTATCGAGCATAGTGATTCCTGTGGCATTGTATTGCCGGATGGCGCTTCGCTTATCCGGCCTACAAATTCATGGCCGTTGTAGGCCCGGTAAGCGCAGCGCCACCGGGCAATTTGCACATTATTTAAATAACGCGTGCACGTTGTTCTGTTTGTAGTTCAGCGTCGGGTCGAGTTCTTCCATGGCGAACGACAGCGCCAGATAGCGGCTCTCCATCAGCGCGGCAAAGTGGGCTTTGATCAGCGCGAAAAGCATTTCGCCCACCTCCTGGCGGCTCTCAAGGCTGCGCCCGGCGCCGATCTTCAGGGTCATATGCACGAAGGCGTAATCATGCTTGCCGTCGGCCATCTGCCAGGTATCGAGCCAGTGGGCGCGGCTACGAATGCCGCCAATCGGAAAGATACCGGTGGCGGCCAGCGCCTCGTTGACTTTAGCGAACAGCCCCGGTAAATCGGCCTGTTCGCGGATATTGTCGCTACACTCGGCGATAAAATGCGGCATACGGCCTCCTTACGCCTGCGCCGGCAGCGGGAACACGGCGTTAACCTGGCCGGTACCGGAACTGGCGAATAGCTCGGTGATAAACTCCACCTTGCCGTCGTATTTATCCCAACCCAGCAGACCGAGCAGCATCACCGTGTCGTGCATGTTGCCTTCGCCGTAGCAGTAGTCGGCGTACTCCGGCAGCATGGTGCAGAACTCTTTGAATTTGCCCTCGCGCCACAGCTTCACCACGCGCTCATCCATCTGATGATCAAACTCGCGGGTATAGCTGTTCATCCCCTCTTCGGCGCGCTGGTCGTCGATAAAGCGATGCGACAGCGAACCGCTGGCCAGCACCGCTACGGTGCCGTCATATTTGTCGATGGCCTTGAGGATGGCCTCGCCCAGCTTGCGGCTGTCGGCAAAATCGTGAACGGTACAGAAGGCGGAAATGGACACCACTTTAAAATGCTTATCGCTATTCATGTAGCGCATCGGCACCAGGGTGCCGTACTCCAGCTTCAGGCTCGGAATATTGTGCGCTTTGGCGCGTACGCCAAGCTTGACGGCCTCGTCGGCAATCAGGTGGCCCAGCTCCGGGTTGCCGTCGTAGTCGTAGGTCATGTCGCGAATAAAATGCGGCAGTTCGTTACTGGTGTAGACGCCCTGAAAATGGTCGGCACAGTTGATGTGGTAGGCGCTGTTGACCAGCCAGTGGGTATCAAACACGATAATGGTATCGACGCCCATTTCACGGCAGCGCTTGCCGATTTCTTTATGCCCGTCGATAGCGCCCTGACGGCAGCCGTGGTTTTTCCCCGGCAGCTCAGACAGATACATCGACGGCACGTGAGTGATTTTTGCTGCTAACGCTAACTTACCCATATCAGACTCCCCATTTCGGGATCGGATGGTCGCCCATCGAGATGCAGACGTTTTTCATTTCGGCGAACACTTCAAAGCTGTATTCGCCGCCTTCGCGGCCGGTGCCGGAGGCCTTCACGCCGCCGAACGGCTGGCGCAGGTCGCGCACGTTCTGGGTGTTGACGAACACCATCCCGGCTTCAATACCGCGCGCCAGGCGCAGCACTTTGCTGACGTCCTGGGTCCAGATGTACGACGCCAGACCGTATTCCACATCGTTCGCCAGGCGCAGCCCTTCCGCTTCGTCTTTGAACGGCAGCAGGCAGGCGACCGGGCCAAAAATCTCTTCCTGGGCGACGCGCATGCGGTTGTCGACATCCGCCAGCACTGTCGGGCGCAGGAAGTTGCCGGATTTCAGATGCGCCGGCAGATCTGATGGTTTATCCGCGCCGCCGGCCAGCAGGGTGGCGCCCTCTTCAATGCCGAGGCGAATGTAGCCGGACACTTTCTCCCAGTGCTGCTTGCTAATCAGCGCGCCGACCTGGGTATTCGGATCGGTCGGATCGCCCACGCGCAGGCGGTTGGCGCGCTCGGCGAAGCGTTTGACGAACTCCGGATAAATACTCTGCTGAATGAAAATGCGCGAACCGGCGGTGCAGCGTTCGCCGTTGATCGAGAAAATGGTGAACAGCGCGGCGTCGAGCGCGCGCTCGATATCGGCGTCTTCAAAAATCAGCACCGGCGATTTTCCGCCAAGCTCCATGGAGTACTTTTTCAGTCCGGCGTTTTTCATGATGTTGCGCCCGGTGGCGGTGCCGCCGGTGAAGGAGACGGCGCGCACATCATGATGGCGTACCAGCGCGTCGCCAGCGGTGGCGCCATAGCCCTGCACCACGTTGAGCACGCCAGCCGGGATCCCGGCCTCCAGCGCCAGCTCGCCCAGACGATCGGCGGTCAGCGGCGACAGCTCGGACATTTTCAGCACCGCGGTATTCCCCAGCGCCAGGCACGGCGCCACCTTCCAGGTGGCGGTCATAAACGGCACGTTCCACGGCGACACCAGCGCGCAGACGCCAACCGGCTGCACGAGGGTGTAGTTGAGCATCTTGTCATCGACCGGATAGGTCTTGCCGTTCATCTGCTGGCACACTTCGGCGAAAAATTCGAAGTTATGCGACGCCCGCGGGATCAGCACGTTTTTGGTCTGGTGGATAGGCAGGCCGGTATCGGCGGTTTCCATCGCCGCGATCTCCGGGACGTTCTGATCGATCAGATCCCCCAGGCGGCGCATCAGGCGCGCGCGCTCTTTCATCGGCAGGTTAGCCCACTTCGGGAAGGCCTCTTTCGCCGCCGCTACCGCCTGGTTGATTTCGGCTTCGCCGCCGGAGGCGACTTCAGCCAGTACCTCGCCGGTGGCCGGGTTGGTGGTATGAAAATAGTCTGCGCCGGCAACGTTTTTACCGTTGATCCAATGGTTAATCTTTTTCATGACAGTGTCTCCTCATACGCTTGCTGGCTGATGATATGGTTGACCAGGCGGCCCACGCCCTCGACTTCAACGATCACCTCGTCGCCCGGCACCACATCGGATAGCCCTTTCGGCGTGCCGGTGGCGATCATGTCGCCCGGTTGCAGGGTCATAAATTCGCTTAAATAAGCGATGAGGAACGGGATGCTGAAGATCAGATCGGCGGTGGTGCCCTGCTGGCGCAGTTCGCCGTTGACCCAGGTGCGCAGGGCCAGATTATGCGGATCCGGGATCGCCTCTTTGGCGACGATCCACGGGCCAATCGGCGTCAGGGTATCGCGGCTTTTCACCCGCAGGTTCGGGCGGTAGTAGTTTTCCAGATAGTCGCGGATCGCGTAGTCGTTGCACACGGTATAGCCAGCGACATAATCCATGGCCTCGGCTTCGCTGACGCGGCGCGCGGTTTTCCCGATCACTACCACCAGTTCGGCTTCGTAGTGCATGTATTCGACGTTATCCGGGCGTACCGACTGCTGCTGGTGGCCAATAAAGGTGTTTGGCGCTTTGATGAACACCAAAGGCTCGGTTGGCGGTTTAAACTCCAGCTCGCTGGCGTGGTCGGCGTAATTCAGCCCCAGCGCGAACAGCGTGCCGTCGGCGGGCGGCAGCCAGCGGAATTCGCCTTCTTTCAATACCGTACCATCGTGCAGGCGCACCTGGTCGCGTTCATCGACCAGCACGTCGCGTACCTGTCCTTGCCATTCAATGCGTGCCTGTTTCATGCCAGCTCTCCTTCTGCGACAACCGGGTTTTCGAGCGCCGGGAAACCGTCGGCGAGAATACGTACGCGGTCGCCGGGGCGCAGCGTGACGCGAGAGTGGGGCGTGCCGATAAGGATCGTGTCGCCGGGATTGAGGGTGGCGAACTCGCTTAAGGCGCTAAGCAGCTGCGCGGCATTTCGCTGCAGATCGCCGGTATGCCAGCTATCCGCCTCGCGGCCGTTGATTTCGGTGATGATGGTCAGGTTATCGACGTTGCGCACCGCCGACAGCGCGCCGATGGGGCAGAAGCCATCGCGGCATTTGGCTTTAATCGCCGGGCGATAAAAACTCTCTTCCGGCAGGCTAACGTCGTTAGCCAGCGCGTAGCCGGCGATATAGTGCGCCGCCTCTTCCGCCGCCACTTTACGCGCGGTTTTGCCGACAATCAGCGCCACCGTCGCGCCGCTTTGTACGGTCTCGCCCTGCGGATGGGGAATGGCTTCGCCATCGCCAATCACGGTATTGCGGGGTTTGATGAACCAGACCGCGGTTTTCGGCGGCGTCTTGTAGGGGGCCTGTTGAAACGCTTCGCGCCAGGCGTCGAGCTGGCTGCGATGATTGAGCGCAACGGCGAAGATGGTACCTTTCATTCACCACTCCTCTGGTACTGATTATCGATTCGAAGGAATTTCATTAATATGTTAATGATCATCTTTTATTCTTTGCGCGCCGGTTTGGCAAATAGAAGTGAATGTTTTGTGATCGGATTAACACAATATTTACATATTTTTTATTTATTTATTATTTATCATATAGATACATTTATTTTTAATGACGACTGGTACTTTTCAGGTGCAGAAACCGGTTGTACATGGCAGGATTAGGGCTAATTATTAAATTGTTAATAAGTTTTGGTGAGCGTTGTTGAGGGGATACCATGCATGATTCATTAACCATTGCGCTGCTGCAGGCGCGGGAAGCGGCGATGGCCCATTTCCGGCCGATCGTCAAACGCCACAACCTGACCGAACAGCAGTGGCGTATTGTGCGTATCCTTGCGGAAAACCCATCGATGGATTTCCACGACCTGGCCTGGCGCGCCTGCATTTTGCGCCCCAGCCTGACCGGGATTCTGACGCGCATGGAGCGCGACGGTTTAGTGTTGCGTTTAAAACCGGTCAACGATCAGCGCAAGCTCTACCTGTCGCTGACGCCCGCCGGGCTGGCGCTGTATGAGAGCGCCCAGGCGCAGGTGGAAGAGGCCTACCGGCAGATAGAAGCGCAGTTTACGGCGGAGAAGATGCGTCAGTTGACCACGCTGCTGGAGGAGTTTATTGCGCTTGGCGTCCCTGCCGGGCGCGGTGATGAAGAAGAGTAGCGGTTACGGCTCGGCGCTCAACCTGGCGAGGGCAATAAGCGTTTCCGCGCGGGCAGGGGCCAGCGGCCAGCCCGCGGCTGCCGCCATATCGCCGCAGCGTACATCTTCGCAGCGGCACAGCAGGATCTCCGGCTTTGCCGCGTTTTTCAAAGATTCCGCCAGCCGGAAGGCGCGGTTGATTGCTTTGGCGAAGCGCCGCCACCCGGGATGCCTGTCAAAACAGCGTGTCGAGCTCGTCCAGCACGTTGTAGTCGTCATCGACCAGCAGCAACGTCTTCCACTTATCAAAGGTCAGACAGGGGTGCGAGGTGCCGAACAGCAGAATATCGCCGACCTGCACATCGCTGCCTGGCGCCAAGCGCAGCATGCAGTGCTGATCCATGATGCCGATACTGACGATCGACTCCGCGCGCAGCGCTAACTGCTGGCCGTTACGATAATGGGCGATCGGCTGCGGCAGCCCGGCGTCGAAGGCGCAGTCGCGCTTGCCGAAGTTTACCACCGCGCGATCCGCCTCAGGCACCGATTGCACCATCGCCATCAGCTCCAGCGCTGATGTAAGATCGCCGGCGAGATCGCAGGCAATCGGATCGCGGGCGATCAGTTCTTGTTGTGCGAGATCGTAGATCCCGCGATCGTGGGTGATATAACAGCCAGGGCGGATGACGATACGGCAGCGGCGCGGTTTTGCCGCCGCCAGCCAGATGTTGCACACCACGTCATACCAGACGGTGCCCGCGCCGGTGAGAATAAATTCGCCGTCAACCAGCGGCTCCATGCGGCAGGCAAGCGCCGCGGCCTGTTGTAACAGCGCTTCCACCTGCGGTTGCGGATCGTCGCCGTGCAGCACCCCTTCATACAATTCCAGTCCGCGTAGCCGTAACCCCGGCAGATCGCTTACCCGCTGCGCCAGCGCCAGCGCGTCATCAACGCTACGACAGCCGCAGCGCCCGCCCGGCACGCCAAGTTCAATCAGCACATCCAGCGTTTGTCCCTGGGCGGCGAAGAATGCGGAGAGGGCGCGCACGTTGGCCTCGCTATCGACGCAGCAGATAAAATCCACTGCCCGATAGTGGGCTTTTAGCTGCGCGACCACCTGCATATTGGCCTTGCCGACCAGCTGATTGACCATCAGGACGCGTTGGACGCCGCTGGCCATCGCCGCGCTTGCCTGCCAGGCGCTACCCACGCCAATCCCCCACGCTCCCGCTCGCTGCTGCGCCTGAAAAATCCATGGCGTCATTGTCGTTTTACCATGCGGCGCCAGCGACACGCCGCGGGCGTCGGCGTAACGCTGCATCCATGAAATATTATTTTCCAGCGCCGACTTTTTTAGCAGCGCGGCGGGTAGACAGACCTCTTCCGCCAGCAGATTAGCCGGCGCGGACATGAGGGCGGATTTGTGCGGGATGAGCGGTGCTGAATGGTATTTCATAACACTATCCTTTCAGGGGTTATAATCGGTTAGTCTCTTGGTATCATTTATAACTATTTGATAAATATATTTTTAATATAAAAATGTTATTCGTTTTGAATAAAAGTATCACAAAATGATCTGGGTTTTGCGTAGTTTTCCACTGTTTTTTGCGCTTGTAAATGGTTAACTTATCGGCATGTCGAAAGGGAGTAATTGCTATGAAAGTTGACTGGCTTTTCAAAAACGTCACGGTGATCGACGGGAGCGGCGGGCCGCAATACCGTGCTGATGTGGCGGTGAAGGGCGACCGAATAATGGCTATCGCCCCGGCGCTGGATGTCGCGGCGGAGCAGGTGATTGATGGCCAGGGGCGGGTACTGGCGCCGGGCTTTATTGATGTGCATACCCATGATGATATCAACGTTATCCGTATGCCTGAGTACTTGCCGAAACTCAGCCAGGGGGTGACGACGGTGATCGTCGGCAACTGCGGGATCAGCGCGGCGACCGCTACCATGCGCGGGGAAGTGCCGGACCCGATGAATCTCCTCGGCGAACAGCAGCACTTTATCTATCCCACCGTGGAGGCTTATGCCCACGCGGTGGAAGCGGCGCGACCGTCGTTGAACGTCGGCACGCTAATCGGTCACACAGCGCTGCGTAATAACCATATGGACGATCTGTTTCGTCCGGCGAGCGAGACGGAAATCGCCGGTATGCGCGTACAGCTACGCGATGCGCTGCGCCAGGGAGCATTAGGGCTCAGTACCGGGCTGGCCTATGCCAGCGCCTTCCAGTCGACTACCGAAGAGGTGATGGCGCTGGCGGAAGAGCTGGCAGCCGGGAAGGGCATCTATACCACCCATTTACGTTCAGAGTTTGAGCCGATTCTCGAGGCGTTGGATGAAGCCTTCCGCATCGGCCGCCACGGCAACGTGCCGGTGGTGGTTTCGCACCACAAGTGCGCCGGGGCGAAAAACTGGGGGCGTACCAAAGAGACGCTGGCGTTTTTCGATGAGATGCGCCAGCAGCAGGATATCGCCTGCGACTGTTATCCCTACTCCGCCAGCTCGTCGACGCTGGATATGAAACAGGTGACCGATGAGTTTGATATCGTGATCACCTGGTCCGAAGCGCAGCCGGAGCAGGCGGGGAAAACGCTGCAGCAGATCGCCAATGAGTGGCAGGTGAGCCTGCACGACGCCGCGGCGCGGCTGATGCCGGCGGGCGCTATCTACTACAACATGGATGAGCAGGACGTACGGCGAGTGATGCGCTATCCGGTCACCATGATTGGCTCTGACGGGCTGCCGAACGATCCGATGCCGCATCCTCGCCTGTGGGGCGCCTTCCCGCGGGTACTCGGCCACTATAGCCGCGACGAGCAGCTATTCCCGCTGACTACCGCGGTACACAAGATGACCGGGCTGTCGGCGGCGCGCTTCCAGCTGGCGGATCGCGGGCTGGTGAAAATTGGCTACTTTGCCGACCTGGTGCTGTTTGACCCGCAGACGGTGCGCGATGTCGCCAGTTTCTCCGACCCGAAACGACCGGCGGACGGCATTGAGGCGGTGATGGTCAACGGCGTGATGAGCTACGGCAGTGATAAGAAAATTACCGGGCGGGCAGGGCGTTTCCTGCGCCGTCGGATGGACTAAGGAGTTGAGTATGAGTATCAAACGTTATGGCGTAGAAGGCGGTACCGGCACCGGCGGTCAGCATCTGCCGTTTGCCCGCGCGGTGGAAGCCGGCGGCTGGCTATATGTCTCCGGGCAGACGCCGATGAAAAATGGCGAAGTCGTAGAAGGCGGCATCGTCGAACAATCGCGGCTGGCGATCCAGAACTGCGTCGACATCATGAGCGAAGCCGGTTACGGCCTGGCGGACGTGGTACACGTGAAAGTGATCCTCACCGACGCGCGCTATTTCCAGTCGTTCAATAAGGTATTTCGCGAGTTCTTTGGCGATAATCCGCCAGCGCGCATTTGCTGCGTGGCGGACCTGGTGGTGGATTGCAAAGTTGAAGTGGATGTGACCTGTTTTAACGCTGCGCGACAATAACGCCTGACGGCAAAAAAATAATTCCCTCCCTTTCCGGGGGGGATCATCAAAAAAATGTGATATCGGCACCAGAGTGAATAAATAAATCGGTGCCACTGGGTTCGCTATGCCTTTTTTCAGGCATGGTTCCTGTTAACTCATAATATTCAGCGGCACGAATATTATTTATTACGTCTGGATGTGAGCCATGAATAATATGTCATTTATGATTTGGTTTTCCGTTTATGCCTGCGCGATGATTACCTTAGGTTGGTACGTTTCGCGCAAACAGAAAACCGGCGAAGACTTTTTACTTGGCGGTCGTTCGCTGCCGATGATCCTCACTCTCGGTTCGACGGTCGGCACCATGGTGGGGACCGGCTCCAGCGTCGGCGCCGTCGGCTTTGGCTACAGCAACGGCTGGGCCGGGATGCTTTACGGCCTTGGCGGCGCGGTGGGGATCCTGCTGGTGGCATGGTTATTCGCACCGGTACGTAAACTTCGCTTCATGACCATGAGTGAAGAAATGTCGTATTACACCGGCGGCAGTAAAATTATCAAAAACCTCGTCGCGATACTTATTTTTATTGCCTCTATCGGCTGGCTGGGAGCGCATATATTAGGCGGCGGATTATATCTGGCGTGGGCCAGCGGCATTGATATTAATGTCGCGAAAATTATTATCGCGCTGGCTTTTGTGGTTTATGTCGGTATCGGCGGCTATTCCGCGGTGGTGTGGATCGATACCATTCAATCAATCGTGCTGTTCGTCGGCTTTATTTTAATGGCGGTGCTGGCGGTTCATCACGTTGGCGGCTGGAGCCATATTCAGCAGGCCGTCGATCCGGCGGCGCAAAGCCTGTTCGCGGTCGATAAATTAGGCGTGTTGCCGGCGCTATCATTGGCGATGGTGATCGGCGTCGGCGTGCTGGCGACGCCTTCTTATCGCCAGCGTATTTACTCGGCGAAGACCGTCTCCTCGGTGCGCCAGTCCTTTACCATTACCGGCCTGCTGTATCTGGGCTTCTCCTTCCTGCCGGCGATCATCGGTATGGCGGTATGGACCATGAACCCGCAGCTGGAAAACAGCGGCTTCGCTTTCTTGTTTGCCACTCAGGTGCTGCCGCCGGTGCTGGCGATGGCGATCCTGATTGCCGGGATGTCGGCCAATATGTCTTCCGGTAGCTCTGATGCCATCGCCGCGGTGTCCATTATGCTGCGCGACCTCTACACCCTGGTGACCGGCCATATGCCCGCGCCGGAGAAAGCGATTCGCCTGTCGCGGATCTTCCTGGTTCTGGTGATTGCGCTGGCGCTGCTGTTTGCGCTGACCTCCAACGACATCATCAGCTATATCACCAAAATGATCTCGATGATTATGTCCGGCATGTTTATCTGCACCATGCTTGGCCGCTTCTGGAAACGTTTTAACTGGCAGGGCGCGGTCGCCGCGCTGGCCGGCGGCGCCGGGGCATCGGTTGCGGTGCTGGTAGATAGCGACTGGTTGGCTTTCTGGGGCAACCCGTGTATTCCGGCGGTACTGACGAGCCTGGTGGCTTCGGTGGTGGTGACGTTACTGACCCCGGCCAGCAGCATGAGCCGCGAGCAGGCGCTGGAGATGATTACCCGCGAGCGTGAAAGCCGCCCAACGCCGCCGCCGCTGCCGATTGGCAAACGTCATACCTCACGCGGGTAAGGGGCAATCATGAACGAGTATATTGCCGTCGATTGGGGCTCTACGCAGCTGCGGGCATGGCGGATGCGTGATGGCGAATGCATCGACCAGCTGAAGCTGCCCTGCGGCGTCACGCGCCTGAACGGGCAGCGCGCCGAAGCGGTATTTCAGCAGCAGCTGGCGCCGTGGCGCGGCGACCCCGCGCTGCCGGTGGTGATGGCGGGCATGATCGGCAGTGATGCCGGCTGGCAACCGGTGCCTTATCTGGCCTGCCCGCTGGCGCTGGAGGCGCTCAACGGTCAGTTACATGAGGTGGCGGAAAACGTGTGGATCGTGCCGGGGCTGAAAGTGGCGCAGGCCGCAGATTACGACGTGATGCGCGGTGAAGAAACGCAGCTGCTGGGCGCCTGGCAACTGATGCCCGCGGAGTGTTACGTGATGCCCGGCACCCACTGCAAATGGGTGCAGGTGCAAAACGGCGTGGTGCGCCAGTTCGCCACGGCGATGACCGGCGAACTGCATCACCTGCTGCTTAACCATTCGTTGCTCGGCCAGCAACTGCCGGTACAACAACCCGATGACGCCGCTTTCGCTCTCGGTATGGAAAAAGGGCTAACTCAGCCGGCGCTGCTGGACGGGTTATTCAGCGCTCGCGCCGCGCGGGTGTTAGGCGCGCTGGCGGCGGCTTCGGTGAGCGATTATCTCTCCGGGCTGTTGATTGGCGCGGAGGTGGCGACCTTTAGCGAACGCTACCGCGCCAGCCGCGTGGTGCTGGTTGGTGAGCACTCGCTCAGTGCCCGTTATCAGCAGGCGATGGCGGCGCGTGGGTTAGCCGTTTCCTGTTGTTCCGGCGAGGCGGCGTTTCTTTCGGGTATAGCGAGGATGATTGATGGACAAGGTTAAACTGGTGGCGATTTTACGCGGTATTCAGCCTGGTGAGGCGGCGGAGCATATCGCCGCACTTATCGAGGCGGGTTTTCGCTATATTGAAATTCCGCTTAACTCGCCGGACTGGCAGCAGAGTATTCCGGCGATGGTGCGCCAGTTTGGCGAACGGTCGGTGATTGGCGCGGGGACGGTGCTGAAGGTTGAGCAGGTTGATTTTCTGGCTGAAGCCGGGGCGAAGCTTATCGTGACGCCCAATACGGCCCCGGCGGTGATCCGCCGCGCGGTAGAAAAGGGGATGCTGGTGTGCGCCGGCTGTGCCACGGCCTCCGAGGCGTTTAGCGCGCTGGATGCCGGGGCGCAATGGCTGAAAATCTTTCCGTCATCGGCATTCGGCCCGGACTATATCCGCGCGCTGAAAGCGGTGTTGCCGCCGGAGGTGCCGGTGCTGGCGGTCGGCGGCGTGACGCCGGAAAACCTGCACAGCTGGCGTCAGGCGGGCTGCGCGGGGGCGGGGTTAGGCAGCGATCTCTACCGCGCCGGGCAGCCGTTGGCGCGTACCCGCCAGCAGGCGCAACGCTTTATCGCCGCCTGCGGCGATTAATCGCCGAGCGGCAGTCGGTCGACGCCGTCGCGGTGGTCGTCGAGCGCCAGCTTAATGCGGCGCAGACGGTCTTTCGCCTGCGGTTTATTGGCCATCGCCAGCTCGGTGGCCAACACATCCACCATCGCCAGCATCGCATAGCGTGAGGCGCTGGGCTTAAAGATATAGTCGTTTTCGCTCACCAGAAGCGGCAGCACGATATCGGCCTGCGCCGCCAGCGGCGTTTCCGGCGGGGTAATAGCGACAATTTTCGCCCCGTATTGCCGGGCGATAGCGGCGCTTTCGATCATCTCTTTGGTATAGCCGCCGAGCGACAGCACAATCACCACATCTTTCGCCGTCACCGCCGAACTCATCATGCGAACCAGCAGGCCGTCGCTCTGGCTGACTACCGGCAACCCGAGGCGGAACAGGCGATACTGGATCTCCTGCGCGCAGATGGTCGAGCCGCCGCCCATACCCAGCGCAAGCACCTGGCGGGCGCCGCTAATCCATTCCACCGCGCGTTTCAGCGCCGCAAGATCCAGCGCCCGGCGGTTGGTTTCCAGTACGCTGATGATCGATTCATAAATTCCCTGTACGCCTTCCAGATCCGGCACATCGAGAATAAAGCGCTGACCAATGGCCAGCGACTGGGCGAGCTTCATTTTCAGTTCGCGCACGTCTTTGCAGCCCAGCGCACGCGCAAAGCGCGTCACCGATGCCTGGCTGGTGTCGGTCAGGCGCGCCAGTTCGGCAATCGGCATTTCCGCCGCGGCGGCGACGTCGTCGAGAATAAACTGCGCAATGCGCTTTTCGGTCGCGGTCAGCGCCATGAAGCGGTCGGTGATGCAGGAGATGATATCGATCGAGTAGGCCATTCCGGGTATCAGGTTATGTATTGGGAATGGTACTTTGTACCATATGCCGGTGACAAAATCAGCGCGGCGCCTCTCGCGGCGCTAAAAATCAAGGCGCATCGCGCAGCGGGTTTCCGCCGTCAGGCCGTGCTCCGTTTCCAGCGCGCGTTTCGCCGCCAGCCCTTCGGGTAGGTGCAGTTCATTGAGGATGGTGAAGCCCAGCCGGGTATAAAATGGCGCGTTCCACGGCACCTCGCGAAAGGTGGTGAGCGTCACCGCCGGGAAGCCGTCGCGGCGGGCGTTGTCGATAGTTTGGCTAAGCAGGGCACGGCCAATACCCTGGCCCTGCCACTGCTGATGGACGGAGATTTCTACAATAAACAGCGCATCGTCCAGCGGCTCGCTCAGCAGGAAACCGACGGGCCTGTCGTCCGCGAGCGCCAGCAGGCTATGGCCGGTTTCCAGGTATTGCCGGTGCTGTTCAACGCTCATTACCGGGCTTTCCGCCAGCCAGGCGAAAGCGGGAATGCGCGCAAAGGATTGTGCCGCCGAACGTTCCAGCGCGGGCAGCTGCGGCAGATCGCCTTCTTCAGTCAGGCGAAAAGTGATGGTGGGGTTTATAGTGTTAGTTTTCATCGCCTCAGCATAGCAGCCTCAGGGAGAAATGCATGGAGTTCACCGCCGTTCCTGCCGTCCAGTTTAGCGGCGCGCAGTTGACTACGATTTTGAATGACTGCTTTGCCGATTATCTGGTGCCGGTGTCGATGTCGGTAGATCTGTTTGTACAGCGCTTTAGCGCCGAAGGGTTAAACCTGTTGCAGTCTAAGGTGTGGCTGGCAGGAGATGAACCGGCGGCTATCGGGCTCATCGCCCGTCGCGGGCGTGATGCGCGGCTGGCGGCCTTTGCTATACATCCCGGCTTTCGCGGCAAAGGACGAGGGCGACAATTGATGACCTCGCTTATCGCCGATTTACGCGCTCAGGGCGTACAGCGAATGTGGCTGGAGGTGATCCGCGATAATCACCGGGCGGTGGCGCTGTATCAGTCATTGGGCTTTACCGTGCGTCACGGGCTGTGCGGCTATCTCAGCGCGGGGCAAGCGGAGCCGCGTGAATCCAGCCTGGATGAGTATGATTTGCTGAGCCTGCTGCGTCATGCAAGCCTGGAGCTGGAAGGGCAACTGCCGTGGCTGCTGGATCCGCTGACCTTTATTACCTTGCCCTGTCGGGCGTTGACGCTGCAGCAACAGGCCTTCGCCGTACTGGCAACCACCGCCAGCAAGCCGCAGTTACAGTTTTTATGGCTGACGCCGGCGGCGCGCGGACGCGGGCTGGGGCGGGAAATGCTGCTCGCGCTGGCTCAACAGTTTCCGGGATTAAGCACTTCGGTGACCATCCCGGAAACCTTCACGCCGCTGTTTAAATCGGCGGGCTATGCGCCGCTGGCGCTGCAGCAGTACGAGATGTGCCTGCGCTTGAACTAGCCCGGCGCAGACGCCGGGCCGCAGGCGTTAACCTTCGCGACTGACGATTTTAATGTCGACCATACCAATGCCCAACTGGCGCGGCGCGTGGCCGACAATATTGCCTTCGTTGGTGGACTGGGGCTCCGGCGGAGTGATGGTTAAGGTGTTGCTGCGCGCCGGATTGTCGAAATGCAGCGTCGTCGTGGTCACTTCATTGGCTAAAGTAAGTACTTGCTCGCTTTTCCCGACGCGCACCGGTATTGGCTGGTTGGCGTTCGGGCCGAAGGCTTTGGCGGTGATCACCAGATCGAATTTTTCCGGCAGCGGTTCTTTATATTCAATCTTCACCTCGTCACCGAGCTGGGCATTAGACCAGCGTCCCCACAGCTCAGGCCGCGAGATGCCGCTGAACTGTTTGACCTCTTCCGGCGCGCCGGCGACATTAAACACAAAGCTATCGGCTTTGTAGCGAATATCGTTATCGACAATTTTCAACGTATCGACGTTGCCTTTATAGCGCTCCATATCAATGACGGTATCTTTAAAGGCGGTTTTGCCCTGCCACTGCGGCTTATCGACATGCTGTACTTTTTGTTCGCCGCCCAGTTGACCCTGAGAGACGCACCAGTCGGTGGACAGCGCCAGTTCCGGCCGCCACAGTTGGCCCATTTTGTAGCAGCGGTCGACCCATACGAAGTTGTCGCGCGGGGCGAAATCCGCCAGTTGGAAGCGTAGCGGCGCGGAATATTCGCTTTCCGGAATCGGCTCGACGCGCTGATCAGAGACCCGCAGCAGCAGCGGCAGACGGAAGTGGCTACCGGAGAATGCGATCATGTTCTTCTGCGAGTCGATGCTGAAGTTCTTTATCTCCTTCGGGAAATTCCACAGACGAATGACGTCCGGTTTCCATGCCAGCACTTTCTCTTTCATGTTCATGAAAATGGTTGAAAGCGATTCGGCGGAAAGGCTGCTGCGGCCAAGGCCGATATAGTTATCGCCGCCGAGAATATCCAATACCGTTGCGCCGTTATCCATGGTATTACGCTTCACGGCCAGCACATCCTGTTGAGGCTGGTCGCCGCGCAGGATAAAGAACAGGTTGCTGCGATCCTGTTTGTTCAGATAATCCCAGGCGGTGTTCTTCATCGCCAGATGATCGGACGAAACCACGATGACCGTATTTTTGAAGTACGGCGAGGCCTTAATCTTTTCAATCAGCGCGGCGATGTGCTCCTGGCTACAGGCCACGGCGCTGAAGGAGAGGTTCTTTTTGCCATCCATGTCATAGCGTTTACGCTCGCAGGTGCGTGAGATAAAGCCGTCAGGGTGGTGGGTATCGACGGTGAGAGCGAACAGCGAAAAGCGTTTGCCGGATTGGGAGAGCGCTTCGAACTTTTTCCACGTTTCGTCGAGCACAGTGTCGTCGTAGAAGCCCCAGTCGTTGCGGTAGGACGGGTCAGCCACCGTTGTTTTCAGCTCTTCTGCGCCGTACAGGTGATCGAAGCCGTGAGATTTGAGGAAAACGTCTTTACCGGCAAAACGCAGGTTGGCGCCCTGCACAAAGTAGTTTTCGTAACCGGAGTTTTTCAGGATATCGCCGAGACAGATATTTTGCGGAAAGAAGCTGGATACCGCCGCGGAAGCGTTGCCTTCGAACGGCGCGAACAGCGGAATACCGCACTGGGAAGCGACCATGCCGGCGATGGTGTAATCGGTGCCGGGAAGCTGCGCGGTGTTGCTGAAATCCAGCCCTTCGCTTTTGATTTTACCCAGTTCCGGCGTTAGTTCGGGGAAAGCCTCGTTATTGAAATAGGTGCGTTCCAGGCTCTCGCCGTAGATATAGACCAGATTAAGCTGCGGATTGTTGATGCTTTTCGACGGCTCTTTGTAGTAAGCCGTGAAGTCCGGATCGCCGTCGCGGGATTGCGATTTCACGAGTTCGGTGATTTGACGGAACGCCGGGCTGGCGTCGACGGAGGCCAGCGCCAGTACCAGCGCAATCAGGCTGTAGCCAAAGTGATGCGGATGATGCCGGCGACGGCGTAATATCCAGCCGAGAGCGCCAAATACGGCGACCAGCGCCAGCACCAGACCGATACCCGGCAGAATATATTTACTGACGCCCGCGCCGGTCAGGCTGTTGGTCAGGGTATAGAGTACCGCATCGTTAATACCGTCGCCGGTGAAGTAGTCGCTGGCGTACAGGGTGATATTAAGCACAACAAACAGCCCCAACACCGCCAGGGTGGCAGAGAACCACCAGGTGTTGCGACCGGCTTTCCAGGCATAGATCACCACCGAGGCGAGAAACAAGGCGATGGATAACAACTCTGACACAGCTAACCCTCGTATGCGCCAGCGGCGGGCTGGCCGGATAGATCGATTTTCACGCTACACTGTAATCGCAGCGCCTTTCTGCTGCAATTGTAGTGTCATGAAAGTGTGCTGTGATTCAGAATTGGTTTAGAAAGCCTCTTTTTTGTACGATGTCTCATCCTGTCGTCACGGGGAAAACAGGAGCAGAAAAGTAAAAATAGCGATTGCGGCCGCGCTGGCAACGCTAAAGCGCCAAACGCGGCATCGGCGGGGAAATTTAAGACAGGAAGTTAACGCCCTGTTTCAGTACCAGGTCACAGGCTTTGGTCTTCACTTTTTCAGCCAGCGGGCTGCTGCCCAGGGTGTTCAGATTCAACTGCTGGCCGTTATTACTGCTCAGCAATCCCTGTAGCCCTTCCAGATAACCGGTATCCTGTTTCTGTTTCTCCGGCGTGCTCAGGCCAAGCTTATCCAGTACCTGGTTTTTAACGTTGTCGGCGTTGGTGACCGAGGTCAGTTTTTTTTGCGCGCAATAAGAGAGAACGCCGGCGGCATTGTTCATGCTGCTGGAGGTGAGTGCCTGGTTGCCGCCGTTGAGCAGGCTGGTTAAGGACGACATCGACATACCGCCGCCGCTTTGCTGGGAACTGCTGCTGAGCTGGCTGGCGGCGCTATTGAGCGAGTCCTGCCAGGAGGCGGCGTAGGTAGGGGCCGCCATCAACGCGCCGGCTGCGATAGCGGCGCAAAAAGCTGTCTGCAAAGATTTCATAAACGTACTCTTCGTCGTTACTTAAGAATCTCTTCAGTATAACGCCGCTTGCGCTCGGAAATCTCTCAATACTCTTTACCGGTAACGCGATCGCGGTAGCTATCCCAGGTGAAGTTCACCCACAGGCTATTGCCAAGGCGCATGCGATCCATAACGCGTTCGCCGAGCAGTTTGTTCATTTCATCCATGGTACTGTTAGTCAGCATGCCGGTTGGGCGTTTCGAGGAGGAGCGACGATCGACAATCTGGTTGATAATCACTTTCTCGTAGCGTGATTCGGTTTGCATACCGATTTCGTCGATAACCAGCAGATCGACCCGGCTCAGGTCGCTGAGCAGTTGCTCTTCGCTGGTTTCCCGATTACCAAAGGTATCTTTCATCGCCGACATAATATCGGCGACGGTGATGATTAATACCGATTTACCGCGCAGCAGCAGCTCGTTGCAGATAGCGGCGGCAAGATGATTTTTACCGGTGCCCGGCTTGCCGGAGAAGATGAAGCTCGCAATATTGCCGTCAAACTCTTCAACGTACTGGCGGGCGCGGGACAGGGCGATCATCTGCCCGTCGTTTTCGACCCGGTAATTATCGAATGAACAGTTCTGATGTAATGGACGGATCCCGGAGCGATTAAAGGTGCGCTGCATTTTCATCGCCCGATTTTCCCGCTCCAGCGCCTCTGAACGCAGCCTACCTTGCTCTTTTTGCCAGGCCAACAGCTCTTCGCCGGTTTTAAACGCCGGTTGCACGTGGGCTGGCATCATTTTTTGCAGGCGCTTCATGAGATCGCCAACGTTTTTCATGCTCATCCTCGGAAACCTCGCGGGATCTGGTTATCGGGTTCGCTAATAGCGTTCACATCGCGCTTCGGCTGCCCGCCGTTGCTGGCGCGGCCGATTTGCACGCTACGCGCCAGCTTCTGCTGCCACTGCACGTGGTGGAAAACTTTGCCTTCCGCCTGCCAGTAGGCGACGAAGGCGGCCAGTTCTTCCGGGGTGACCGGCTGCGTCAGGGCGATACCCCACAGCGCCGCCAGACGCTGAAAATCGGCATCAGGCTGCCAGCCGGCATACATGGCGAATTTTCCCATCGGCACGGCGACGGGCGCGGCGCTCGGCTCATCAAAGAACTGCGCATCCAGCGCGATATCGCTGGTGGGGCGCGCCAGTTTAGCTTCCAGCTCCAGCAGCTGCGCCAGGCGCTCCGGCGTCAGCGCGTAAAACGCCGGGGCGTTATTGGCAAATACGGCGACGGCGCCGCTGGCTGATTTTTGCAGCCTGGCCGCGTGGTTCTCGACGAAATCGTCAAGACCGCAAAAGTCGGTGGTTAAAATTCGTGAAGACATAACGCTATCTCAACTCTGAACAGCAAAGAGTGGGGGAATTGCTGACATAGTAGCATAGTGCGAGGCCAGGAAGCAGCGCTGGCGGTTACACGCGCGGGCGTTTGCGATAGAGCCACAGACCGGGAATAGACAGCCCGATAGAGAGCGCCCCGACGATGGAGGAGGCTTTTAAAAAGTTGCTCAACAGCATAATCATCATCTCTTCGGAGTAACCAAAATGGCTGATTTTGACGGCTGAGATCATCGCCGTATAGGCCGAAATACCCGGAAACATTGGGATCACCGCGGCGACGGTAAATATCTTCGGATGCGCCAGATACCAGCGCGACCACTGAATGCCGATACTGCCGACCAGTAACGCGGCGAGAAAGGTAGCCCATTCTATATTGAAGCCTGCGCTCATCATCACCATCCGCGAGCCGTGGCCGATAGCGCCCAGTAACGCGCACCAACGCAGCGCGCGCTGTGGGACGTTGAACACCATCGCAAAGCCGACAGCAGGGATGGCCGCCAGCGCCATATCCTGCGCCAGGTCGAAAAGATAAGAGATTATGCCCATCCGCGTAGCCCCCACATGGTCATTGCCATTACCACCCCGATACAGGTCGCCAGCGTCAGCAGGCTGGCGATCGCCCAGCGAGCCAGCCCGGTATTGATATGGCCCTTGAACATATCGGCCACGGCGTTAATTAACGGAAAGCCGGGAACCAGCAACAGCACGCTGGCGGCCATGGCGATAGTCGGCGTCTCGCTAAATGCCGGCAGACGCAGCATTAGCCCGGAAATGGTGGTGGCGACAAAGGCGGTAATGCAGAAATTAATCTGCGGATGCATGGAACGGTGGGTTAGCAGCTGGCGAATATACATGGCGACGGTACTGGCGAAGAAGGTAACCACCGCGCCATCCCAACCGCCGTTGTTCAATTTACAAAAGCAGGCGCAGGAGAGGCCGACCATTAATACCAGTAGCCAGCGCGGGTAGCGTAAGGGTTTGATCTGCGAGAAGCGCTTCTCGACGTCTTTGTAATCCAACAGCTTATGTTCGGCCATGATCACAATATGCTGTACCTCCGTCACCACATGCATGTTGATTCCGCGATCGCTGTTTTTACGCGTGGAGGTGAGACATTCGCCGTCTTTAATCGTGGTGAGCACAATCGCGTTGGAGGAGATAGCGCTTTCAACGCTATCCATACCTAACGCCCGCCCGAGGCGGGTAGAAAGTTCCTCAACCAGCGCGCTTTCCGCACCGTGCTGGAGTAAGTAAAGGGCACACTGGATGCACAACCGGGTGACGGCGCGCTGCTCTGATTTATCTGCCTGCATAAGTACCTGCTGTCCGCGTCTCTATTGATACTTGTACCTGAACTTCACCCCGTTGTGCGGCGTGCGGGATCAAACTATGTGCAAAAATTGCTCCATCAATGGCGTTGGCTGAAATTTGAACCGCGCCACACTTTCGTCACTTCGTTGGAAAGTGCAATTTTTACCGCCATTCATCCCTTCTTTTTCCCGCTTGAGTTATCAAAAATGCATCCAGGAACTTTTAGTAAACAAAAAATAAACAAATAATTAACCTTTGAGAGCGAGTACCCCATGAGAACACAGGTTGCCATTATTGGCGCGGGCCCTTCGGGGCTACTGTTAGGCCAACTGCTGCATAACGCTGGTATTCATACCGTCATCCTTGAACGTCAGAGCGCGGAATATGTGCTGGGACGTATACGGGCGGGGATCCTCGAAAACGGTACCGTCGAGCTACTGCGCGAAGCGGGGGTGGCAAAGCGGATGGATGCGGAAGGGCTGGTTCATCATGGCGTGGAGTTTTTATTTGAAGGCCAGCGGGTACCGGTACCGCTCAGCGAGTTGACCGACGGTAAAAGCGTGATGGTCTACGGCCAGACCGAAGTCACCCGTGACCTGATGGCGGCAAGACGCGACAGCGGCGCGCCGATTATTTATGGCGTTAGCGAGGTGGCAATCGAGGATGTTAAGAGCGACCGACCGGTGGTCTCTTACGTGAGCGGCGGCGAAAAGTGTCGCCTGGAGTGCGATTTTATTGCCGGTTGCGATGGTTTCCACGGCGTTTCGCGGCAAAGCATTCCACGTGACATTCTCAAAGAGTATGAAAGCGTGTGGCCGTTTGGCTGGTTAGGTTTGCTGGCGGACACGCCGCCGGTAAATCCGGAGCTGATTTACGCCCATCACGAACGGGGATTTGTATTATGTAGTCAGCGCTCACTCACTCGCAGCCGCTATTATCTGCAGGTGCCGTTAAGCGATAACGTCTCAGCATGGTCAGATGAACGCTTCTGGAATGAGTTAAAGCGGCGTCTGCCGGAGGATCTGGCAAGTAAGTTAGTGACTGGTCACTCACTTGAGAAAAGCATTGCGCCGCTGCGCAGCTATGTCGTCGAGCCGATGCAGTATGGCCGGCTATTTCTGGTCGGCGATGCTGCGCATATCGTACCGCCAACCGGCGCGAAGGGGCTTAATCTGGCGGCGTCGGATGTCAATTATTTATGGCGGATCCTGCGCGAGTATTATCGCCATGGCCGTGCGGACCTGCTTGCGAGCTATTCGCGCTTCGCTCTCGACCGCGTATGGAAAGGTGAAAGATTCAGCTGGTTTATGACTCGCCTGCTGCATGACTTCCCTGAACAAAGTGATTTCGATAAAAAAATGCAGTCCGCCGACCGCCGCTACTATCTGGGGTCTCGCGCAGGGCTGACGACGATTGCCGAAAATTATGTGGGTTTGCCGATGGAGCAGGTAACGTAACGGCTAACGAAAACCGGAGATGCCATGTCGACCGCAAGTACGATCCCTGTTTTTAAATTATATGGCGAAGAGCGCGGTTGGCCGACGCCAGATCTGCTGCATTGTGAATCCATTTTGCAGCGCAGCAGCCTTTATGAGTGGCATATCCGCGTGCATCAACATGCCGAAATGGTGCAGCTATTGTATCTGCACAAGGGGCGCGCTGAAATCGAAGTTGAGGGCGCGACGAGGGTCATGACCGAAGCCTGTATTCAGGTTGTGCCGGCATTATGCATTCATGGCTTCCGTTTTTCTCCCGGTACTCAGGGATTTGTCCTGTCGCTTTCACTGCCGCTGCTGAGCCGCTTTGAAAGCCAGTTTGGTCGAACGCTTGATGTGCTATCACAGCCGCAGTGCGTGGCGGTAAAACGCTCACGCGGCCATATTCACTCGCTGTTTACCGCTTTGCGTGAAGAGTACTGTGAGGAGCATGATGCGCGAGAAATGATGCTGCATTCGCTGCTGGGGGCGTTATTGGTATGGTTGAATCGTCAGTGCCAGCCGACACCGATAGCAGAAGACAAAGCCGAACGTAAACGTAGCGTTATGCGCCATTTTTCCCGCCTGATTGAAAGTCATTACCGGGAACATTTGCCGCTGGCTGAATATGCAAAGCTAGTGGGGCTTTCCACAACGCATTTAAATTATTTGTGTCGTGAATTTCATGGCTGCAGCGCATTAGGCGTCTTACATCGACGCTTAATGTTAGAAGCGCGGCGTAACCTGCAATATACCAGCATGACCATCACACAACTTTCTGATTATTTAGGGTTTACTGACGCTGCTTATTTTTCGAGATTCTTTCGGCGATATAATGGCGTCTCGCCAAAAGCATTTAGGAAAGAAATTAAATAAGTTATTTATTTAATTCTTAAGGTAATTTTTCTAATGAGGGCTTTAATTTTTTCTAATTTATTGATGGCATCATTTTGTGTTAGGGTAAATCGTTGGTGAGAGTAATAGTTATATATCCCTCACGGTTATGGAATTAACTTCAGGGCGTGCATTATGCCCACCAGGGACGATAAAGATTCAGTAGGTGAAATAATATTATAGTAGCCATTCATCCATCATTTATTTTGGATGTGAATCTTTGACAGGAAGCGGAGGTTTTATGTTGCCAGGACAAGGTAAATTTGGCGTCATCATCAGTAGAATACCAGTTATGCAATCTGGCCTGAAGGCTATTTTGAGGGAGCATCTCCCTGATTACGATCTGAGTTTCTGTGGCTCGCAGGATGAACTCACGTTACTGCAGCTTCGCCGCGCCGTACTGGTCGTCGTTGACCTCTCCGGACACATTGAACGCCCGCGAGATATTTGTGAGCATTATTATTCGTTAATGAATCAATACCGGGATATTCACTGGATTTTTATGGTTGGCCACTCCTGCTTCCCTTTGGCAGTCGAGTTTCTCATGCGGCCGGAGAGTTCGCTGATTTCTGATAGCGAGCCGGTAAGACGTTTCATTGAAGTCATCCGCGCCGGCAAACTTTCCGCTGAGAGAATTAGCCAGACGCTTTTTTCACCTGAGATGGATAACTTAGGTGATGAAGCAAGCGAAGCGGTCATCCTGACCTTTTCTGAGCGCAAAGTGTTGCGGCTACTGGCAAAAGGGTGGGGAATTAATCAGATTGCCGCTTTGTTGAAAAAAAGCAATAAAACGATAAGCGCGCAGAAAAATAGCGCCATGCGCCGACTTTCGTTACGCAGTAATGCAGAAATGTATGCCTGGATCAATAGCGCTCAAGGAATGAAGGAACTGAATCTGTATTCAGCCTATGGAGATAACACGGAATGGAAAAAAATCTCACAACACGATGTGTCGCTATCGTAGAAAAATGCGCAATGACTGAAATGGCGCTTCGTTACATTTTAAGTAATGAAGCGGGTAAAAAATATAGCATCCATTTTTATAAAGATACTCAGGCCTTAAAGCGCGAATTCGCTTCCAAAAACTTTATCGCCGTTATTTTTTCTCTTTCCGGTAGCAGGCGTATTCGCCTGGAAAGCCTGCTCTTTTTACACGAAATTGCGCAAACTCGCCCTGAAATACAGCGAATCGTACTAGCGGATAATACGGCGGAAATGCGTCTGATCAGTCATCTGACGCCCTCAAGCCCACAAACTATCCTCAATAAATCATCTTGTCTTACTCGCCTGCAGGAACGTTTACTGCAGCTAATCGAACAGGCGCCGTTGGATAAAGAAAGCATTCTCAATCACAGCTATAACTCTTGTGGGCAAATTCTTAGCCCAACGGAACATACCATTCTGCGTTACATGACTTACGGCTATTCGTTACCCGAAATCGCCACCCAGCTTGATCGAAATATCAAAACCATCCGCGCGCATAAATTTAACGCGATGACCAAGCTGGGCGTTAACTCTGATATTGGCCTACTGAGCGCGGCGGACATTTTGCTGTGTCTGCCGGCTAATAATGACGATGGCCGGGGAATGCGCCTGGCGCAATAACTGGCAATCTACAGGCAGACGTCGACCCAGTCGGCTTCTGTCAGTTGCGCCATACGTTCAGGTGAAATTCGTACCGCGCTATGAATAGCCCCCGCTGCTGGCAGAACTTCGGGATATTGTTTGAGCGAGATATCGCAGTAAACCGGCAGCGGATTTTCCAGGCCAAACGGGCAGACGCCGCCGACGGGATGGCCAGTCAGCGTAACGACTTCATCGCTGCTGAGCATGCGCGCTTTCGCCCCGAAAGCGTCTTTCAGTTTTTTATTATCAAGCCGGGCATCACCTTTGGCGACGATTAATATAACCCGGTCTTTTACTTTTAAAGATAAAGTCTTAGCGATTTGCCCCGGCTCGACTCGATGCGCGGCGGCGGCAAGCGCAACGGTCGCCGTGCTTTGATTCAATTCGATGATTTCAATATCGGGGGCATGTTCAGCAAAAAACTGCCTCACGGACTGCAGACTCATGGGGTTCTCCTGATAGTTTTCCGCTTAAATCTGTCACAAGGTCGGAAATCTGTAAATATTGTCGATAGATAATCAGGAATTATTCTGATTTCTGGATCTTCTTCACAATCGCCGCAACCGGTTACTGTAACCGGTTGCAGTATGACCTCCGTCGATGAATACTGACAAGGTAACTCCCTGTAGCAAAGATAACTAACAGCCGCGCGTGAGATATTCCTGCTGACAATATGGCGACCTTAAACCCCGGGTAGCTACTGTCGATACGCAGTTAATTTCAGCATAGCGGCAAGATTACCGTTGTTGGGCCTGTTTCGATAGCCTGTCAGGAGGGCTGCTATGTCTGCTAACCATGCTGCGTTTAATCTGATATTTCGCTTTGTAGAGAACTATATAAGTCCCGTTGCCGGGCGCATTTCTTCGCAGCGCCACGTCATGGCTATTCGTGACGGATTTATCTCGGCCATGCCGTTTATGATCGTAGGTTCCTTTCTCTTAGTCTTCGCTTATCCGCCTTTTTCACCGGATACCACCTGGGGCTTCGCCCGCGCCTGGCTGGATTTGGCTAAAGAGTTCGAAGGACGGATTCTGACGCCTTTTGATATGACCATGGGCATCATGTCCATTTATATCTGCGCGGCGATTTCCTACAACCTGGGCAAGCATTATGAAAAGGCGCACCAGCTCGATCCTTTCATGTGCGCCATGCTGTCGATCATGGCGTTCCTGCTGATCGCTGCGCCAAAAACCAATGGCAGTTTGCCGGTTGATAGTCTTGGCGGCACCGGGATCTTTACCGCGATCCTGGTGGCGATTTATTGCGTGGAGATGATGCGATTCCTGAAGGCGCACAATATCGGGATCCGTCTGCCGGATCAGGTGCCGCCGATGATCAAAAACTCGTTCGATTTGCTGATCCCGGTCCTGGTGGTGGTGCTGACGCTCTATCCGTTGAGTCTGTTTATCCAGCATCATTTCGACATGCTGATCCCGCAGGCCATCATGGCTATCTTTAAGCCATTGGTCTCTGCCGCAGATTCATTACCGGCCATTCTGCTGGCAGTGTTGATTGGCCACCTGCTGTGGTTCGCAGGGATTCACGGGGCGGCGATTGTCTCCGGCATGCTGCAGATGTTCTGGCTCACTAATCTGGGGATGAACCAGCAGGCCCTGGCGCAGGGCGCGCCGCTGCCGCATATTTTTATGGAAGCGTTCTGGACGTTCTTCATCGTTGTCGGCGGTTCCGGCGCAACTATGGGGCTGGTGTTCTGCTATCTGCGCAGCCGTTCCGCGCATTTGCGCTCTATCGGCCGTTTAAGCGTGGTGCCAAGCCTGTTTAACATTAACGAGCCGGTTATCTTTGGCACGCCTATCGTGATGAACCCGGTATTCTTTATTCCGTTCCTGCTGGCGCCGATGGTTAACGCGGTGATTGCCTGGGCGGCCATGAAGTTGGATCTGATCGGTCGTGTTATCTCCGTTGTGCCGTGGACGGCGCCGGCGCCGATTGGCGGCGCATGGGCGTTGGGATGGGATTTCCGCGCGGCGATTCTGGTCGTTGTCCTCGCTTGCGTATCGGCTATCATCTACTTCCCGTTCTTTAAAGTGTACGAAAAGCAACTGCTGGCGCAGGAAGCTGAAGAGGCGCAGCGCGCGGCGCAGGAGAGCGAGCAGACCGCATAAAATGACAACGGGCGGCATATTGCCGCCCGTCAGGTAATTACTTTAACGTGCAGTCGCCGCATTGTTGAACGTCCGGCAGGCGATAACGCTGACAGCAAGTTCGGCGTACCAGCAGCCCTTCGCGCAGGACTACCGTTCGCCACAGCGGGTTATCCTCGCCACTGGCCTGCTGTTTTGCAAAAAAACAGTGTTGACGTAGCGCGTTCACCTGCTCGTCGCCAAGCAGATTTTTCATTTCACCGAGATACCAGTTAATCAGATAGCCGGTATTGCTCCAGATAAGCTTACCGTTAATGTCGCCGGTAGCTTCCAGCGCTTCCACCACCGGTTTCAGGGCTTTATTGACCAACATTTCCATACGCGCTTGCGCGGGAAGCATCAACGCATCATGGTCGGCATGCACGTCAATCCAGAAGCAAGCCGCGCGCCCGCTTTCATGGAATTCAACGCGAAAATGCTCCGGTTCAAGGCTAATTGCCTGTTCTTCCGTAAGCAACGCAAGCATTAGCGGCGGCACCAGCAGGCCGATATACCACTGCGCCCACAGTGAAAGCAGGGGTTTTTGTTCGCGCGGTTGGCTGGGCTGATGGCGATAAATATGGTCGGAATAGGTGGACAGTAATGAACTAAGGGACGTTGGTCGTGACCATTCCGCGAGGGTTAGAGCAAACGGGGGAGCTTCTTCATCCAGACGCAGGAAATCCAGTAGATGCGGGCGTACCGCAGCGATCTTTTCCCGTACCGCATTCGCTAATGCATGCTCGACGGGCGCAAGCGGCGCACGCAAGATGATGTCATCGCTGAAGGAGAAGGTACGGTAAGCCATCAGATTTCCAGATACAAATCTAAATGATAATGATTGCTGATACTAGTTGTTCGTTGCAGGGAGCGCAAGCGATTTGTCAGCGCCGCATATCCTTCGCGGCGGGCTGGAAGCGTTAGTTGACGAGAATGATATTACGTCCCTGGTTTTTGGCTTCATATAGCGCGCTATCGGCGCGTTTTATCGCACTGTCGATGTCGCCACTCACCAGAGGGGTCATCCCGATACTGATAGTGACATGAGTGGCGACGCTTTCGTTAAAACGATGCGCGATTTTTAAATCGTAAACCCGTTGGCGAATACGCTCTGCTGTCTGGAAGGCGGATTCCGCCGAGCTGCTGGTCAGCACCACCATAAACTCTTCACCGCCAAAGCGAGCGACGATATCGCGTGAACGCACGGAATTACGAATCGCCGCGGATACCTGGATTAGCGCCTGGTCGCCCATCATATGGCCATAGTTATCGTTGTAGGCTTTGAAATGGTCAATATCCAAAAGCAGGATGAAATGTTCGCAGGTATCCACTGCCAGGATGTTATCCATCCGGTTTTGCAGGCCACGGCGGTTATACAGGCCGGTTAATGGATCAAGCATGCTGAGATCGTTCAGGGTGTTACGCTCTTGCAACAGTTTATCCATTAGCCCTTGGGTAAAATTATCGCTGCGCTTTTGCATAATGTTTTGCAACGTAATTCCAGCAACTGGCAGGACAAAGCAGTAAAACATCCGCATCCACTGTTCGCCGCCGGCCAGTACCAGACACACCATAAAAGTCGGTAGCGAATGTAGAGTAAAGGCAATGATATTGTTAGAAAAAGCGATAGTTCCAATAAACAGGATGCTTAATAAGGCAATAACCAGAAAGTTAAAATGTGGAGGTGGTAACAATGAGGCTTTTATTACGATGTGCCAGGCCCATAGCATGCCAAATAACAGAGAAATAACAGGAATATTTATTTTCTGTTTTGGAAATTTCCAATTCCATAACAAGAACCCCAGGCTGGCGGCACAGATCAGCGAACTCGGCAGCGTGACGGTGACAATGGTAAACAGCGGACTGAGCAGCGACAGAGCGGCAGAAACACAATTAAGTAATAAAAAAAGTCGTAAGGAATACTGATATTTTTGCTCGTAATGAGCCCGCCAGGTTTGTGCAGTCATATTGGTACTATCATTATTAGTAGTTAAGTTTCAAGATGATGGCTGCCAAAGGGGGAAAAATATAAAACAACACGTAATATAAGGCTATCTGCGCAAATGATCAGACAATGTAATATATAGATTTAATTTGCTTAATTTATCATCCCAATGAATGTATGTCATTACTCCTGAATGCAAGAGTAATAAAAGTTAAACTCTCTGGCATGACAAATGATAAAAATTATCATATGATATTGGTTATCATTATCGTTGTGAGAGGCGAAACCATGTTGCAGCGAGCTTTAGGGAGTGGTTGGGGAATTCTGCTGCCGGGCGTACTGATGATGGCGTTAGGCATGATTGGCCTGCCGGTGGAAGCCTGGCGCGTGATGATTGTGCTGGGGTTACTACTATCGGCGGCAATGATCTGGCACCGTCAGTTACGTCATTTCGTACTGTTGCCGTCAAGCGTAGCGCTGGTCAGTGGAATAATGCTGATCATGTTGAATTTGAAGCTGATGGGATAAAACAGAGAAGGGTAAGAATATTGGTGCGAGGGGGGGGACTTGAACCCCCACGTCCGTAAGGACACTAACACCTGA
>NZ_JBEAHX010000013.1:0-49738 GCF_040062145.1 Klebsiella sp. JN_Kp121
GCCGCTATCCGGGAACCCTCCCCGGTGGCGCTTACGCTTACCGGGGCTACCGACCAAATACCGAACCGTAGCCCGGATAAGGCGCTGTGCGCCGCTATCCGGGAACCCTCCCCCGGTGGCGCTTACCGGGGCTACTAACAAAACAGCAGCCCCGTTACAAGATCACGATTTAATCGCGTGTTGAATGGAATCAATAATCGGCTGATAGCCGGTACAGCGGCACATATTGCCTTCTAATACATCCTTTATTTGCGCTTCGTCCGGATGCGGCTCTTTGGTTAATAATTCGGTGGCGCTGACCAGTACTCCCGGCGTACAGAACCCGCACTGCACGCCGCCCTTCTCAATAAATGCATCCTGTAATTTTTGCGTAATCGGATTATCGTTTAACCCTTCGAGCGTCTCGATCTCCGCTTCATCACACTGTTCGGCCAGTACCAGACAAGAACAAACGGCGTTACCGTCCATCAGCACCGTGCAGGCGCCGCATTCGCCAATCGAACATCCCTCTTTGGTGGCGGTAAGATGCAATGTATCCCGCACCAGATCCAATAGGCGCATATTGCCTTCTACTTTTGCTTCCACCAGCTTGCCGTTTACCTTCACTTTAATTGTGCTCATAGCTTTATCCTGTACAGGGCGCTCTGGCGCCCTGATTGAATCATTAAATCCCTGAGGCCCGTTGCGCCTCGGCCATCATGTCGCGGAACATATTGACGAACACCGGCTGCTTATATGCCGCCGACCAGCGCTTACCGATGGCCGCATAGATAAGCTTGTCCAGCACCTCGCAGGCGCTATTAATCGTGTCGCTATTTAACGGTTTCCCTAGCAGGCAGCGTTCAATATCCAGTAACCGCTGCGGCTTACTGAACAGCGCGCCGTCCACCAGACGGCAGTAGCTCACCGTGCCATCATCAGCAAAATCGAGCAGCGCGCTCAGGCTCTGACGGGTGATGTTGAGCGCGTTGCGCCGCCCTAACTGGTGATAGAAACCTTTAGCCCGCGGACGCGCCGGCGGCGGCAGTATCACTTTGGTCAAAAGTTCATCCGGCTGGCGCTGGGTCTTGTAGCCGGACAGCAAAAACTCGCCCAGACCGAGGGTGCGTACGCCATTTAGCGAGCGCAGCTCGATGCGTGCGTCATAGAGGATGGCAGGTGGAATGGAATCGCCGCAGGGCGCGGCGTTGACGATATTGCCGCCGATGGTGGCACGATTACGGATCTGGTGCGAACCGACGGTATGACAGGCCTGCACCAGCAGCGGGTAACGTTCGCGCAGCAGCGGATGATCGGTAATACGGTTAAAGGTCATCGCCCCGCCAATGATGACCTCATGGCTGACCGGATCTTCGCTCACCTGCGTCAACTCCGGCAGACGGGAAATATCAACCAACCGCAGCGCGCGGGTTTGCAGACGCCCCTGCACAATTACATCGGTACCGCCGGCGATAGCCGTCACGCCCTCTTGCGCCAGCAGGGTTAACGCCTCCTGCAGGCTTTTCGCTCGGGTCACTTCCACGTCAGTGAGGCGCAGCACCTGCTTCTTGTTTTCCGCCTCCAGCATCATTTCGCTTTGGCGAACCGGCTTTTTCAAGTTGTAGCCGAGGATCACCTGTTCAAGAGTCAACGGTAATTTATTAAACCGCGTCTCGAGGGCAAAACTCACCGCGTTGTTAATAGCCGCCGCCGCCAGTTCAGTGGCTGGTTCGCCGATCCCCTTCGCGCCCAGAGGCCCGGCGATATCCGGGTTTTCTACGCCGATAATCGTCATCGGCGGAATATCTTTCATCGTCGGCAGCAGGTAGCTGTCGAAGTTTTCCGATTTGACCTGGCCGTTTTCAATGTTGAAGTCTTCCAGCAGCGCATAGCCAAAACCCTGCGCCACCCCACCGTAAATCTGGCCTTCAAACCCCACCGGGTTGAGTACCCTACCTACGTCATGGGCGGCGGTAACATGCAGCAGATCGGTTTTACCGGTGCTGGTGTTCACTCTTACCTCAGCCACCTGGCAGCCGTAAACCCAGGTAAAGTACGGGCTGCCGCAGCCTTTTTCTTCATCCCAGTGAATGGGCGGCGGCACAAACCAGCCGTACTCGGTCAGGCTGACGCTGGCCCATTTGGTTTTATTAACCGCGGTTTTGAAATCAATACGCCGTTCACTGTCCTGGACGTTGATGATAAAGCCATCCTGCCACAAGGTTTCAGCCAACTCGCGGGTGCCGATGCTGTCGCCGACGACGCTGAGAATGCGGCGTTTTATCTTGTCCGCGGCGTCAAGAATCGCCCCGCCGCCGACCATAGTCCCACGGGTTGCCGCCGTCGATCCGCCGTCGCCGATAACCGAGGTCGGCGGTTCCATAAAATGCAGTTCAGATAGAGGAATACCAAAGGCTTCCGCGGCGATTAGCGACATCGCGGTTTGCAGACCCTGACCGTTTTCAGAAACCGATGTCGCCAGATTGACGCTGCCGTCCTCATTCACCTGAATGAGCGCCGTCGAGGTATCTACCCCTTCCGCGCCGATGGAACAACCACGGTAGCTCAGCGCCAGGCCAATGCCATAGCGATAAACGCCGCCTTTTTGGTTCAATTCACGATAGTGCTGGCGTTTTGCCGCAAATTCCGAGGCATTCACCGCCTTACTCAGGACTTCAGTCGCCGAGACGGTGTGTTTATCAAACCGCTGCCCGGTGACCGAGATATCGCCCTGACGCAGCGCGTTCACTTCACGCACCGCCACCGGCGAGAGATTGAGCACGTCGGCAATTTCATCCATAAAGGATTCGTTGGCGTAAACCACCTGTGGTGAACCGAAACCACGCATCGCCGAGGTATAGCTGTTGTTGGTATAGACGGCTTTAACGTCGATATGGACGTTATCAATATTGTACGGCCCAGCGGCCTGCACCGAAGAACGCCAGGTGACGAACGGGGAGGACGCCGCATAGCCGCCGCTGTCGGCAAGAATATCGATTTTGATCGCCAGAATGCGTCCGTTGTCGTCCACCCCGGCGCGATACTTCATTTTATAAGGGTGGCGCTTACAGCTTTCGATAATGGACTGCTCGCGGGTGTAGGTAAATTTCACCGGACGACCGGTCAGGCGCGTCATCAATGCGGAACGGCAGGCCAGGTGATCGATGATGTCATCTTTGCCGCCGAACGAGCCGCCCATCACCGCGCGTTTGACGTTAATCTGGCTTTGCGGGCAGCCCATAAACTTAGCCACGAAGCTGCGTACGCGGTGCGGGTTCTGAATGGAGCCGGAGATAATCAGGCTACCATCGGTGGGGTCAAGCCAGGTCAGTACAACTTCCGGTTCAATGTAAGCGTGTTCCTGGAAGCCCACTTCATATTCACGTTCAATCACGTGACTGGCTTCGGCAAAGCCTATGGCGATGTCACCCTTAACGGTGTGGTGATGGGCGGTGATATTATCGCTGCGCTCCGGGTGAATTCGCCGGGCGTCCGCCGCCAGCGCGGCTTCTACGTCCGTTAGCGGCTCATAGGGCGTATAGCGCACATGTATTTTATCCGCCGCCTCACAGGCGGCTTCATAACTGGTTGCCGCCACCACGGCGACGACATCGCCGTGGAAGACCACCTCGTCTTTGACGATAGGCAGATAATCTTTGACGATAATCCCCACGACCGGAGTACCGGGAATATCTTGCCAGGTGGCGATTTTTACCACGCCTGCAACATTCAGCGCCTCGCTAAGATCTATCGCCTCGATTTTCCCGGCGGGTATATCCGCAAAGCGGCAAACGCCATACAGCATGCCCGGTAAGGTAATATCGTCGCCATAAACGGCCGTTCCTTTGACTTTCGCCAGTCCATCCACGCGCCGTAGCGGCGCTGAAGGTGAAGCACACATAACAGTCCCCTCAATGATTATCCGTTGCGGGCAATCCCGGGTTTGCTAAACGTCGCGCTATCCATAACCCATGGGAAAAGCCACATCACCGATAACAAATCCAAGATTTGTGCCAGAAATCAATGAGGTGCCGTTTAAGCTTCTTTTTTGTGAGTCGTCGCGCAAAATGCGGCTAAAGTGCAGAGAAAATAGCGCAGCTAAGGCCGCGGTCCGCAGGCCAGTAACATTTCGCCGTCGTTTTTATCAAAGTGATAGCCCGGTTTTCTCAAATTAATAATTTGCCCGTGTGTTAAACGGTATAGATACGGATCTCGTGTTCACGGAAAGCATCCCGGTATTTACGGCTGATGTTTTCCTCCACCACCAGCACGTCAATGGCGCTGCTTTCAGCTACCACAAAACGCGCGACGGCGGGGATTTTATCTGAGGTTAAGCCAACGATAATTTCACTGCACTGTTTGATAACCGCTTTCTTAAATTCACAATCGGCGTGATCAAAACCGGTTAGACCTGACTCCGGAGCCATTGCGCAGCCGCCAATAAATCCCTGATCGAAGAGGATCCCCTGCACCTGGGCCACCGCCGATGCGCCGACACAACCGCCTGCCGCGCGTTGCACCAAACCTCCGAGCATCACAACCTCGTAAAGCGGTTTTTTAAGCAGAACCGCCGCGATTTCCGGAGAATTGGTAACCACGGTTAAGGCCAGTTCGCCCGGTAGCGCTTCCGCCATGGCCAGATTGGTGGTGCCGGTATCAATAAAAATACAGCCGCCCGGTTTCACTAGCTGTGCGCACTTCTGTGCGATTCTGCTCTTTGTTGCCCTGTTTTTCTCTTTACGTTCGTTGTACTCCATGGATTCCGGGAGGGTCATCACCGCGCCGCCGTAGACTTTCTTACAATATCCGTCTTTGCTCAACTCATGAAGATCGCGGCGAATAGTGTGTTCAGAGACCTGTAAGCGCTGGGCCAGATCGGCGCAGACGACCCTACCGTCCTCCTGCAGGATCTGACAAATCAGCGCTTGTCGTTGCTGAGGGAAAGCTGCATAATCGAGCACAACAACTCCTTAAAATAAACATAACGAGCAGAAAAGAGCATAATCGTTCACTTATGCGCATGCTGTCAACCCGACCCTTTACGAGGTAAACCATGAAAGTTGCCCATATCGCCCTCTGGACCCGCCATCTTGAGCAGCAAGCACGCTTTTGGGTGGAGTTTTTTGCCGGTGAAATTAACGAAAAATACCGTAGTAAAACCAATCCTGGTTTTGAATCCTATTTTGTAAAAATTGGCTCTGACGTGGCCATTGAGTTAATGTCCAAACCCGGTTTACATGACTCGACCCACGATAACAACCATACGGGGTGGGTGCATCTGGCGATCGCCGTCGGCGGCACGGAACAGGTGAATGCGTTAGCCAAACGCGCTGAAATGGCGGGAATTTTAGTCTCTGCCCCGCGCACCACCGGCGATGGCTATTATGAGGCGGTTATCAAAGACCCGGATGGTAACCTGGTGGAAATCGTCGCATAGTAAGGGAAACCCACATGAAGGAGTCGACCGTGGCACATTATCGCGTCATTGATAAAGCGAGCTGGCCTCGCCTGGATCACTTTACGTTCTACCGTACCTTTGCCAATCCCAGCTTCAATCTGTGCGTACCGGTCGAAGCGCAACAGTTGTACACCTGCGCGAAGGACCGGGGCGTCTCCTTCTTTCAACTGGCGTTATTCGGCCTGTTGCGTGCGGCCAACGCCGTACCACAGCTGAAACAGCGCCTGCGCAACGACGATATCATCGAATATGACGCCATCTCGGTGATGACGCCGATCATGACGGCCAGCGAAGGTTTTCGCCAGGTATGGTGCGATAACGCCGCTGATTTCCCCACGTTTAGCGCCGCCGCGACGCCGCGCATTGAGGCCGCAAAAAGCACCAACCCCTCACCGCTTATCGTGGAAGAAGAAAATTTCTTTTGCGCCAGTTGTCTGCCGTGGCTGCACTTCAGCGCCATGACCCATGCGGAATACTACGTGGGCGCGGCGGTACCCGCCCTGACGTGGGGAAAACTGAAAAATGGCATCATTCCGGTTGCCGGCCGGTTTAATCACGCTTTTGTTGATGGCCTGCACGCCAGCCGTTTTTATGCCAAAGTCGAATATTATTTCGCCAACCCGCAGGCCCTGTGGCTGCCGGTTGAGGCCGGCGATTAGCTGCCGCGGCATAAAGAACAATCTACTATGACTTCCCCGAAAACCGGCATTATATTGCCGGTTTTTTGCTAATGCGAAATGGCTATAAACCATAGCGTTTCGTTGTTAGACAGTATTCAGCGCGCCTCTTATCTTCGTCATGAATTGTAAATAACAACGCAATCATTTGATGAGGTAGCACTTTTGTCCAGATTACGGCAAGGATTAAAAACCAGACAAACGCGCTTCGCGCTGGCGCTGAAAGTGGCGCTGCTCGGTAGCATGGTGGCATTTTCTTCTGTCGCCAACGCCGACGATATTCTTAAAGAAGGGATTACTCCCGCAACCGATGCCAGCCAGATCCCGGCCAGCGCCAAACTGCGTAAAGACACGGTGGTGGCCGGCATTTCCGAACCGCAGGGGATCTTTAACCCTTACTTCTTCGTCAACGGTTGGGATGAGAACGTCACCAACGTTATTTTTTCACGCCTGATTGACTGGGACAGTCAGGGTAAGCTGGTGCCGGGGCTGGCTGAGAGCTGGACGGTGAGCGCGGATAACAAAGTCTATACCATCAAATTACGCCCTAACCTGACTTTCAGTGACGGATCGCCACTCACCGCGGAGGATGTCGCCTTTACGCTGACCGTTCTGCTCGACCCGAAATATGACGGCGATACCGATATCACTCTGGCCAATATCGCCGGCGGCGCGGAATATAAAGCCGGCAAAGCCGATAGCGTGAGCGGCCTGAAAGTTATCGATCCGCTGACCCTGCAGGTTACTACCACCCAGCCGGGCGCGACAACGCTGGCGAAAATCGGCGGTCCGGTATTATCGAAAGCCTGGTACGGCAAAGGGTATCAACGCGGAAATCTGGATTATCTGCGTTCTCTGCACGGAAAACCGCTGGGTAACGGTCCTTATGTCTACGATAAATATATTCCCGGTCAGGAGATTCGCTTCCACGCCAACACGCATTTTTATCGCGGTACGCCGCCAACGCCGCGCTTTATCTATCGCGTGACCAATCCGTCTACCAATTTCCAGCTATTCCAGACCGGCGAAACCGACTACGACGCCTTCACCTCGCGTCCGGATGATATTGAGCAGCTTAAGATGCTCGGTTTTGCCAATATCAACCTGTACGGCTCCAGCGACTACAGCCAGGTGGAGTTCAACCTCCATCGCCCGGCGCTGCAGGATAAAAAAGTGCGTCAGGCGCTGATTTACGGGCTGGACCGCCAGAAGTTAATCGACGTGGTGTATCAGGGATACGGCAAGGTAGCCATTGAACCAATCGCGCCTATTTCCTGGGCCTTCAATGCGCAGGGCGTCAACCCCTACCATTACGATCCGGTGCAAGCGAAAAAACTGCTCGATGAAGCGGGCTGGCTGCCTGGCGCCGATGGCATCCGCGTGAAAGACGGTAAGCGGCTGGAATTGACCCTACTGGCGAGCAAAAAAGTCATTAACGATGCGCTGATCCCAATTGCCAAAGAGAACTGGCGGCAGATAGGCGTGCTGCTGAAACCGCAGGTGGTTGATTTCAACGCGCTGATGGCGCAGCGCAAAGCGGGTAATTACGATCTGGCGTCGTTTAGCACCAGTACTCTCAACGATCCGCATGATGGCGTGTGGGACTTCTACAGCAGCGAGGCCAAAGAGTCGGGCTACCACAATGCTGAAGTCGATAAGCTTATCAATGCGGGTAACGCGGTGCTGGATGTCGAACAACGCAAGCCTATTTATCACCAGCTGTACCAGGTGCTGGCCGAGGATCCGCCGGTTATCTTGCTTGGATACCGGGAGATTCTTTCCGCCAGCAGCGCCCGCGTGACCGGCTTTAAGCCGGATATCTATAACGGCCTCACCGGCAGTTTGCCGGGCGTGAAAATCGTGAAGTAAATCCCCCAGCCGCCGGCCTCCCCGGCGGCTGATGTGAGAATGTTATGAAAAATTTCATCCTGAGGCGCTTATTGCAAACGCTGCCGATGCTGCTGCTGGCCTCCTTTATCATTTTTATGCTCTTTGCCAAAACCCCCGGCGACTTTATCGATGGCAATATCACCTTGACGGCCGCCCGCGCCGCCGAACTGAAGGCGATATACGGCCTCGACCAGCCGCTTTTCACCCGCTACCTTCACTGGCTGGGGCAACTGCTGCGCGGGGATTTAGGCTTCTCGCTGCAATACCAAATTCCGGTCAGCCAGTTACTGAACCAGTACATCTGGAACTCCTTCCTGCTGGCGAGCGTGGCGCTGGTTTTCTACTGGGGTATCGGCCTGACGGTTGGCGTGGTCTCCGCGCTCAGACCTAATTCCTGGTTTGATCATCTGGTGAGTATCGCGGTGTTCGCCGCGATGTCCTTTCCCACCTTTTTCCTCTGCCTGCTGCTAATTAAGTGGTTTGCCGTCGACCTTCACTGGCTGCCGGTAGGCGGGATGACCAATACCGGCAGCGACGATAGCGGCTGGCGGTATGTGCTGCAGGTCGCCGCCCATCTGGTACTGCCGGTACTGGCGCTAGTGATGCTGCAGGCCGGTAGCCTGACGCGCTATTTTCGCGCCAGCATGCTCGACGTGGTGAAGATGGATTTCATTCGTACCGCCCGTGCTAAAGGGCTGCGAGAACGCACGGTTATCATGAAACACGCGCTGCGCAATGCGCTACTGCCGGTCATCACCCTGCTTGGCTTTGAACTGCCGGGATTGTTCTCTGGCGCCATCATTACCGAAAAAGTATTTAACTGGCCGGGGGCCGGACACATTCATATCGATTCGCTGGCCGCTCGCGATTATCCGGTATTGATGGGGTTTACCCTGTTTCTGGCGGTGCTGACGATCATCGGTAATTTACTGGCCGATGTGCTCTACGCGTGGGCCGATCCGCGCATTCGAGTGAGGTAATGATGATAACTTCCCTGTTTGGCCACCGTCGCCGCCTGCGCCAGGCGACAATCCCCGCGCTCGCGCAAATAACTCCCTCTCCATGGCATCAGGCGTGGCGCCAACTGCGCCGCAACCGAATGGCGATGCTGTGTTTAATCCTGCTTGCGGTGATGGCCCTGTGGTGCGCGCTCGGGCCGATGTGGTCGCCGTGGAAAGATGACGCCACCGATGCGCTGATGGTCAACAAACCGCCCGGCGCCGAACACTGGCTGGGGACCGATTTTCTTGGCCGCGATATCTATACGCGTTTACTGCTGGCCGGGCGCATTTCACTGATAATCGGCCTGCTGACCATGCTGCTGTCGGTAACGCTGGGCTACCTGCTGGGAGCGCTATCGGGCTATGTCGGCGGACTCACCGATAAACTGATTATGCGGCTGGCCGATCTGGTGATGACGATCCCCAGTTTGCCTTTATTAATCGTCGCCGGCGCGATGCTCTCCGAGCTCGACTTTTCGCCGGATTCCCGCATCTGGATGGTGGTGATTATGCTCAGCCTGCTGGAGTGGCCAAAGCTGGCGCGGCTGGTGCGCGGGCAGTGCCTGTCGCTACGCGAGCGCGATTTTATGCTGGCGACGCAGGTTCTGGGACTGTCGGCGCGCCGCCGCCTGTTTGGCCACCTACTGCCCAATACCATCCCGATTCTGGTGGTGATGGCGACAATGGCGGTCGCTAACGCCATTCTGAGCGAATCGGCGCTGAGCTACCTTGGCCTTGGCGTAGTACCGCCGACGCCGTCGTGGGGCAATATGATGGATGCCGCCAACAGCCTGATTGATTTTCAGCGGCGGCCCTGGCTATGGATGCCTCCTGGGATTGCCATCTTTATTACCGTCATTGCTATCAACGTGCTGGGTGACGGCCTGCGCGACGCAATGGACCCGAAAATGAAACAGAGGCTGAAATGAGCGCACCATTAATTTCTTTTAAGCAACTTTCGGTCTCTTTCGCTGCTGAAGGAAGCCGGGTGCGCGCGGTACAGGAGGTCTCTTTTTCGATTCAGGCCGGGCAAACGGTAGGTATCGTCGGTGAGTCCGGCTGCGGCAAAAGCGTGACCGCCATGTCGCTAATGGGCCTATTGCCTCCCCAGGCCGCGCGCATTGACGGCGGCGAGATCCTTTTCGAAGGACGCGATCTGCTCACGCTGAAAGCGCGTCACATGGCCGACCTGCGCGGCAACCAGTTGGCGATGATCTTCCAGGAGCCGATGTCGGCGCTCAACCCGGTACTGACCATAGGCGAACAGCTCTGCGAGCCGCTCATCCGCCACCGCGGCGACTCGCCGAAAGCCGCCTGGCAGCGTGCAATACACCTGTTGAACGAGGTGGGACTGGCGCGCAGCGAAAGCCTGATGGCGTACTATCCGCATCAACTTTCCGGCGGTATGCTGCAACGGGTGATGATCGCCATGGCGCTGAGCTGCGGGCCGCAATTATTGATAGCGGATGAACCGACTACCGCGCTGGATGTCACCGTGCAGGCGCAGATCCTGCGTCTGATACGTGACCGCGCGCGCGAAAGCCAGATGGCGATGCTGCTGATCACCCACGATCTGGGGGTGATCGCGCAGATGGCCGAAAGGGTCGTCGTAATGTATGCCGGGCGGATTGTCGAACAGGGAACCACCGTCGAGGTGCTGCGCCAGCCCCAGCACCCCTATACCCGCGGACTTATCGCCTCGCGTCCGGTGCCGGGCGCGCGCCGCCGGCGGCTTTACTCCATTCCCGGTCAGGTGCCGGATCTCGCGCAACTGCCTGCGGGCTGCGCGTTTGCCGATCGCTGCGAACAGGCAACAGCACGCTGCCGTCAGGACACCCCGCCACTTTTTGGGGCCTCGCATCAGGCAGCCTGTTTTTATAGTCAATTCGCGGAGTCGGTGGCATGAACCAGCCCTATTTAATTGAAGTTAATGGCTTGAAAAAGTATTTCCCGCTGCGCGACGGCCTGTTCGGCCAGCAGACCGGGGAACTGCGCGCGGTCGATGACGTCAGTTTTAATATCCGTCCGGGAACGATTTTCGGCCTCGTCGGAGAATCCGGTAGTGGTAAAACCACCGTTGGCCGCACCTTGCTTGGCTTGTATGAAAAGACCGCCGGCAGCATTAAATTCCGCGGTCAGGAGTTATCCGAACTGTCAGCGGCGGCAATGCAGGCCCTACGACCGAAAATTCAACTGGTGTTTCAGGATCCCTATAGTTCACTGAACCCACGCATTCGCATCGGCGAGGCGATTGGCGAGGCGATGCTGCAGCATAAACTATGCACGCGCGCTGAACTCTATGAGAAAGTCATTGCAGTGATGAAGATCTGCGGGCTGGCGCCTCAGCATTACCACCGTTTTCCGCATGAATTTTCCGGTGGTCAGCGGCAGCGCATCGGCATCGCCCGCGCGCTTATCCTCAATCCGGACTTTATCGTCGCCGATGAACCCATTTCCGCACTCGATGTGTCGATTCAGGCGCAGATTATCAATCTGTTTGCCGACCTGCGCGACGAGCGTGGCGTCACCTTTCTATTCATCTCCCACGACCTTGGAGTTGTAGAGCATTTGTGCGACGACGTGGCGGTGATGTACCTCGGTCAACTGGTGGAAACCGCCAGCCGCGATGCGCTGTTTAGCCGCCCTCTTCATCCCTATACCCAGGCGCTTCTGGCCGCGGTACCCACCCTCGATCCCGAAAGCGAACCGCAGGCGGTCGTCCAGGGAGAAATCCCGGATCCGTCGCGCCCGCCTGAGGGCTGCCGGTTTTCGTCACGCTGCCCGCAGGCAAGTGACCACTGCCGCCGTCAGGCGCCGACGCTTCGTGAAATTTCGCCTGGACACCTGGTCGCCTGTCATTGGGCAGGATAGCGATGACCAGCAAGAGGCGAGGCATATTTTCTGCGGAGTATAAAAATAAGAAAACATGACATTGTTAAGGTTATGCGCACGTCATATCTTCAAAGCGTGTACTTCACTTTAAGGAACACCCTTATGATTAAGCGTCGCACTCTCAAATCTGCACTTGCGGCGGTTATTTCGCTCGCCGTCCTTGCCGCGCCAGTTTATGCCAACCCTGGTAATGGCAACGGGGGTGGCGGAGGTCATGGCAATAGCGGCGGAGGTGGCAACCACGGTAATAGCGGTGGAAACCACGGCAATAGCGGTAACCATGGCAACAGCAGTGACCACAGCAACAAAGGCCAGGGAAATGATAAGTCGAAAGAGGATCACGGTAACCGTAAAAACTACGGCAAACCCGACCATGTCGACTCTGATATTAGCTTCTCGCGAGCCCGTTCTCTGGCGGTGAATTATGGTCTGGTAGGTTATCAGGCGCTACCGCCGGGTATTGCAAAAAATGTGGTTCGCGGCAAACCATTACCTCCAGGTATTGCCAAAAAAACGTTGCCGGCATCTATGATTAACGATCTGCCTTACTACCCGGGTTATGAATGGCGTGCAGTGGGCGATGATTTAGTGCTGGTTGCGTTAAGTACCGCAATCGTCACTTCCGTCATTAACGGCGTTTTTGATTAATTTTTACACCTTTCAGGTTACACGCCGAACGTCAAAAAGGCCCATCACCAGGATGGGCCTTTTTTTTGCTTTATGCGACAGGGAATAATGAGGATCCAGACGGACTGGCGGAAAGCGCTAAGAATGTGCAATGGATTTTACTGATTTGAGAGTAGAGAAAACCACGGGTTCGCCGATGTCTCTGGCCTACGTCAATGCCGCAGGGCAGCATATTGCGCAGAGTGATATTCAAAGAGTGAAAGTCCAGCATTGCCCCCTGCTACCTCCCCCGCCTGTCAGCCAGGAACAGGTCCCGTTTACCGGGACCTGTTTCGTTTAGAGAGGTTATTCCTCCAGCGCGTAGGCGATGATATCGTCCCCGACGTCCGGCGAGTGGCTGGCGCCGCCGGCGGAAATCAGCACATACTCTTTGCCGGTTTTCGGCGATTTGTAGACCAGCGGCGCCGCTACCGCGCCAACCGGCAAGCGAGCGCGCCACAGCTCTTTACCGCTGGCGGAATCCAGCGCCCGCAGGTAGTTATCCTGGGTACCGGCGAAGAATACCAGCCCAGAGGCGGTAGAGGTTGGGCCGCCCAGGGTCGGCATTCCCAGCGGGATATGCAGATGGGTTTTCATCCCCAGCGGACCGGTATCTTCCACCGAGCCCATCGGCACCTGCCACAGTAGCTGACGGCTATTCAGGTCAATAGCGCTCATGGTACCAAACGGCGGGGTATTACAGGGCACGCCCAGCGCGGACTGCAGGATGTCGATACGCACGCCGCCGTAAGGCCCGGCAACTTGCGGGCGAACGGTACCCATAAAGCCAGGGACTTCGTCGGTGGAGACTTTGTATTTCGCCATCTCTTCCTTGCGCACCAGCGACATCCGCAACGGCATACGCATATCGTTGACGAACAGCGTACCGGTACGTTCATCGATGGTGATGCCGCCCCAGTTCATGCCGCCGAGCAGGCTTGGCCACTCGATATACGGTTTCTCTGACGGCGGCGTATACATGCCAAGGTAGGTCGACTCTTTAAAATCGATACGGCACATCAGTTGGTCGAACGGCGTCACGCCCCACATTGATTTTTCGCTCAACGGCTCGACGCCTAATTGCGGCATGCCGGTAGAGAACGGCTGGGTGGCAGACAGATGTTCGCCCTCCGCCCCCTGATGAGCGACGGGCAGCTCTTCAACACGGGTCACCGGTTTTCCAGTGCGGCGATCGAGCACGTAAATCTGTCCGGTTTTGGTGGTCTGGATCAGCACCGGGACGTCCTCGCCCTGCTCGTTTTTCATGTGGAACAGTACCGGCTGCGATGGGAGATCATAATCCCAGATATCGTGGTGAACGGTCTGGAAAACCCATTTTGTTTTACCGGTACTGGCATCCACCGCCACCACCGCGGAGCCATATTTCTCTTTCGCTTCATTACGATCGCCGCCCCAGTAGTCCGGCGGACCGTTGCCGGTCGGCAGATAGACCAGATTCAGCTCTTTATCAAAGCCGGGAATGGTCCACACGTTCGGCGTTTCGAGGGTATAAACGCGGCCTTTTTCCGGGTCGGTGATATTTTCCGGCTTGCCAACATCCCAGGCCCAGACGACTTTACCATCGCGTACGTCAAAAGCGCGTACGACCCCGGATGGCTCGCCGTGTACGATATCGCGTACCCAGCCGCCCAGCACCGCAATATGCCCCATGATCACCGGCGTTGAAGTCGGATGGTAGCGTTTGCTGTTTTCGGTGTCGCCCATGCCCTGCTTCAGATCCACGCTACCGTGGTCGCCGAAATCAGCGCACAGTTCGCCGGTTTTGGCATTCAGCGCCAGCAGGCGCGCATCCACGGTCGATACCATGATCCGCTGCGGACACTGTTGCAGCGCCGGGCTCGCTTTTTCTTCCGCGCTGAGCGTATCGTCGCTCTGCACATCATAGTAACCCACACCGCGGCAGGTCACATGTTCCGCCGTCTGCGCGTGCGGGTCAAAGCGCCAGCGCGCCTTGCCGGTATCGGCATCAATGGCGGTCACCACGTTGAGCGGCGTACAGGAATACAGCGTATCGCCAATTTGCAGCGGCGTATTTTCGTCAACGCCAATGGCCGGGCCGGTCAGGCGGCGGCCTGTGTGATAAGTCCAGGCGACTTTCAGCTTATGAACATTTTCCGGGGTAATATCGGTATACGGCGCAAAACGGGTGCCGGAGGCATCGCGGCCAAAGAACTCCCAGTTATCGCTTTTTGCCGCCTGCGTCGCGCTATTGTCGCTCGCCGCTTTCACGACGCCATTGTGGATGCCGCCGTGCGGGTAGAACGCCGAAACCAGCGTCGCCAGCAGCACGATAAAAATAACCGTGGCGCTCCAGTTCGCCAGACGCACGCGAGCCACCGGCATCGCCGCCGCCAGCCACAGGGCCAGCATTAGCATCAGCGCAGGAACCACCAGACGAGGGATCAGGCCCCAGTAGCTGAGCTGCACTTCATACAGCGCCCAGACCAGCGTTAACAGGAAGGTAATAACAGCAAGAGGCAGCGCGTATTGACTACGAGTGAAGTACCCAACGGCGATGATAAGATAAGCGAGACCGGCTAACAGATACCAGGCGCTGCCGCCGAGCGAGAGCAGCTTGCCCCCCCAGATAGTTAAGAAAATCCCAATGCCAAAACTCAGTAACACAAAAAGCAATCGGTAGATGGTGAAGAAAATCCTTCGACCATGACCTTTTTGTTCGTCCATATTTCATCCCATTCGACAGATGTCGATATAACCAAAGCATTTATTTTTAAAGCGCCGATCGATAAGCGATGCCGCTCAGCGCAGTTAACCTGTTGGTTGGACGCCCCAAACCAGGGCGAAGAACGTAAGAAAGTATATGGACATGTAAATTTTATGTAAAATTTAACCGCATAAAATGTTTAGAATTTTTTAATTCATAAAATGAATTTGATAGCTCTTATCGTTGAAAACTACGAAATACTTAGTCTGGGCACGGTATTAACGTAATGTGCGGCAATCGGCCGATGAGATGCATCGCCCTACGCTTTGCCCTATAATTGATGACGGTTAAAACTGAACTTATGTGGGTAACTCATGGAAATTGATCTCGACAACCTGGTCTTTAGCGGCCTGGAAGAAGCGGAAGAGCGTAACGCTGAACGCCTGGACGAAGCGGATAAAAAAGCGCAGGCGATTGTTGCCGATGATGATTGCGGCGATGCCTGCAAAATCTAATGATTAAACCGGCTAACCAGGCCGGTTTTTTTTCGCCTGTAACTGCCTAAGCGGGCAAAAAGCCCTTTAGCGTTTCCAGCAGCGCCTGCGCCGCCTTCGACAACTGCATATGTCCGGCATGAATAACGCCAATGCACTTTTCAATCGGCGGATCGCTTAACGGTAGACAAACCGCTCCCAGCGACTGCATCTGCGACTGGCATAACGCGGGCACCGCGCTGCCGCCCAGACCGCTGGCGACCATCCGCCCGACGGTGACCAACTGATGACTTTCCAGCGCCACGTCCAACTGGCTACCGCTACGCGCCAACTCTTCTTCCAGCATCAAACGCACCGCCGATGGGCGCTGCAGGGTTATAAAATCCAGCGTCAGCAGTTCACGCCAGCTCAACTGCTTTTTACTCGCCAAAGGCGACGTTTTCGGCACGATCGCCACAAAGCGATCCACCGCCAGCGGCGTAAACAGCAGATTGTTGCCGGGCGATGGCTCAAACGCGATCCCCATCTCCACCCGGCCTTCGCGCACCATCTCAATGACCTGCTCATTAATTACGTCATGCACCGTTACGTTGACTCCCGCATAGCGGTCGCGGAAGGCTTTTAGCACTTCCGGAAGCACGTTAGCGGCAAACGACGGCATCGCGGCGACGGAGATCTTTCCCCGCTGCAGGGTGAAACTTTGCCGCATCGCCTCTTCGGCATTATCCCAGTCCGCCAGCAGTTGGCGGGCCATCGGCAGAAAGGTTTCTCCCTCCTGGGTTAAGGTCACTTTGCGGGTGCTGCGCTGCAGCAATGCCCCGCCAAGCGCCTCTTCCAACCCCTTAATGGTCAAACTCAGCGCCGGCTGCGACAGGTTCAGGCGCTCGCTGGCGTGGGCGAAGTTAAGAGTGTGAGCTACCGCTAGAAACGCGCGTAACTGTTTGACACTCATTCTCATTTTTCTACCTGTTAACTAATTGAAAGAATTTAGTTAACGATAAATTAATAAAAAAACCAAATGAGTGGGTCACAAATTCAAAATTATCAAATCAGTCCGCGCCCTTAATGATAGAGCCATCGCAAGGCAGGAGAAAAATGATGGCAGGACTGGATAAGCGCGTAGCCAGCTATGAAGCGGCGCTGGACGGATTAACCGATGGCATGACGTTACTGGCCGGCGGCTTCGGCCTGTGCGGCATCCCGGAAAACTTAATCGCCGAGGTCAAACGCCGCCAGGTACAGGGCCTGACGGTAGTTTCTAATAACTGCGGCGTTGATGGCTTTGGTCTCGGCATGCTGCTGGAAACGCGCCAGGTACGCAAAGTCGTGGCCTCTTACGTTGGCGAAAACGCTCTCTTTGAACAACTGGTACTGAGCGGCGAACTGGCGGTGGAACTGACCCCGCAAGGTACGCTTGCCGAGAAAATTCGCGCCGGCGGCGCCGGAATCCCCGGATTCTATACCGCGACCGGTTACGGCACGCCGGTAGCGGAAGGCAAAGAGGTGCGTCAGTTCGACGGTAAACATTACATTCTCGAAGAAGCTATTCGCGGCGATTTCGCTCTTGTGAAGGGCTGGAAAGCCGACTGGTACGGCAACGTGGTTTATCGCCACACCGCGCAGAATTTTAACCCGTTGATGGCCACCGCCGGACGGATCACGGTAGTGGAAGTCGAAGAAATCGTCGCGCCGGGCGAACTCCCCCCCTCCGCTATCCATACGCCCGGTATTTATGTCGACCGGCTGATCGTCGGGCAATTCGAAAAACGTATTGAACAGCGCACGCTGCGCGCCGGAGGGAACTGAATATGTTAACTCGCGAACAAATGGCGATGCGCGTCGCCCAGGAACTGCGCGACGGCGATTATGTCAATCTCGGTATCGGCATTCCCACGCTGGTCGCTAACTATATTCCTGCCGGTATTGAAGTAATGCTGCAGTCGGAAAACGGCCTGTTGGGGATGGGCGAATTTCCCGATGAGTCAACGATTGATGCCGACATGATTAACGCCGGCAAGCAGACCGTTACCGCCCAAACCGGGGCGGCTATCTTTGACTCCGCCCAGTCCTTCGCCATGATCCGCGGCGGCCACGTCGATCTCACGGTCCTCGGCGCTTTTGAAGTCGATGTCGCGGGTAATATCGCCTCGTGGATGATCCCGGGAAAAATGGTGAAAGGCATGGGCGGCGCCATGGATCTGGTGGCCGGCGCGCAAAACATCATCGTGGTGATGACGCACGCTTCGAAAAACGGCGAATCCAAACTGCTCCCGCAATGTACCCTGCCGCTCACCGGCGCGGGCTGTATTCGCCGGGTACTCACCGATCTCGCGCTACTGGAAATTAGCGACGGCGCCTTTGTTCTGCGCGAATACGCCCCCGGCGTCAGCATTGACGAAATTGCCCGTAAAACGGCCGGACGGCTGGTCATTGCCGATGACGTCCGCGAAATGCGCTTCACTAAGGAGGCAATATGAAAGAAGTCGCTATCGTCTGCGCGCTACGTACGCCAATCGGCAGTTTTCGCGGCGCCTTGTCTTCCCTTTCCGCCGTCGAGCTAGGCGCCGCCGTAGTGCGTGGTCTGCTTGAACGCACACAGCTACCGGCCAGCGCCGTTGACGAACTGATTTTTGGCCAGGTTTTAACCGCCGGCTGCGGACAGAATCCGGCGCGACAAACCGCGCTGCGCGCCGGGCTACCGGTTGAAACTCCGGCCGTTACCGTCAATCTGGTTTGCGGTTCCGGGCTGAAAGCTGTGCAACAGGCGGTACAGGCCATTCGCAGCGGCGAGGCGGAGATAGTGATCGCCGGCGGCCAGGAGAGCATGAGCAATGCTCCGTATCTGGTTCAGGGCGCGCGCGATGGCCTGCGCTTCGGCCATGCCAGCATGCAGGACAGCATGATTCAGGACGGATTATGGGATGCGTTTAACGACTATCACATGGGCATCACCGCCGAGAATCTCGCCGACGCCTTTGATATCTCCCGCCCCCAGCAGGATGCCTTCGCCGCCCTTTCGCAGCGCAAAGCCGCCGCCGCGATAGCCGCCGGGCGCTTTCAGGCTGAGATAGTGCCGCTTAGCGTCCCTCAGGGTAAAAAAGCGCCGCGCATGGTGGACGCAGACGAACAGCCGCGCCCGGAAACCAGCGAACAACAGCTGGCGCGGTTGCGCCCTGCCTTTCGCACGGAGGATGGCAGCGTCACCGCGGGCAATGCCTCTTCGCTCAACGATGGCGCGGCGGCAGTCTTATTGATGAGCGTCGATAAAGCGCGGCAGCTTGGCTTGCCGGTGCTGGCGCGAATTGTCAGCTCTGCGGTGGCCGGCGTCGATCCGTCCGTGATGGGTATCGGCCCGGTAAGCGCTTGCCGGAAGGCGCTGCAGCGCGCCGGTTGGTCGCTGGACGAGGTGGATCTCATCGAAGCCAACGAGGCCTTTGCCGTGCAGGCGCTGGCCGTTGGCAAATTGCTGGAGTGGGACAGCCAGAAAGTCAACGTCAACGGCGGCGCTATCGCGCTCGGCCATCCGATTGGCGCCTCAGGATGTCGCATTCTGGTTAGTCTGCTGCACGAGATGCAGCGCCGCGATGTCAGCAAAGGCCTGGCGACGCTTTGCGTCGGCGGCGGTCAGGGTATCGCGATGACCATCGAACGTTAACAGGAGCCACTATGTTTACACCACAACTGGCGGTACTGGGCGCCGGCCTTATGGGCGTCGGCATCGCCTGTCATTTTGCCCGCCACGGCCACACCGTACGCCTCTACGACACCGACCCGGCGCGCGTTAGCGAGATTCCAGGCGTCGCCGCCGCCATTTTGCGCGAGCTCGAAGAGTGCGAGCAGTTTGATGCCGCTCAGCGTACGGCGGTGCTCTCGCGCCTCTCCGGCACCACGGCATTAGGCGATCTTGCTGACGCGACCTTGCTGATCGAAGCGATTCCGGAACGTCTGGCGCTCAAGCACGCCTTATACCGCGAACTGGAAACCTTAATAGCCGACGAAGCCATTATCGCCAGTAACACCAGCGGACTACCGCCCGATCGGTTGGCGCAGGGTATGCGGCATCCGGAACGCTTGTTAATCGCCCACTTCTGGCATCCGCCGCATTTTATCCCGCTGGTGGAAGTGGTGCCGGGCAGCGCAACCCTGCCGCATCTCGCCAACCAGGTCAGCGATTTTTTATCCTCCTGCTCGCTGGAAGCGGTAGTACTCAACCGCGCCGCGCCGGGGTTCGTCGGCAACCGACTACAGTTCGCCCTGCTGCGCGAAGCGCTGCATATCGTTAAGAGCGGCATCGCTTCGCCGGAGGTGGTCGACAAAGTGATGCGCGCCTCGCTCGGCCGCCGCTACGCGATGGTCGGGCCGCTGGAAGCCGCCGATATGACCGGTCTGGCGACCGTCCAGGATATCTGCCAGCACCTGCTGCCGGAACTGGCCACAGGCAGCGACATGATGTCGCTGGTCGCCGACAAGGTTGCGCAAGGCGCTACCGGCGCCCGCAGCGGGCAAGGTTTTTATCACTGGGATGAGACCCGGCAGAAACGAATACAGTCGCGCCGTGAGCATCAGCTGCGCTACGCCCTGAAACCGTAACTTCTCGTTTTGTACCCCGACAATAACAATGATAGTGAGGAGTCGTAATGAGTGTGTTGATTGCCCTGGCCGCGCTGGCATTATTGATGCTGGCTGCGTATCGTGGATACAGCGTTATCCTGTTTGCCCCTATCGCCGCGCTTGGCGCGGCCCTGCTCACCGACCCGAGCGCGGTAGGCCCGACCTTTACCGGCCTGTTTATGGAAAAAATGGTCGGTTTCGTGAAGCTCTATTTTCCGGTATTTCTGCTCGGCGCCGTCTTTGGCAAGCTGATTGAACTATCGGGCTTCTCGCGTTCCATCGTCGCCGCCGCGATTCAAATTCTCGGGCGTCGACATGCGATCCCGGTGATCGTGCTGGTCTGCGCCCTGCTGACCTACGGCGGCGTTTCGCTGTTCGTGGTGGCATTTGCGGTCTATCCCTTTGCCGCCGAACTGTTTCGCCAGAGCGGTATCCCGAAACGGCTGATCCCGGCAACCGTCGCGCTGGGTGCGTTCTCTTTCACTATGGATGCCCTGCCGGGCACCCCGCAGATTCAGAACATTATCCCCACCAGCTTTTTTGGCACCAACGCCTGGGCCGCCCCCTGGCTTGGATTGATAGGTTCACTGTTTATCATCACCTTCGGTTTACTGTGGCTGGAACGACAGCGGCGTAAAGCGCTCGCGAATGGCGAGGGTTACGGTACCGATCTGCAAAACGAGCCGCAGACGCCGGATAACATCAATCTGCCGCATCCGCTGATCGCCATTGCCCCGCTGCTGCTGGTTGGCCTGCTGAACCTGCTGTTTACCCGCTGGATCCCGCAATGGTACGGCGCCAGCCACGAGCTAACGCTGCCAGGGCTTGCCAAACCCATCGTCACCGAGGTCGGCAAAATCACCGCTATCTGGGCCGTCGAGGCCGCGCTGCTATCCGGCATCGTCGTGGTGCTGGTGTTCGGTTTTCGTAATATTCGCGGCCGTCTGGCGGAAGGCAGCCGTACGGCGGTCGGCGGCGCGATCCTCGCGGCGATGAATACCGCCTCGGAATATGGCTTCGGTGCGGTGATTGCCGCCCTGCCGGGTTTTCTGGTGTTGTCGAAAGCTCTGACCGCCATTCCCAATCCCCTGTTAAACGAGGCGATTAGCATAACCGTACTGGCGGGGATCACCGGCTCCGCCTCCGGCGGGATGAGCATCGCGCTGGCGGCAATGTCCGATACCTTCGTGGCCGCCGCCCACGCCGCTAATATTCCGCTTGAAGTACTCCACCGCGTCGCTTCAATGGCCAGCGGCGGCATGGATACCCTGCCGCATAACGGCGCTGTCATCACGCTGCTGGCAATCACCGGTTTAAGTCATCGCCAGGCTTACGGCGGCATTTTCGCCATTACGCTTATCAAAAGCCTCGCGGTTCTGTTTGTCATTGCCGTGTTCTATTTAACCGGTATTGTCTGATGCCTGATTTAAGGAGTAACGAAATGAATTTAAACGGTAAAACGGCGCTGGTCACCGGCTCCACCAGCGGTATTGGTTTAGGCATTGCCAAAGTACTGGCGCAGGCCGGCGCGCAGCTGGTGTTGAACGGTTTTGGCGACAGCACGAGCGCGCGAGCCGAGGTTGCCGCGCTGGGTAAAATTCCCGGCTATCACGATGCCGACCTGCGCGACGTCGGGCAAATTGAAGCGATGATGCGCTATGCCGAAAGCGAATTTGGCGGCGTCAATATTGTGATTAATAACGCCGGTATTCAGCATGTGGCACCGGTGGAGCAGTTCGCGGTGGAAAAGTGGAACGATATTCTGGCGATAAATCTGTCCAGCGTCTTCCACACCAGCCGACTGGCGCTGCCGGGCATGCGCGAGCGCAACTGGGGGCGGATTATTAATATTGCCTCCGTGCATGGGTTAGTCGCCTCGAAAGAGAAATCCGCCTATGTCGCCGCCAAGCATGGGGTGATTGGCTTTAGCAAAACGCTGGCGCTGGAGACTGCGCGCACCGGCATTACCTGCAACGCGATTTGCCCTGGCTGGGTGCTGACGCCGCTGGTTCAGCAGCAGATCGATAAACGTATCGCTGAGGGAGCCGACCCGGAGCAGGCCAGAGCGCAGCTGCTGGCTGAAAAACAACCTTCCGGAGAATTCGTAACGCCGCAGCAACTGGGGGAAATGGCGCTATTTTTATGCAGCGACGCCGCCGCGCAGGTTCGCGGCGCGGCGTGGAATATGGATGGCGGCTGGGTGGCGCAGTAATTATCTTCCCAACGGGGAGCCTGTCTGTTCCTCCCCGGTTGGTTCGTGCTATTCACCCTTCATATCAAACCGCGATTGAGCAAAGGCCTTGTAGACTTTATCGTTAGTAAACGGCGGGAAGATCGCACTTTTTGCCGCCTCACGCAGCGCGGCACAATAGGCTTTATTTCCCTCAGCCGTATTCATCTTTTCCAGAGTGCCATCCTGGGCGAATTCTAAATGCAGGCGGCACTTTTTTCCCCGCCACGCGTAGCGGTCAGCAAGTTGCGACTCGAAGGCTTCTTTGATCCCCCTCGCCTGCTGACCATACTCATCCTCATCGCTAAAACGCCCGGAGTCACAGCTACCGAGGGCAGAGGTTTTATGACAATCCGACGGGTGTAGCGGCGCACAACCGCTTAGCGCAACGACTGCCGCGACAAATATCCATGCTTTTTTCATCATACATCCCTGTTGGTTTCAGCAATAAAAAACTGCCATTACTGTACCGCAAACCGGAACGATCGCAGCCTGCTATTTCTCAGGGGCAATAATCAAAACATCTCCAAAAATCGCTTCACCGTGCGCGAACGCTCGAAGCGCCGCCAGGCGATGGCGATATCGGTCTTGACCGGCGTCCCCTGTATCGATTGATAGCTTACGTTGGGCAGCGCGATACAGGTCATCGACTGCGGCACCAGCGCGAAACCAAATCCGGCGTTAACCATACTCAGCGACGATGAAATCTGCGACGACTGCCTGGCGCGGTTCATATCGATCCCGGCGCGCAGGCAGCTATTGAACACCAGCTCATACAAACCCGGCGCCACTTCGCGCGGGAAGAGGATCGGCGCGACGTCCCGCAACTGTTCCAGCGCCAGCGTCGGTTCCGCTGACAATGGATTATCGCGCGGCAGCGCAATGACCATTGGCTCTTCATCAATGATACGCAAGTTAAACGCCTTACTGCTTTCACACGGCAATCGGACAAAGGCGATATCGATCTCCGCCTCGCTCAGCGCCGCCATCAAATTTGCCATGTTGCCCTCCCGCTGATGGAGGACGACGCCTGGGTGATCGAGCTGAAAACGGTGCAGCAACGTGAAGATTTGTGGATGGAAAGCATCAGAACTGGTAATGCCTAACGACAGGCTGCCGTTCATTCCGCGGGCAATGCCCTTGGCCTTTTCCAGCGCCGCATCGCTCAGCGCGAGGATTTGGCAGGCATCTTCATAAAAGGACTCCCCGGCTTCGGTCAGCTCCACCCCGCGGGTTAGCCGACGCAACAGCGGAGTGCCTACCTCTCGCTCAAGTCGCTGAATTTGCTGACTTAACGGTGGCTGTGAGATACCCAGTTCTTTCGCTGCCCGGGTGAAGTGCCGCGTCCGGGCGACGGCGACAAAATAGCGTAGATAACGAAGTTCCATATCGAAAACGTCTCAAACCAGCATGGTTTCTATATTGGAACTGTGAGCTGAATCGGGTCAACCTTTATTTAATCTTTCTTATATTTGTTGAACGAGGAAGTGGCTCATGAATCATGCTTCAGATTGCACCTGTGAAGAGAGTCTGTGTGAAACGCTACGCGCGTTTTCCGCCCAGCATCCCGATAGCGTGCTATATCAAACTTCGCTGATGAGCGCCCTGCTCAGCGGCGTCTACGAAGGTACCACCACCATTGCGGACCTGCTGAAGCACGGTGATTTCGGGCTCGGCACTTTTAATGAACTCGACGGCGAGCTGATCGCGTTTAGCAGCCAGGTTTATCAACTGCGTGCCGACGGCAGCGCGCGTAAAGCGCGTCCGGAACAGAAAACGCCGTTTGCGGTGATGACCTGGTTTCAGCCGCAGTACCGTAAAACCTTTGACCATCCGGTCAGCCGCCAGCAGCTGCATGAGGTTATTGACCAGCAAATTCCTTCCGACAATCTGTTCTGCGCGCTGCGAATCGATGGTCATTTCCGCCACGCCCATACCCGCACCGTGCCTCGTCAGACGCCGCCCTACCGGGCGATGACCGACGTGCTCGACGATCAGCCGGTTTTCCGCTTTAACCAGCGTGACGGCGTACTGGTCGGTTTTCGTACCCCGCAGCATATGCAGGGAATTAACGTCGCCGGCTATCACGAACACTTCATTACCGATGACCGCCAGGGCGGCGGCCACCTGCTGGACTACCAGCTCGACCGTGGGGTATTGACCTTCGGCGAAATTCATAAGCTGATGATCGACCTTCCCGCCGACAGCGCGTTCCTGCAGGCCAATTTGCATCCCGATAATCTCGATGCCGCCATCCGTTCAGTAGAAAGTTAGGAGGTTCACATGGACAAACAGTATCCGCAGCGCCAGTGGGCGCACGGCGCCGATCTGGTCGTCAGCCAACTGGAAGCGCAAGGCGTACGGCAGGTCTTCGGGATCCCCGGCGCTAAAATCGATAAGGTTTTCGACTCGTTGCTGGACTCTTCAATCCGCATTATTCCGGTACGTCACGAGGCCAACGCCGCCTTTATGGCCGCCGCGGTCGGGCGCATTACCGGCAAAGCCGGCGTCGCGCTGGTGACCTCCGGACCCGGTTGTTCCAACCTGATAACCGGGATGGCCACCGCCAATAGCGAAGGCGACCCGGTGGTGGCGCTGGGCGGCGCGGTCAAACGCGCGGATAAAGCCAAACAGGTACACCAGAGTATGGACACGGTGGCGATGTTCAGCCCGGTCACCAAATACGCGGTAGAAGTGACCTCGCCGGATGCGCTGGCGGAAGTGGTTTCTAACGCTTTTCGCGCCGCCGAGCAGGGTCGCCCGGGCAGCGCCTTCGTCAGCCTGCCGCAGGATGTGGTCGATGGTCCGGTGACCGGCAAAGTCCTGCCCGCCAGCAGCGCGCCGCAGATGGGCGCCGCGCCTGACGAGGCAATCAATCAGGTTGCGAAGTTGATTGCCCAGGCGAAGAATCCGGTGTTCCTGCTTGGATTAATGGCCAGCCAGACGGAAAACAGCGCCGCGGTGCATCGTTTGCTGGAAACCAGCCATATTCCGGTCACCAGCACCTATCAGGCCGCCGGGGCGGTCAATCAGGATAACTTCTCGCGCTTCGCCGGGCGCGTCGGGCTGTTTAACAACCAGGCCGGTGACCGCTTATTGCAACTGGCCGACCTGGTTATCTGCATCGGCTATAGCCCGGTGGAATACGAACCGGCGATGTGGAACAGCGGCAACGCGACGCTGGTACATATCGACGTACTGCCCGCCTATGAAGAGCGTAACTACACGCCGGATGTCGAGCTGGTGGGCGATATCGCCGGCACGCTGAACAAGCTGGCGCAAAATATCGATCATCGGCTGGTGCTCTCGCCGCAGGCCGCTGAAATCCTCCACGACCGCCAGCATCAACGCGAACTGCTTGACCGCCGCGGAGCACAGTTGAATCAGTTTGCCCTGCACCCGCTGCGTATCGTTCGCGCCATGCAGGATATCGTCAACAGCGACGTCACGCTGACGGTCGATATGGGGAGCTTCCATATCTGGATCGCCCGCTATCTCTACAGCTTCCGCGCCCGTCAGGTGATGATCTCCAACGGTCAGCAGACCATGGGCGTCGCCCTGCCGTGGGCCATCGGGGCCTGGCTGGTCAATCCGCAGCGCAAAGTGGTCTCGGTTTCCGGCGATGGCGGTTTTCTGCAATCCAGCATGGAGCTGGAAACGGCGGTCCGCCTGAAAGCCAACATCCTGCATCTTATCTGGGTCGATAACGGCTACAACATGGTCGCCATCCAGGAAGAGAAAAAATATCAACGCCTGTCCGGCGTCGAGTTCGGTCCTATGGATTTTAAAGCCTATGCCGAATCCTTCGGCGCGAAAGGGTTTGCGGTGGAAAGCGCTGAGGCGCTGGAGCCGACGCTACGCGCGGCGATGGACGTCGACGGCCCGGCGGTGGTCGCCATCCCCGTGGATTACCGTGATAACCCGCTGCTGATGGGCCAGCTACACCTGAGTCAAATTCTTTAAGTCATCACAAAAGGAAATGGAAATGAAAAAAGTCGCACTTGTCACCGGCGCCGGTCAGGGCATTGGTAAAGCTATCGCGTTACGCCTCGTGAAGGACGGTTTTGCCGTGGCGATCGCCGATTACAATGACGTCACAGCGAAAGCCGTGGCGGATGAAATCAACCAGCACGGCGGCCGGGCAATCGCGGTCAAAGTCGATGTTTCCGACCGTGAGCAGGTGTTTGCCGCCGTCGAACAGGCGCGAAAAACGCTGGGCGGATTCAACGTCATCGTCAATAACGCCGGGGTCGCGCCATCAACGCCTATCGAATCCATTACGCCGGAGATTGTCGACAAGGTCTACAACATCAACGTTAAAGGGGTGATCTGGGGGATTCAGGCGGCAGTCGAGGCCTTTAAAAAAGAGGGGCACGGCGGCAAAATCATCAACGCCTGTTCGCAGGCCGGACACGTCGGCAACCCGGAACTGGCGGTCTACAGCTCGAGCAAATTCGCCGTACGCGGTTTAACGCAAACCGCCGCTCGCGACCTGGCGCCGCTGGGTATTACCGTTAACGGCTACTGCCCGGGGATTGTGAAAACCCCGATGTGGGCCGAGATCGATCGTCAGGTATCCGAAGCGGCGGGTAAACCTCTGGGCTACGGAACTGCCGAATTCGCCAAACGCATCACCCTCGGCCGCCTGTCTGAGCCAGAAGATGTCGCCGCCTGCGTCTCTTATCTCGCCAGCCCGGATTCCGATTATATGACCGGTCAATCGCTGCTGATCGATGGCGGGATGGTATTCAATTAATAAAAAATAAGCTCTGACATGGTTTGCCCCTGCCTGTTCGCAGGGGCTTTTTTTCGTCTGTTACGCCGTTATTTTGCCGGGTGGCGGCTACGCCTTACCCGGCCTACCGTTCGCGCGGTCACTGCCATTTGTAGCCCCGGTAAGCGACAGCGCGACCGGGGAGTAGTGCAGAAAAAGCAAATATTTACCGCGCCTGCTGCTGCGCCTGCGCCAGCTGGCGGGCAATCGCCTCGCGGCGGGCATCGCCCTCCGGCAACAACATCAGCAACTGCTGTAGCGCCGCTACCGCCTGCGGATAGTCTTCATTGCGTACCGCGCTGAGCGCCAGCATCTCCAGCACCGGCAGGTTTTTCGGCTGCCGCTGATGCAGATCGCGCAGCAACAGCTCGCCCATCCGCATCTGCGCGTTATCGCCCGCCCGCACCAGCGCGCTGGCATAATCAAAGCCTACCGCCGGGTCATCCGGCGCCAGCTTATGCGCCCGCCCGAACGCGCCGATCGCCGTCTCGCCATCGTTTAGCAGCAAACCGAGCCGCCCAAGCAGTTGCCAGCCGGCGAGATCGTCAGGGCTAGCCTGCAGATGGCTGCGCAGCCCAAGCCTCAGCTGGGCCAACTCATCCATCCGCAGCGGCGCTGCGGTAGGATCTTTCGCCTGCGCCAGCAACGCGGGATAATGGCGCTCGCTCTGTCGCCACAGCAGCACCTGACCCACATCGCTGGTTTTCAGATAGAGCCCGCCGCTGACAAAGACCAATAATAGCGCCCCCGGTAGCAGCAACCAGCGGCTAAGCGGCCGAACGCGCGTCTGTTCCTGCGGCGAGATATCCGCCAGCAGCGTACGTTGCAGCTCGACGATCATCGCCTCATTACTATCAGTATGCTCCTGCTCCAGTTCGCGCAGTCGGGACTGGTACAGCGAGCGGTTAATGTCATTGCGATCCGCTGCTGTTTTCTGTTGCCGCGACCGGCGGTAACGCGGATCGAGCATACAGCACAGCCCACCCAGCGCCATCAGTACGCCGCCGTACCAGATCCAGCGCACGAATGGTTTGTAGTACAGACGCACCGCCCAACTGCCATCATCCAGTTCTTCACCCAGCGCGGCGTAAAGATCGCGGGTAAACCCGCCGCTGATGGCCGCTTCGGTCATCATCATCCGGCTGGCGGTGTAAAAGCGTTTTTCGGCATACAGCGTGGCTTCCGGGCGACCGTTGCGGCTGACGGCAATCACCCCCTCGCCGCCGTTCCAGTTCGGCCCGACGATATTACGCACGCCCTTGAAGACGAAGTGATAACGATGAATATCGAGGCTGTCGCCAGCCCGCATGCGGACATCGCGCTCGATGCTGTAGTTCTGGCTGAAGGTGATGCCAATGACGGTTACCGCCACGCCGACATGGCCGAGCACCATTCCCCACTGGCTACGCGTTAAGGTGCGCAGGCCGCGCCAGAAGCCGTGGCGATGCGTGGCCCGTTCATGGACTTCAATCAGCGCGAAGATAAGCACCCACAGCGCCATCATCAGGCCGATGAACGCCATCGCGGTGATGCGGTCCTGAAGAAGCCATGGTAACGCCAGTGAAAGTGACAACGTCACGACAAGTGATATCGCCAATCGTTTAAGCTGTTTACCAGGCTCATCGCGGCGCCAACGAATCAGCGGCCCCAGCCCCAGCAGCAGCGCAAACGGCGCCATCAGCGCGGTGAACATGGTATTGAAGAACGGTTCGCCGATCGATATCGTCCCCAGCCCCAACGCTTTATGCACCAACGGCAGCAGCGTGCCTAACAGCACCACCAGCATCGCGGCCATCAGCAGAATATTGTTGCCAAGCAGGAACGACTCGCGCGACCAGAGCGTATGTTCCACTCGCGCCCGCACTCGCCCACCTTTCACCGCATACAGCAGCAGCGAGCCGCCAATCGCGAGGGTCAACAAGGCCAGTATAAACATCCCGCGCGCCGGATCGGAGGCAAAGGAGTGCACCGATACCAGCACGCCGGAACGCACAAGAAAAGTCCCCAGCAGGCACAGCGAGAAAGCCGCCAGCGCCAGCAGTACCGTCCAGGCGCGGAAGCTGCCGCGCTTTTCGGTCACCGCCAGCGAATGCAGCAACGCGGTGCCGACCAGCCACGGCATAAACGAGGCGTTTTCCACCGGGTCCCAGAACCACCAACCGCCCCAGCCCAGTTCGTAATAGGCCCACGCCGAGCCCAGCACGATCCCAAGTGTCAGGAACATCCACGCCGCCTGCGTCCACGGGCGCGACCATCGCGCCCACGCGGTATCCAGCCGCCCCGCCAGCAGCGACGCAATCGCGAAGGCGAAGGCCACCGAGAAGCCAACGTAGCCCATGTAGAGGATCGGTGGATGAAAAATCATCCCGATATCCTGCAGCATAGGATTGAGATCGCGGCCATCTACGGGATACAGCGGCAGGCTGCGGCTGAACGGATTGGAGGTGAACAGGATAAAAAGCAGGAAACCGAAGGCGATCATTCCCATCACCGCCAGCACCCGCGCTACCGCGTCGGGCGGCATCTGGCGACTGAAGAGCGCGACGGCGAACGTCCACACGCTGAGCAGCAGCACCCACAGCAGCAAAGAGCCTTCGTGCGCTCCCCAGGTGGCCGCCACCCTGTACCACACCGGCAGCGCGCTGTTGGAGTTTTCCGCCACATAGCGCACGGTGAAATCATTGATTACAAAGGCATGCACCAGCAGCGCAAACGCGCCGATGATGCAGATAAACAGCGCGCAGGCCAGCGGCCGGGCTAATGCCATCAGCCATCGTTCCTGGCGCGCTGCGCCCCATAGCGGAAAGATACTTAGCAGCAGCGCCAGCCCTGCCGCCAGACACAGCAGGTAGTTGCCCAGTTCCGGCATCATGGCTGTGTCCCCTGTTGTTCAGGTGTCATCACGTTTTTTACCTCAGGCGGGGCGAATCCAGTGCCCCGCCCCGGCCCAGTTACTCTGCAGCAGCCGGCAGTTTCGAGACGTCGGCGTTACCTAACGCCTTCTCATCGCGAATCATCGACTTATCTTTTCGTACTTTCGCCACATCGCTGGCGCTCACCGGCGGCGCGTTGTTGCCCCAACTGGTGCGGATGAAGTTGACCACATCCGCAACCTGTTGATCGTCAAGACGCCAGCCGAATGACGGCATGGTCAGGTTCGAGACCGCATCCTTCACCGCCGGCGTGGTGTTGCCGGTCAGAATGATGTGAATCAGCGAGGTCGCATCTTCGGTCTGTACCACCGGGTTGCCTTTCAACGACGGGAACGCGCGTTTATAACCGACGCCGTCGGTACGGTGGCAGGCAGCGCAGTTATCGACGTACAGCGCCGCGCCGGTTTTGCTGTCATCGCCTTTCCACAGATCTTTCGCCACGCTATCTTCCACCGGAGCTGGCGTCTGTTTACCGCCGCGCGGCGGTAACGACTTCAGATAGCGAGCAATAGCGGTGATATCGTCATTCGAGAGATACTGCAGGCTGTGCTCAACCACGTCGCTCATGCCGCCGAAGACCACGGATTTATCATTGCGCCCGGTTTTCAGGAACTCGGCCAGTTCGGCCTCGCTCCAGCTCCCCAGCCCGTCGCGATTTTCACCGCGCAGGCTGGAAGCTACCCAACCGTCAATCGGCGCATTGCTACCCGCCAGGTAATCATCGCCTTCACTTTCGCTAAGCGCTTTTTCCTGCATCGTCAGGCTACGCGGGGTGTGGCAGGCGCCGCAGTGGCCAAGCCCTTCCACCAGGTAACGACCGCGCTCCAGTACCGGGTCCACCTGCGGATTGGCGACAAAGTCGCTCGGGGACGGAGCGAAGATGCCGCGCCAGAACGCCAGCGGCCAGCGCATCGACAGCGGCCACGGAATGTCCGTGTCTTTGTTGGCGACGTTAACCGGCTCCACGCCGTGCATAAAGTAGGCGTACATGGCGCGCATATCCGCTTCGTTGATACGGGCGAAGGAAGGATACGGCATCGCCGGATAGAGCGTTGAGCCGTCTTTACGCACGCCTTTACGCACCGCATCGTCAAACTCTTCGAAGGTATAACCGCCAATACCGTCCGCTTTGTCCGGCGTGATGTTGGTGGAATAAATGGTGCCGATCGGCGTTTCCATCGGCAGACCGCCGGCAAAAGGTTTGCCCTCTTTACCGTTGGTGTGGCAGGCCACGCAGTCGCCGGCGCGAGCCAGATATTCGCCCTGCTTAATCAGATTGCTGTCCGCAGGCGCCTCTTCGGCGAACGCCGCGCAGCTTAACGCACCGAGAACCAGTGCCGATAACCATTGCATTTTCATGATTTGCTTTCCCTTATGCCTGCACCAATGGACCCGGATTTCTCAGGTACTGTTCGCGGATAGCCTTCGCCGACCAGTAGGCCAGCGCGGCAACGGTCCCCGTCGGGTTGTAGCCCAGCCCCTGTGGGAAAGCGGAAGCGCCGATGACGAAGACGTTATGCACGTCCCAGCTCTGCAGATAACGGTTCACTGCACTGGTTTTCGGATCTTCGCCCATCACCGCGCCGCCGTTCATATGGGTGGTCTGGTAGCTGGTGGTGTCAAAGTGGCTATTGGCGTTTTTCGGGCTGCCGAGCATATATTTCGGCTTCATCGCTTTGGCGATCGGCGCCATCTTATCGAACATAAACTGCGCCATCTTGATGTCGTTTTCCTGCCAGTCGAAGGTCATGCGCAGCAGCGGCTGACCAAAGACGTTTTTGTAGTTCGGATCGAGATCGAGATAGTTCTGCCGATAGGACTGATGCGCGCCGTGGGCATCCATCGACAGGTGGTGCGTGTAGGTGTCGGCCACCGCCGATTTCCATTTACTGCCCCACGCCGGGGTACCCGGAGGCACCGGCACGCCGGAGATCGGTTTAGTCCCCGCCTGGTTGACCCAGAACGGCGAACCGCCAACGAAGCCTGCCGCGCCGTGATCGAAGTTATCGGCGTTGAAGTCATCGACGCCGACGCCGTTGCCGCCCGCGCCGATGAACGGGTTGGTGAAGGTATCTTTATCGAAAATGGCCTTGATAGTGGTCATGTTCTGATAGGCGAAGTTACGTCCGACCACCCCTTCGCCCGTCTCAGGATTGTACGGTTTACCGATCCCGGAAAGCAGCATCAGATGCACGTTATGGAACTGGAAGGCGCCGATAATCACCAGATCCGCCGGCTGTTCCATTTCACGGCCCTGACCGTCGACATAGGTCACACCGGTGGCGCGGGATTTATCGTCGGTCAGATTGACCTTCAGTACGTTGGCGTTGGTACGCAGTTCAAAGCGTTTTTCCTGGCGCAGCGCCGGCAGAATGTTAACGTTCGGCGAGGCTTTCGAATACATGTAGCAGGCGTAGCCGCTGCAGAAACCGCAGAAGTTACACGGCCCCATCTGCGCGCCATACGGGTTGGTATAGGAGTCGGAGGTGTTTGCGGAAGGCAGGTTATAGGGATGATAGCCCACTTCCAGCGCCGCTTTTTCAAACAGCTGCGCCGACCAGGTATTTTTCTGCGCCGGTAGCGGGAAATCGTCCGAGCGATCCGGCGCAAAGGCGTTACCGCCGCGGCCTTTACCGACAACCTTCCCTTTAACCGACCAGGCGGTACCAGAGGTGCCAAAGACTTTTTCCGCTTTATCGAAGAACGGTTCCAGTTCGTCGTAGGTGACGCCGAAATCCTGGATGATCATATCCTGGGGAATGAAGTTTTTGCCGTAACGCTCTTCATAATGGCTGCGCATACGCAGTTCGATCGGATCGACGCGGAAATGCACGCCGGACCAGTGCAGACCCGCGCCGCCAACGCCGGTGCCCGGCAGGAAGGCGGCCAGTTGGCGATAGGGTACCGCCTGCTGGCTGGTGTTGTGACGAATCGTCACCGTGCTTTTAGAGAGATCCTGGAACAGCTTGCGGCGGATGTTATAGGTCAGCTCATCGATAACCTGCGGATAAGCGCCGTCCGGCCAGGTATCGCGCATCGGGCCGCGCTCCAGCGCGACGACGTTGAGCCCCGCTTCCGTCAGCTCTTTGGCCATGATCGCGCCAACCCAGCCAAAGCCAACGATCGCCACATCGGTTTTTTTCAATACGGTCGCCATGATTACGCCCTCTCCCCATTAATTGATACCGGCGGGAAGGGATAGCGTTCGCCTCGTTCAACCCAGTCCATAAAGTCGGCGCGCGCGCCGGGAAAATTAATCAGCGTCCAGCCGACCATGCCTTTATTGCCGCCATGGATAGGGTCGCTGAAGAAGCCTTCGCGGGTGTTTTGCAACAGATAGGAGAAAAACAGCGAGGCCGGGAGCTGTTTGAACTGCGCCTTGCCGGATTCCCACAGACCGAGCGCCTCATCCTGCTGTTCGCCGCTCAGTTCAGCAAAGCTCTTGTGATACTGGTTTTGACACCACTCTTCGGCATCGGCGATACCGAGGTTATAAATCTGTTTTGGAACCAGCGGCAGCTGGTAGCCCATCTCTTTCGGCACGTCGGGGTTAAATGGCCCCTGCATATACCAGATGGAACCGGTGGCATAAGGGGTGTTAAGCTGGCGGTCGATAAACTCCGGCACACCGGCCTCTTTGGCGCCGGGACCGAGTTCATCGGCCGGGATTAAGCGAGCGACGGCGGCGTTGATAAACAGCCACTCGCGATCGTTGAAGAATTGCGGCTTCCAGTCGCTGGATGTCGCGTTGCCACCGGCTGAAGGTGCGGAGGCCGCCTGTGCCGTGGCGCTCGCCGCCACGCCAATGGCGCCCACGCTGCCGCCGCCGATGACTACCGTTGGAATCAAGGCCATTGATTTTACTAAAAAATCACGCCTTGAATTGTTGGTTTTCTCGCTCGACATAATCACATTCCTGTCAATTAAAAATACTGTTTTGTCGCTTACAAGCCCAGCAAATCCCGCTCTGGTACCGATACCATTGAACTGTTGCGAAACAGACCGTCTGGCTTTGGCCAATAAGACGTACAATAAATCGCCAATAGCGATAAGATTTATAGGGTTATCGTTTGGATATTAGACGATTCTCAACGCAACGCGGGAAAATGGCGCAAATATTCACCGGGTTGTCACGATAAGATCGGGCATTTAATAACCTGAGTGCGGTAAGTCATGCGGAAATTTCGCGCCTTTGGTTTTACCAAAGCGCCAATAAAGGGTGATATGTATCACATTTGTTATTTTTTGTTTATGGTACATGGCAGATTAAGCACCTGTAAATACTCGCTTAATGAATAATTAAACAATTCGAGCTGTTAAATTAGTTAATCACCGTTGTTAATTAAATCGATACTGGTTCCCTTATCAATTTAACGACACGGTGATGTCGTACAGATATTCCCAACCACAAGGAGAATTTATGTTCGATCATGTCAAATTTGGCGTCAGTGATTATGCCGCGAGCAAGGCATTCTTTTTACAGGCGCTGGCGCCGCTCGGCGTGACGCTGGCAGGCGAAGGCGAGCCAGCTTACGGTGCGGAGTTAGCCGGAGCGAACGATGCCTCTTTATGCCTCTATCAAAGCGAAGATAAACCCGCACCGCTGCATATCGCCTTTTGCGCCGACAGCCGCGAGCAGGTTGACGCCTTCTGGCACGCGGCGCTGGCCGCCGGAGGCAAGGATAACGGCGCGCCGGGATTACGACCTAATTACCACGCCAATTACTACGCCGCCTTTGTCATTGCGCCAGATGGACACAATATCGAAGCGGTGTGTCATCTGGCGCCCTGAGCAAAGTTTATCGCTGCGGAAAAATCCACACATCATCCGCGGGCAGCGTCAGATGACAATGTTCGGCATCACGCAGGGCCGTGCCGTAGGCGCGGATGGCAAAGTCATCGCCCTCGGTGCGGAACAGATATTCCCACCGATCGCCGAGGTACATGCTGGTCAGCAGCGGAAGTTCCAGGCTGTTATCCTGCGGCGAGCAGTCAAGGCGCAGCCGTTCGACGCGGATCACCGCCGTCGCCGGCTGACCGACGCTGACCCCCTCGCCCGCGCGGCCCCATAGCGCCCAGCTGGCGCCTTCAACTCGCGCGCGTCCGTCCTCCAGCGCCGTCACCTTACCGTGCAGGCGGTTATTACTGCCCATAAACTCGGCGGCAAACAGGGTGGCCGGATTGCCGTACATCTCCTGCGGCGTCCCCTGCTGTTCAATCACGCCGTTGTTAAGCAACAAAATGCGATCGGAGATCGCCATCGCTTCATTCTGATCGTGGGTGACCATCAGCGCCGACAGGCCCAGCTTAATAATGAGCTCGCGCAGGAATACCCGCGCCTCTTCGCGCAGCTTGGCGTCGAGGTTAGATAGCGGCTCATCCAGCAGAATAACCGGTGGGTTATAGACCAGCGCCCGTCCTATGGCCACGCGCTGCTGCTGGCCGCCGGAAAGCTGATGCGGATGCCGATTACCGAGATGTCCCAGACCTAGCTGCTCGAGAACGCTCTGCACCCGCTGTTTAATCTCGCCGCTGGCCACCTTACGCAGTTTCAGCGGATAGGCCACGTTGTCGAATACCGTTTTATGCGGCCACAGGGCGTAGGACTGGAACACCAGCCCGAGATTACGCTCTTCCGCCGGGATCTCGCTACGCGGACTGCCGTCATAAACCACGTTATTGCCGATGGTGATCCGCCCGGCGGTCGGTTTCTCCAGCCCGGCGACCGCGCGCAACAGCGTGGTTTTCCCGCTACCTGAAGGGCCAAGCAGCGACACCACTTCCCCGCGTTTGAGCTCCATCGACACCCCTTTCAGCACCGGGTTGTCGCCATAGGTCAGATGCAGATTGTCTACCGATAACTCAATCATGTAATTTCACTCCAAAGCGCAGGGCGATACCCAGACCGACTACCACCAGCAGAATATTGATAAACGATAGCGCCGCGACGATATCAATGGCGCCCGCCGCCCACAGAGAGACCAGCATCGACCCGATCGTTTCGGTGCCTGGCGACAACAAATAAACGCCGGTTGAATATTCGCGTTCAAAGATCAGGAACATCAGCAGCCAGGAGCCGATAAGCCCGTAGCGCGCCAGCGGAACGGTGACGTGGCGGGTGATTTGCCCGCGAGAGGCGCCGGTGCTACGCGCGGCCTCCTCCAGCTCCGGCGCCACCTGCAGCAGCGTTGATGAGATAAGGCGCAGGCCGTAGGCCATCCACACCACCGTATAGGCCAACCAGACGCTGAAAATGGTGTTGCGCAGCGCGCGCAATTGCACGATAAGGTGTTCGCGCAGCCAGTCGGCGACCGGCAGCGTCGAGAGCCAGCCGTTTTTCAATGACTGATCGAGCCACATCGGCACAAACAGAAACACCCACAGAAACGCCAGACCGGCCAACAGGCCCGGCACCGCGCGCGGTACCAGCACGCTGTAGTCGAGAAAGCGCGTGACGTTATCCGGTTTACGGTGCATGGCGATACCGACAAACAGATAGCAGACCACCGCCAGTGCGCCGCCGATAATCCCGATCGCCATCGAGTTGACGATCGCCCGCAGCAGGTTCGGCTGCTGCCAGATGTTGCGGAAAGTCGCCAGCGACAGCTCATCCCATAGCGAAACGCCAACGCCCCAATTGGAAATAAAGGCCCGTAGCGCCACACCCAGTAGCGGGACGCCGATGGTTACCGTCAGCCACGCCACCACGACCGCGCCCGCGACCCAACGCCATTTCCCCAGCGGCAAGGCGCGCGACTGCGACGCTTTACCTTTCATGGTCACGAAGCGATTGGCGGTAAGCATCAACCGGCGCTGCAACATCACCAGCGGAATGGTAATGCAGATTAACACTACCGCGACCGCCGCCATCAGATGGTAAGAAGGCGTTCCCAGTTTATTAGTCAACTTATAGAGATAGGTCGCCAGCACCATGTTGCCTTCCGGATCGCCGAGCACCAGCATCAGGCCAAAGACCTCAAGGCCGAGGAAGAACAGCAGCACGCAGGCGTAGAGGATGGACGGGCGTACCATCGGCAGGCTCACCGAGGTCATCACCTGCAGCGGCGTGGCGCCGACGGTACGCGCCGCCTCTTCCACATCCGAACCGACGCTGCGCAGCGCCGAGGAGATATAAAGATAGGCATGCGGGACGTGCGTTAAACCGGCGATTACCACGATGCTAAACATCGAGTAGATATTCCACGGCACAAAACCAAGCCACGCCTGCGCCCACTGCGACAGGAAACCGACCGGCCCGGCGGCCACCACGTAACCAAAGCCCAGCACCATCGGCGAGACGAAAATCGGCACCAGGATCAGCGGCTCAATAAAGCGCCTGCCGGGTAAATCGGTACGTACCATTAAAAAGGCCAGAATGCCGCCCAGCGGAATCGCGATAATGACCAGACCAAAAGCGAGGATAAATCCGGAGCGTAAGGCCAGGTAAAAATCCGGGTCGGTAAAAATAAAGCCGAAGGCTTCGAGGCTCCACTCTTTCGAGCGGGCAAAAAATGGTGCGGAAAGAAAACTTTGCGCCACGATAAATAATAGCGGAACGTAAATGACGAGTGCCGCTATCAATACCACCATGCCACGCGGTAGCCCTTGCCACTTTCTGCGTAAAATGTTCATCTTTAATTCCCCTGGCAAAGTGCAGAGATAAATTATCAAGAAGAGATAATGAGTACTTATTTACTGAATACTGATACGATCATTCCCCCGGATACATTCCAGGGGGAAGTTTCACAGGTAATTACTTTATTTCGCAGCAGCGGCACGCCATTGCTTAATAAATTCCAGACGCTGTTTGGGTTGCAGATATTGCAGCAGGCTTTCATCCACCGGAATCGGCTTCAGCGCATTGCCCAGTAATTTCGTCATCCCGTCGATATCATTTTTACCTTCAATGTCGTTGCGAATTGACGGGATATCGCCCTGAGAGGCAAGAATCGTTTGCCCTTTTTCCGACAGTACATAGTCGAACCACAGTTTCGCCGCATTAGGATGCCCTGCTTCCGCAGTGATAAATGAGACGCGGGACAGCACCAGCACGTAGTCTTTCGGATAGGCGATGCCTAATGACGGGTCGGTTTTAGCGCGCGCTTCGGCATAGGAGCCGAGGATGTTATAGCCGATCAGGTTTTCACCGGAGGAGACGCGCTCCATCATGGTGCCGGTAGAGGATTGCACCGTCAGGCCGCCTTTGGCGATATTCGCCAGGTCGGCAAAGTAATTGCCGTCAGCCTTGCTATCCTGCACCGCCAGCATAAAACCAAGCCCCGATTTCTCGATATCGTAGGTGGTGACTTTGCCTTTAAATTTATCAGCCTGCCCGGCGATAAGTTTGGCCAATGCGGTATGTGAATCCGGCACTTCATTTTGTGGGATCAGCCGTTTGTTATAGATAAAGACCACCGGCTCATAGGTTGTGCCGTAGGCTTTTTGCTGCCAGACCGCCCATTTCGGCAGCTTGCCAACTTCTGGTGAAGCATACTCTTGCGCATAATCGGTGGCTAATTTCAGCGCCGTGTCCATAGAAGAGCTCCACACCACGTCGCCGCTACCGCCGCCGGCGGCTTGTTCACTAATATAACGGTTGTACAGCTCGGTGCTGTTCATATCGTTATATTCAACTTTAATCCCAGGATATTGCGCTTCAAAGCCTTTAATTAACGGCCCTGCCGCTTTGGTGTCCGTTGTGGAATAAACCACGACTTTGCCCTCTTTCACCCCGGCATCAACGACTTTTTGATAATCTGCCGGGTAGCCCTGCGGCAGCTCCGCCAGCGCGGAGTACGAGAAGACTGTCGTCAGTGAAACCACTAAACCGCCGATTTTCTTATACATAAAATCAACCCTTAAGCATCAATAATTAAACACAAATTTAACATATAGTGCTACAACCCCCTCTGCAACGCTGGGGGAAGGGTTTTTATGGCTTTTGTGACAGTGGTGTAGTTTAAAAAGTGGTGTTTATGGAGTTTATTCAGCGAATAGAGAAAACAGCGAGCGAGGTCACAGATTAATGCCGCAGCGTCACGAAGCGATTACCGCCAATGGCAAAGCCTTTATTTGCATTTCTTCAGGACCATTCGAATAAAGAAAAACAGGAGCAGCGCATACAGCAGCGCCATTACCAGGATGGTAATAAAAGAAATGGGATCTGCTCCTGATTCATATGGTTGACTGAGACGGGAGTTAAATAGGCACCAGGTATGATCTATCACCCAAAGCGTGATGCCATTTAGAGGTTTACCATAGCTGCTAAGCCATAAGGCAAAAAGAAAACATACCGCAAATAGTAATGAATTCTTAATGTACTTCACAACTGGCATAGTCTCGGCTCCCCTGAACATCTACGTAACCATAAGCCAATAAACCCGATCGAGAACCCGGTACTTTCACTTTAGATGTTCTCAATAATGTTTGCCTAACAATATAAAAATCATTTCTATCCACAAATGTTATACAACCTTGCGACAGACCGCCTCCATCTGGCCTTAAAGGATGAAGTCGGAAACTACCTCTTAAGACCCCATTAATCAAAATACTATCAGTCATCGTTTGAGCGCTAAATAACCCAAACCATTCACTGTGGTCATTGCCTGTTATCAGATCCCCTACCCACGCTCTAAACTGATTAGTCCTCGACCCAACAGGCCGATCTACTATCCAATATTTCCCGACTGGTATGGCACTATTCGGTCGAAATGCACAGTTGGCAAGATTAGTATATGGATTTTGACCGCTAAAAACTCTGTAGTTACCAACGCCATAAACATGCAGGATTGCGTATCCATCTTTATCGAAATTATCGTATGTCATCCTCATTATTTGCATGTATTCCCTTATTCTATCAGGCTTGGTATTTATTACATCAACTGAACGGAATCAATACGATACCTCTTTTATCGCTCCATCACAATAAAATTGCTCAAATAAAAAACCATCACATAACGCTATTCAGAGTAATATTAAATTTACTTCTGACAATAATAAATGTACCTTTTACATATTCACCTAATATTACATTCAAAACCATTTTGCCGGGCGGTTTCGTCAAAATGAACCATGCCAATAATCTCCCTATTCAGTGAGAGATATTTATCGCCTTGATCTTCTGCGCCTTGCGGCGCAGCATGGAACGGCAAACGCAACAAAACAACAACATACATCGAGGAGACTATCCGTGCCTACAGGACATCGCTTTCGCCCCACGGAGCTACACCACTTCGTCACCACCCTGTTCACGCAGCTGGGCAGTACATCAACCGAAGCCGCGCTGGTCGCAGACCACCTGATCGCCGCCAACCTTGCCGGACACGATTCGCACGGCGTCGGCATGATCCCGAGTTACGTAAAATCCCATAGCGAAGGATTTTTGCAGCTTAACCGCCATGCCAGCGTGATGAAAGACGCCGGCGCCGTCGTCACCCTTGACGGTAACGCCGGCTTCGGTCAGGTCGTTGCCCATGAAGCCATGCAGTTGGGGATTGAAAAAGCCAAACAGCACGGCCTCGCGGCGGTAGCGCTGCGCAATGCTCACCATATCGGGCGAATCGGTTACTGGGCGGAACAGTGTGCGGCCCAGGGGTTAATATCCATTCATTTCGTCAGCGTCGTCGGCGATCCGATGGTGGCGCCATTTCGTGGCAAAGATAGCCGCTTCGGCACTAACCCGCTCTGCGTGGTCTTCCCGCGTGAAGGCCACCCGCCGCTGCTGCTCGATTACGCCACCAGCGCCATCGCTTTTGGCAAAACCCGCGTCGCATGGCATAAAGGTGAAGCGGTGCCCGCCGGCTCATTGATTGATTCTCGCGGCGAGCCGACCACCGATCCGGCGGTGATGCAGACCTCACCGCTTGGCGCCCTGCTCACCTTTGCCCAACATAAAGGCTATGCCCTGGCGACGCTGTGCGAGGTACTCGGCGGCGCGGTCTCAGGCGGGCAAACGACCCACCAGGACAGCCTGCAGGGCTGCGTCGACGCCATCTTCAACTGCATGACCACCATTATCCTTAGCCCCGAAGCCTTCGATGCACCGCAGATGCAGCGCGAAACCGAGGCCTTTATCGACTGGTGTAAACAGTCGCCGCACGATGCCGATACACCTATTCTGGCGCCGGGTGAGTGGGAAGCGGCCAATCGTCAGCAGCGGCTGGCAAACGGTATTCCGCTCGATGCCAGTAGCTGGCAGGCGATCTGCGCCGCCGCGCGGCAGGCCGGGATGTCGCAGGAGACGTTGAACCAACTGCAGCAGAACATGGAAGTCAACGCTTAACCTCAATCCCCGCGGGGCGATCGTCAGCAACGGCGTCCCGCGTCATCGTCACTTATGACGACATCCATGATTTTCCCGCGTCTTCATCACCTTCATCCCGCGTAATCAGCGCTATCTTCACTTTGGCACGCATTATGCAATCGATTTGCATCGCACGACGATCGACGTCGCGCGTTTGCTGACGGTAGCCTGCCGGGCCCGGCGCGCTATCGCCCTATCTTCACTGTTAACAGGTCTGTTACTGATGAATAAAATTACCAGCGTGTGCCCCTATTGCGGGGCGGGTTGTAAACTCAAATTGGTTGTCGAAAATGATAAAATCATTCGCGCCGAGGCCGCCGACGGCGTCACCAATCAAAACCAGCTATGCCTGAAAGGCTACTACGGCTGGGATTTCCTCAATGACACGCAGCTTCTCACACCTCGCCTGAAGCAGCCGATGATTCGTTATCAGAAAGGCGGCCCATTCACCCCGGTCAGTTGGGAAGAAGCGATTCGCTACACCGCCGCTAAGCTCCGCGAGATCAAGGCCAAATATGGCCCACGCGCCATCATGACCACCGGATCGTCCCGCGGCACGGGGAATGAAACCAATTACGTGATGCAGAAATTCGCCCGTGCGGTACTCAATACCAATAACGTCGACTGCTGCGCCCGCGTTTGCCACGGGCCGTCGGTCGCCGGGCTGCAGGCTTCGCTCGGCAATGGCGCGATGAGCAACTCGATAAGCGATATTGAGAACTCAAAATGTCTGCTGGTCTTTGGCTATAACTGCGCCGATTCTCACCCTATCGTGGCGCGAAGGGTATTGAGAGCCCGCGACAACGGCGCGAAAATCATCGTCTGCGATCCGCGGCGCATTGAAACCGCCCGCATCGCCGACCAGCATCTGCAGCTCAACAACGGCAGCAATATGGCGCTGGTCAACGCCTTCGCCTATGTCCTGCTGGAAGAAGATCTCTACAATCACGATTACGTTGAGCGTTATACCGAAGGGCTTGAGGCCTATCGTGAGGCGGTGAAAGACTACTCTCCCGAAGCCGTGGAAGCGCTGGTCGGCGTCCCGGCGCTGGCCATTCGCCGGGCGATGCGCACCTTCGCCGCCGCCCCTTCCGCCACCATTATGTGGGGAATGGGCGTAACCCAGTTTGGCCAGGCGGTTGATGTCGTCCGCGGTCTCGCCAGCCTCGCGCTGCTGACCGGCAACCTCGGGCGGGCTAACGTCGGCGTCGGCCCGGTCCGTGGACAAAATAACGTTCAGGGCGCCTGCGATATGGGGGTGTTACCCAACCAGTTCCCGGGCTATCAGGACGTCACCGACGCCGCGGTGCGCGCCAAATTCGCCAATGCCTGGGGCATCGATCCGGCGCTGATGGATACGCAAATCGGCACCCGTATCACCGAAGTCCCGCATAAAGCGCTGGCGGGAGAAATCAAAGCCTACTACATCATGGGCGAGGATCCGCTGCAAACCGAGGCCGATCTGGGTCTGGTACGCAAAGGGATGGAAGCGCTGGATTTCGTGGTGGTGCAGGATATTTTTATGACCAAAACGGCGGAAGTGGCTGACGTGCTGCTGCCGGCGACGTCCTGGGGCGAGCACGGCGGCGTCTTTACCTGCGCCGACCGCGGCTTCCAGCGTTTCGAACAGGCTATTCCGCCCACAGGTAATGTGAAACGCGATTGGGAAATTATCAGCCTGCTGGCCAGCGAGATGGGCTATCCGATGCATTACGCCAGTAACCAGCAAATCTGGGATGAAATGCGCGAACTCTGTCCGCTGTTCTACGGCGTAACCTGGGAGAAAATGGGCGATATGGGCCACGTGCAGTGGCCGTGCCCAACGCTCGATCACCCCGGTACGCCATGGTTGTATCAGGATAATCACTTTGATACTCCATCGGGCAAAGGGCAACTGTTCGCCGCGCCGTGGCGCGCGCCGGCGGAAACACCGGACGATGATTTCCCGCTGGTGCTCTGCACGGTGCGCGAAGTCGGCCATTACTCCTGCCGTTCAATGACCGGCAACTGCGCGGCGCTGCAGTCGCTGGCGGACGAACCTGGCCGGATCCAGATGCACCCTGCCGATGCCGAGCGGGCAGGTATCGGCGATCGTCAGCTGGTATGGGTGAGTTCGCGGCGAGGCAAAGTGATGACTCGCGCCGATCTCAGCGAGCGAATCAACCCCGGCGCGGTGTATATGACCTACCAGTGGTGGGTCGGCGCCTGTAACGAGCTGACCCAGGATAATCTGGATCCTATCTCGAAAACCCCGGAAACCAAGTACTGCGCGGTGAAGGTAGAGGCTATTGCCGACCAGGACTGGGCGGAACGGTACGCCTGGACGACCTATAGCCTGATGAAGGCGCGGTTAAAGGCGGCGGCTAACGCCTGAGGGTGAATTCAGGGAGAGGCTTAGCTTCTCCCTGATATCTGACGTTGACCGGATTGACATAAAAATAGGTCTTCTTTGGCAGGACAGCTGAAAATCTTTTGTACCGCTCAGGGAGCTGCCAGCAGGGACTGAAGTATAAAGCCGCCCACCCGTCCTGGGGACGCCGGCAAACAGGGCTTTCCCCTGTTAGGTAAGTTTAGACATGGTGTGTTTTCCTCAATTCAAGCGCATGGCATGACGGACGCTGTCAGGTGTTTTTCCAGTCCACCCCTGGAATGCGCGATAAAAGGAATTGGGATCTTCGAATCCAAGGAGGAAAGCGATCTCTGCGCCGGACATCGTGGTATTTGCCAGGTAGTGTCGGGCAAGGCTCTCCCGCACCATATTGACCAGGGCGCGAAAGTTTTCCCCCTCCTCCTCAAGCCGACGTTGAAGCGTACGCTTACTCAAGCCCAGTCGTTCCGCGGCCTTCTCAATGGTAGCCGCGTTACCAGGCAACAGCTCCAGTAAGACAGCACGCACGCGTTCCGCCGTCGACGCCGTCGAATCAAGTTCACTGAGCCGTCGGCGAAGATCGGGTTCGAACGCGTGAAACATGCTTTCGTTGACCGTCAGGAATGGACGCAAAGCATCCACAGCGGCGAAAGCGATAACTGGATACTCTCCCTTTTGCACAGGTACGCCGAAGAAATTCTCGTAACGCCGGAGATAACGACTGGACGGAAGTTGCGGCAGGATAACGCGATGCGCCTTAATGTGCTCACGGGTAGCCAGTCTGGCTAGTCGCACGAAAAACGCAATCTCGGCCACTTGCAGCGAGTAAGGTACCTCGGTTTGTATCGACAACCAGCGAGGTGTCACGACCAGCTCGCCTGCGTCACCCGTATTGACTTCCAGGCTCATGGGCGCCACCAGTTGCTTGTATTTGGCGAGGCGCTGCAAAGCCTGTACCAGATTCGCGCTGCACAGGGCAGCGAACAGTGGTGGGTTGAAAGAATCAGCCGAGAGAGTCTCGACGAGGCGTAAGGGAAACATGGCATCACTTGCCTCAGCCTCTAAAGCGCGCCAGAAACGAAAATAGTCTTCGCCAGAAAGCCCCTGTCTTGTACGGGAGAGTAAATCGTCTGGAAGGCCGGCCCGACGTAATACATGGCCAGGCTGAACACCTAAGTCCTTCAGTATTGCCAGCCAGCCAATATCCATGGGAAAAGTTTTGTTTTGCACCTTCAGAACTCCGTCACTATTGCTCATTCAACCGACGCTCAGAGTATAGAGCAGTCGTGCGCTTAACCCCCTTCAAACCGCGCCACAATGACTGCACGTTGCGCCAACCTGTAACATTCGCGACTCACTCCCTGTGCTGGCATCTCTCGCATTAAAATTGGCGCGGATTGCCAGAGCGTTGTCGCGGCTTGCTTCCTATAGTGAGATGTAAACATCGCACCAGCCAGGACACGTTCCACCTGTCCTGGCGGTCCAATCTGAGCAATAGAGAAATTCCAATGAATGCTACCGAAGCTATCGACCAACTGGATCCCCAAAAATGGACCACAACATCTCCCGCAGAACGTTTGCGCCTGCTGGAGGAAGTCCGTGCAAACCTGAAGAAGTACGGTGATGACCTCGCCTTCGTCGACAGCAAGATGAAGAATGACATCCTCGGTGCGCCTCTTTTTTCATACCCAATGTCTAAGGTTGCTACCGTCGTTCCTATGGCGAGTACCGTCTCGGCAGCCATCATCCTTTATGAATCCATTCTCGACGGCAAGATGCCACAGCCGCTGAGCGTGGAAAAAGTGAGTGAGGATCTCTACGACATTTATGTCTTTCCGCAGGAGCGGAAGGACAAGTTGATGTACGCGGATCAGAAGAGTCGCATCCGTGTGAAAGGCGCGCCGAAACAAATCAATCCGATGGAAAAGCCCGCGGGTATTATTGCCGTGCTGGGTGCAGGCAACTACAGCTCAGCGCTCGAGGTGTTGAAAGCGATCTTCTTCGAGAACTGTGCGGTCGTACACAAACCGCATCACCTGAACGAAGAAACCGACAGGATTTGGGCAAAGATCATGCAGCCGCTGATTGATCGGCGCGTTCTGAGCTTCTGCGATGCCGATCGGGGACATGATCTGACAGTAGACCCCCGCCTCTCCAGGATCTACTTTACTGGTGGAACCGCGACGGCCGAGGCTATCATGTCAGCGACAGAGACGCCGCTGCTCTCCGAATGCGGCGGTAATAACCCATGCATCATCGTGCCGGGCGACCGGCCATGGACAAAGAAGGAAATTGAGCACCAGGCAGTGCAGATAGCCACCATGGCGAAGTTCAATGGTGGCGCGAACTGCGGTCGTCCCCAAACTCTGGTGACAAGCAAGCACTGGCCGCAGCGCAAGGAATTCCTCGACGCGCTGCGGGTCGCTATCTCGGAGACTACTCCGGCCATGGGTATGTACTACCCTGGCGCCGACAAGGTCGTGGATGGTTTTCGACAGGCCTATCCCGATGCGGAAGTACTGAGCCCCGAGGGCGGCAAGTATCCGCATTCCGATGTCATATTACTAACAGACGTCGAGCCCGGTGGCTACGCCACTTCACATGAAGCGTTCAGCCTGGTGCTCGCTGAGGTGCCGCTTGACCTGCCAGCCAATGCCGCGCACTTCCTCCCCGGCGCCGTCAAGTTCGCCAACACCCAGCTCCTTGGCACGCTCGCCAGTGCGATACTTATCGATGAGGACACCAGAAAGGCCCATCAGAAATTACTCGAGCAGGCGGTGTCTGACCTGGAATATGGTGCGGTCGCCATCAACAGCATGCCGTCCTTCATTTTTCTCAACCCCTATCTGACCTGGGGTGGAAATGAGGCAGGCAAGACGTTCGTTTCTGGTCGCGGCAACTTTGGCAACCTACTCAATTACGAGAACGTTGAGAAATCGATCATGGAGACAAAGTTTATGTCACCAGGGCACATGCTCTATACCAACAAGCGAGCGTTCGACAATATGGCTGGAAACATGGCGAATTTCGCAGTCGAGCCTACCTGGATGAACCTGACCTGTCTGATGGGGGACGCCATCCGCGATAGCTTCCGTAAAAAAGATTTCTGAGTCAGTAGAACGCATCGGCCTGAAAGGCATTATCCATTGCCCCTTACTCGACTATCTTCTAGCGAGTCTGCTTCATAGCCTGAGCAGTGAATGTGACCTTGAGGACATGCATAGGGTGAGCTCCACAACAATAAATCGGAACTCATCGCGGCTTTCCACAATAAATCGTGGTGCTCGAACGGCTTGTACGCCAGTTCGAGCGCTATCAGGCCAGCGCCGGTCGTGGCATTCTGCACCTGAAAGTGAGTCTAGCAACGATAGACTTGACGACACATTCACTATTGTGAATTTAATTACACCATAGTAAATTACGTGGATTCATTTTGTAGGTTATTACCCAAAAACATGTCCATTTTAAGGAAAAAAAGATGATAAAAATCAGAATGTCACGACCTTCTGAAGCGGAAGACATCATCCAAATTTGGAAAAGTTCTGTCGATGCTACGCATGATTTTCTGTCAGCTCACGACCGGCAAGAGATCGAAAAAGAGGTGGTCGGCTTTTTTTCGGAAACCCCTGTATGGGTAGCGACAAATGATGAAGACCAGCCACTCGGATTTATGTTCTTACATGATGGTCACCTGGAGGCCCTGTTCGTAGATGCTGCTGCTCGCGGGCTTGGCGTCGGAAAACAGTTGATATCCCATGCCCTTGCTCTTCATCCTGATTTAAGCGTCGACGTCAATGAACAAAACCAACAGGCTGTCGGGTTTTATCAACATATGGGCTTCCAGGTTTCAGGGCGCTCCGGGCAGGATAGTCAGGGAAGACCTTATCCCCTGCTGCACCTGCGTAAAGGGAATGGCGTCTAACCGTTTAGCAGGGGAAATATCATCTGTTTTTTTGGCTAAACGCAACGATATATGTACAGCTCTGTTCGCTATCCGGGTTGGTCATTTGGCACTCGCCAGCAAAGGTAAGAGCAAGACAGTCACCCGCTTGCAAATGATGAGTCTGATGATTGACCCTAAAATCAAGGTTGCCGCTCAGCATCCAAAGTGTTTGCCCGCAAAGATGCTCAATAGCGGAGGCGGGGATCGTCAGTTGACCCATTGCAGGGATTTCAACTTTTATCAGTTCCGGACTGGCGCCCGCCGGGGACAATGTCCAACGAATAATGCCTGATTGTTCATCTGTCCAATGCTGCTGCTGGTGAGCGAAACGAACCAGCGAATTCTGATGTTCCTCAAGCTCGGCGAAAAGTTTTGATAGCGTAATATTCATGGCATTCGCTAAACGACTAAGGATAGTCGCGCTGGGGCTGGAGACGCCTCGTTCAATCTTACTAATCATCGCCTGGCTCACGCCTGAGCGTTGAGCAAGCTCCGTTACCGTCCAGTTACGAGCTTTCCTGTGCTTTAGTAATAACTGTGCAATGTCGCTATCTACTATCTGATTTTTCGCTGTTTTATCCATTTCACCCTCACTTTCGCCAGCCTGATTATGCCATTACCTCAATTAGGCTGGAATCATTGATTGTGTCAGTGTGAAAAAGTCCGGTTTCAATAGCTGGACAATCATTTTAAGTACCTACGTCATCAGAAGAGCATGAGTTTGCGATGCCCGCATCCGGCACAACGCGGGTAAGTTAATCCGAGTTCTTCGTTTCATAGCAACGTCCCCCCTTGATTAAGGATAGCGTTGCATCGACCCGTTGAACTCACAGCGAGGAGTGAACATTGTGCTTAAATAATGATGACTCTGGCAGGATGGGTTTTCAATGCCTGGAAGGTAGCCACTAATTCAGGTGACGTAAATGTGTAGCAATCCCCCACTTTAGGCCAATACATTTTCCATTAATCAGGTCGATAACAGAATAACTTGCATTGGGATGAGCATAGCGAGGGAAACTATCGACAGTCCCTTCTTTAAGAATTGCCAGAGTGCCCTGACTGACATGCCCGTGAGACACAATACATATTGTTTGTTGATGTGATGAGGTATCTTCCAGGTTTTGTAAAAAACGCATAACTCGCTGAGAAGCATGCGCCAGTGACTCCCCCCCTGGTGGACAATACTCTGCATCAAGCCTGAATAATGCATTTGCATAGTTTGGATGTTTTTGTCTGAGTAGTTCTAACGGCATACCTTCAAACTGACCAAAGGCCTGCTCTTTAAGGGCCGGTTCAGCCGTCAGTGAACAATGAAAGTGTTCAGCCAGGCTTTGCCCCATTTGCCAGGCACGCCCAAGCGGAGAAGCGTAAACACGCTCTATTTGATACTCACTTGCACTAAACGCTGCTAGTAGGACGGATGTTTCACGCAAACCCCGACAGGTCAAGGAGCTATCGCTGTGCCCCTGAATAATTCCTTCCCAATTCCACTCTGTTTCTGCGTGTCGAACAAGTATCAATTTCATCGTTAGCTGGCCATGCTCGTTGTTGATCAAAATGTCCCAACTGCGCGATGTCAAACACACACCGTTGAAGCAGCTGAAGGCTTTCCTGTTGTGGAAATAATGAACAAGTGTAGCTTATTGCCGTTATGCAGCGGCTCTGGGTGTGGGGCGCTGAATTTTATCCGTAGTTAACTTCCGCTTTTGGCACGAAGCGGACAGAACTTTAGCGGCGCAACGCGCCATAGACCAGAAGTGGATTCTTTAGTTCCGAAAGCTGCTTGCTATTTGAGCGAAAGGTAGTGCAATCTGTGTAGCCTCAGCTGAACCAT
>NZ_JBEAHX010000014.1:0-41048 GCF_040062145.1 Klebsiella sp. JN_Kp121
CCGCTATCCGGGTACATCTCCCCGGTGGCGCTGCGCTTACCGGGGCTACAAAGCGGAGCTGGCCTGTAGCCCGGATAAGGCGTCAGCCGCTATCCGGGTACATCTCCCCGGTGGCGCTGCGCTTACCGGGGCTACAAAGCGAAGCTGGCCTGTAGCCCGGATAAGGCGCCAGCCGCTATCCGGGTACATCTCCCCGGTGGCGCTGCGCTTACCGGGGCTACAAAGCGGAGCTGGCCGGTAGCCCGGATAAGGCGCCAGCCGCTATCCGGGGTTACAGGGAGTGATACATTTTCACTCCCCGTGGTTAGCCAGCACCGCGGGGAGATTCAGCTCGATCCAGTCCGCCAGCGCCGCCACCTTCTCGCTCACCTGCAGGCCGAGCGACGTCAGGCTATATTCAACATGCGGCGGCACCACCGGATATGAAACACGGTCGATAAAGCCATCCTGTTCCAGCGCCTGTAAGGACTGCGCCAGCATCTTTTCGCTGACGCCGCCCATTTTGCGCCGCAGATCGCTAAAGCGGTGGGTCCCCTCGCGTAGCGCCACCAGAATCAACACGCCCCAGCGGCTGGTCACGTGTTTTAGCACATCACGCGACGGGCACTGTTCAGCAAACAGATTCCCGTTGCGCAGTTTGTCGCTCAGCGTCGGTTCGGCCATTTTATACTTACCTTTTTGTACGTACTTACTAAAAGTTAGTTAAGGTGTTAGCTTACCACAACTGCCAATGAACACGAAGGAGAAGACCTATGATCGCGATTACCGGCGCCACCGGCCAGCTTGGCCAGCACGTACTGCATGATCTGTTAAAAACCGTCCCCGCCAGCCAGATCGTGGCGATTGTCCGCAACCCGGCGAAAGCGCAAGCGCTCAGCCAGCGGGGCGTCACTGTGCGGCAGGCCGAGTACGGCGATGAAGCCGCGCTTACCGCCGCGCTGCAAGGGGTTGATAAACTGCTATTAATCTCATCAAGCGAAGTCGGCCAGCGCGCCGTTCAGCACCGTAACGTCATTAACGCCGCCAAAGCCGCTGGGGTGAAATTTATCGCCTATACCAGCCTGCTGCATGCCGATACCTCACCGCTGGGCCTGGCCGGCGAACATATCGAAACCGAACAAATGCTGGCTGATTCCGGTATTCCTTACGCGCTGCTGCGCAACGGCTGGTATACCGAAAACTATTTAGCCAGCGCGCCGCCAGCGCTGGAACACGGCGTGTTTATCGGCGCCGCCGGCGAAGGTAAAATCGCCTCCGCCACCCGTGCCGATTATGCCGCCGCCGCCGCTCACGTTATCGCCGGTGAGGGCCATGCCGGGAAAGTTTACGAACTGGCGGGGGACAACGCCTGGACCCTGAGCGAACTGGCTGCCGAGCTGAGCAAGCAAAGCGGGAAAAATGTGGTTTATCAAAACCTCAGCGAAGCCGATTTCGCCGCCGCGCTGAAAAACGTCGGCCTGCCGGCCGGGCTTGCCGATATGCTGGCGGATTCCGATACCGGCGCGTCGAAAGGCGGACTGTTTGACGACAGCCGCACTCTGAGCAAACTGATTGGCCGCCCGACCACGTCGCTTGCCGATAGCGTTAAAGGCATCATTTAACCGCTCCCTGTCAGTTTTTGCGGTTGCGTCCCGGCGCTTCATCTCTAATATTGAAGGGATGAATCGTCGGGAGACACGGCATGCAGGGCGTACCACCACAATTTAGCGATGAAAAAGACCACGCGCGCTTTCGCCATCTCGAACAACTTCCCGGCGTTGAGCTCTATCACGCCCATATTTCCCGTTATGCCTTTGAACCGCATACCCATGAAGCCTTCGGCATCGGCGTGATTGAACAAGGCGCCGAACGCTTTCGCTATCGCGGCAGCCAGCACGTCGCCTCTGCCAATTCCATCGTCACCATGAATCCGGATGAGCTCCATACCGGCGAGGCGGAAACCGCCGAAGGCTGGCGCTACCGGATGATTTATCTGGAGCCGGATCGGCTGGAGGCCTTCACCGGCGTTCGCCACTGGTGGTTCAGCGAGGTCGTGCGCCAGGAGCCGCAGCGAGCCCGGCAAATCGGCCAACTGATTTACGGCCTGTGGCACGCAGACGATCCGCTGGCGCAGCAAGGAATGCTGCTCGACCTGGTTGATACCTTCCGCCCGCTGGCTCACCATGCGCCAATGGCGCCGGAAGCGGCGCACCGCTTCGATCGGGTACGCGACTACCTGCACGATAACTATATGCGCGCCGTCAGCCTTGATGAACTGGCGCAGGTGGCAGCGCTCAGCCCCTATCACTTCCAGCGCCAGTTTAAAGCCCACTTTCACGTTACCCCGCACCAGATGCTGATGGCGATTCGCCTGTGGCGCGCCAAGGCGTTTCTGACCCACGGCATGCCTGCCGCCGAAGTGGCCATTGCCGCCGGGTTAACCGACCAGTCACATTTAACCCGCGCCTTCACCCGTCGCTACGGCATCACACCGGTGCGTTACCAAAAGCAGGTCGCCGGGCGCTAAAGCGCAATCTCATACAATATTCTTTCCCTCGTACCCTCCTACACTTGGCGCAAGCAAACTGAAGATGGATGTCATCATGATTAGCGGCGTGTTGTATGCCCTGCTGGCGGGGTTAATGTGGGGGCTGATTTTCGTCGGCCCGTTGCTGGTGCCGGAATATCCGGCGGTGCTGCAGTCGATGGGGCGCTATCTGGCGCTGGGACTTATCGCCCTGCCGCTGGCGTGGCTCGGCCGCGCGCGTCTACGCCAGCTGAACGGCAAGGATTGGTGGACCGCGCTGGCGCTGACCATGATGGGGAACCTGATCTATTACTTCTGTCTGGCCAGTGCCATTCAGCGCACCGGCGCGCCGGTATCGACAATGATTATCGGCACCCTGCCGGTAGTACTGCCGGTGTGCGCCAACCTGCTTTATAGCAAGCGCGATGGCAAGCTGCCGTGGCGGCGGCTATTTCCGGCGCTAATCTGTATTGCCCTGGGGCTGGTGTGCGTCAACGTGGCGGAGCTACAGCACGGGCTTCCTGATTTCAGCCCGTGGCGCTATGGTTCGGGCATTGTTCTCGCGCTGATCGCCGTCGTCTGCTGGGCGTGGTATGCCCTGCGCAACGCCCGCTGGTTGCGTGAAAACCCGGATAAGCCGCCGATGATGTGGGCTACCGCGCAGGCGTTGGTCACCCTGCCGCTCTCGCTGGTCGGTTACATCGCCGCCTGCTGGTGGCTGCAGGGCCAACACCTCAACTTTCCGCTCCCCTTCGGCCCGCGCCCGGCTGTATTCATCGCGCTGATGCTGGCGATTGCCGTACTCTGCTCGTGGGTGGGCGCGCTGTGCTGGAACGTCGCCAGCCAGCGCCTGCCGACGGTGATCCTCGGGCCGCTGATCGTCTTCGAGACGCTGGCTGGTCTGCTGTACACCTTCCTGCTCCGCCAGAGCCTGCCGCCGCTGCTGACGCTGAGCGGGATCCTGCTGTTGGTGCTCGGCGTGGTGTCGGCGGTTCGCGCCCGCCCGGAAAAACCGGTTCTGCAGGAACTGCGCGTCGAGCCAAAAAAATAGCCTGGTATCCTAAAGGGGTATTCCCATGGATTAAAGATGCATTTAATATACATCTTATATTCTTGATGACGAGGTAATTGCTATGGCTTTCCGTGACCAACCTTTAGGCGAGCTGGCGCTGAGCATCCCGCGCGCCTCCGCGCTGTTCCGTAAATACGATATGGATTACTGCTGCGGCGGCAAACAAACCCTGGATCGCGCGGCGGCGCGCAAAGCGCTGGACGTCGCGGCGATTGAAGCCGAGCTGACAAAACTGGCCGAGCAGCCGATCGAGCGCGACTGGCGCGCCGCGCCGTTCACCGACATCATCGACCACATCATCGTTCGCTATCATGATCGTCACCGCGAACAGCTGCCGGAACTGATTCTGCAGGCAACCAAGGTTGAACGCGTCCACGCCGATAAGCCGAACGTGCCAAAAGGACTAACCAAATATCTGACCATGCTGCACCAGGAACTCTCCAGCCACATGATGAAAGAGGAGCAGATCCTGTTCCCGATGATCAAGCAGGGGATGGGAACCCAGGCCGGTGGTCCTATCAGCGTGATGGAAAGCGAGCACGACGAAGCGGGCGAACTGTTGGAAGTCATCAAGCACATCACCCATAACGTGACACCGCCGCCGGAAGCCTGCACCACCTGGAAAGCGATGTACAACGGCATTAACGAGATGATTGACGACCTGATGGAGCACATCAGTCTGGAAAATAACGTGCTGTTCCCGCGTGCCCTCGCCGGAAAATCATAAAAAAAGCGCCCGCAGGCGCCCTCTCGACATTGTCAGTTTATTGGCCACTCCGGGTGGCCTTTTTTATTTCGCCAGACGTTTTTTACCGGCAAACAGCCAGCCCGCGCCCAGCAAAACAAACCACAACGGGGTAACCATCAGCGCTTCGCGGGTATCATCTTCCAGCGTCAACAGCACCAGTACGAAGACGAAGAAGGCCATGCACACCCAGCACATCACTTTACCCAGTGGCATCTTATAGATGGACTTCTCGTGCAGCTGCGGACGCTTTTTACGATAGACCAGATAAGAGCAGAGGATAATGGTCCAGACGAACATGAACAGAATCGCCGACACCGTGGTGATCATGGTGAACGCGGCAATCACGCTCGGGTTGACCATCAGCATTACCACGCCGCCCAGCAGGCACATGCAGGAGAAGGTTAAGCCCTTCGCCGGCACCGCGCGCTTCGACAGCTTGGCGAACATTTTCGGCGCCTGACCTTCCTGCGCCAGACCGAACAGCATACGGCTGGTGGAGAACACTCCGCTGTTAGCGGAAGAGGCGGCGGAAGTCAGTACCACGAAGTTGATCAGGCTGGCGGCAGCCGGCAGACCAACCAGAACAAACAGTTCAACGAACGGACTCTTGCTCGGCACGACGGAGCTCCACGGCGTCACCGACATAATCACAATCAGCGCGAAGACGTAGAACATAATGATACGCAGCGGGATGGAGTTGATCGCCCGCGGCAGCGATTTTTCCGGGTCCTTGGTTTCCGCCGCGGTGGTACCAACCAGCTCAATACCCACGAAGGCGAATACCGCTATCTGGAAGCCGGCAAAGAAACCGCTGAGGCCTTTCGGGAACCAGCCGCCGTCATTCCACAGATGCGCGAATGAGGCTTCGACGCCGGTCGGCGATTTAAAGTGCATCATCACCATCACCAGGCCGACCACAATCAGCGCCACGATGGCGACGATTTTGATCATCGCGAACCAGAACTCCATTTCGCCAAACATCTTCACGGTTGCGAGGTTCAGGCCCAGCAGCAGCAGGATAACCGCTAACGAAGCGACCCAGTCAGAAAGTCCGGGGAACCAGAACTGCGCGTAGGCGGTGATGGCGACAACGTCCGCCATCCCGGTGACCACCCAGCAGAACCAGTAGGTCCAGCCGGTAAAATACCCCGCCCACGGCCCTAACAGGTCGGAGGCGAAGTCACTGAATGATTTATATTCGAGGTTCGACAGCAGTAATTCGCCCATTGCACGCATGACGAAAAACAGCATAAAACCGATGATCATATAAACAAAAATAATGGATGGCCCGGCGAGACTGATGGTCTTGCCAGACCCCATAAACAGCCCGGTGCCGATCGCCCCGCCGATAGCAATAAGCTGAATATGCCGGTTAGTGAGATTTCGCCGTAGCGATTGTTCAGTCGTCTCCTGCTCGTCGGCAACGACTTTGACCTGATCTACCATGTGATTTTCTTCCTGTTGTACCTGTCTGTGTTGTTCAGGCTCTGTTGGCCTGTCATTTGTCGCAACCCTGGCAAGAGGGTTTATCGATATTAGGTAAGAATCGGAGGGATGAATACTATGATTTAGATATAATGTTAATTTTATGTTTAAAGTGAGTGTTATATCACCAATGTAACGCGAAACAGCTCACAAAAATACACTCAACGAACTTATATGCAATACAAAATTCCAATAAATTTATAACTTAAGGATTTTACACTGTTTTTATTGGCTCCCTCCCCCTGACAGGAGAGGAAGCCCCTGGTGCTTAAATAATGTCCAGCAGCTCAACTTCAAAGATCAGGGTGCTGAATGGCGGGATAGAAGCGCCCGCGCCGCGCTCGCCGTAAGCCAGGTTGTGCGGAATGGTCAGTTCCCATTTGGAACCTACCGGCATCAGGGTCAGCGCTTCGATCCAGCCGCCGATCACGCCGGTCACCGGGAATTCAGCCGGTTCGCCGCGGGCCACGGAGCTATCGAACACGGTACCGTCGATAAGCTTACCGGTGTAGTGAACGCGTACGCGGTCGGTACGCGCCGGGATCGGGCCTTCGCCCTGCGTCAGTACGCGGAACTGCAGGCCGGATTCAGTGCTGTTCACGCCTTCTTTTTCACGGTTTTCATCGAGGTATTTCTGGCCATCGGCGGCCATCGCCTGGAAGCGCTCACGACGCACGGCGTCAGCGCGTTCGTGGATTTCACGCAGCGCGCGGTGTACGGCTTCAACCGGCACCTGCGGCTGGTTGCCTTCCAGCGCATCGGCAATGCCGGCAACCAGCGCTTCCGGCAGCAGCCCCTGCAGGCCGGATTCGCTCAGTTGTTGTCCAACCTGCAAGCCGATACCGTAACTTGCCTGCGCTTCGATAGTGTCAAAAGTCGGGGTTGCCATCTTTGTTCCTTTTTTGGGTGATAAACATCTTGAGAAAAGCGTTCGAAAGCATAACAGCCATAGAGGAATGGGTAAAACTTTGTCGGCGGATGATGACAAATCTCAGCGAAACAGAAACAATAGGCGATATCAGGTTAACCTCTACCTTCAGGACGTTAGCCGTCTATACTCATAAGCAGGATAAAAATATGCGGAGCAGGAGGAAAGCCATGCCCGGGCGCTTTGAATTGACATCTACCCTGGCGAAGATCTGGCACGCCCCGGATCAACTTCGTCTCATGGATCCGCTACCGCCCATGCATCGCCGCGGCATCATCGCCGGCTTCCTGCTGGTCATTATTGGTTTCCTGCTCCCCTCCGGCGATAACAGCACGCCGACCCAGGCCAGCCGCGAAGCTAATCTCGATCTGCAGTCCCAGTCTCAGCCGCAAGGTTCGGGCAATCAGGCCGTGCCGCTTCCGCCAATCACCAATACGCCGACGGTCAGCGATGCCGACCAGGTTGCGCCTGTGGCGCCTGAAGCCATTCAGGATGAACAGCCGGACCAGACGCAGACGCAAACTTCTTCTTCTTCTCAGCCGTACCAGCAGCCGGCGCAGCAGCAATCTGCGCCGGGCATTGAACAGCAGTGGCGCACCTACCGGATTGAATCGGGCAAAACGCTGGCGCAATTGTTCCGCGACCACGGACTGCCAGCCACTGACGTCTACGCCATGGCGCAGGTCGAAGGCGCCGGCAAACCATTAAGCACCTTGCAGAGTGGACAGACGGTGCAAATTCGCCAGAACGCCAACGGCGTCGTCACCGGCCTCACTATTGATACCGGCAACGGCCAGCAGGTGCTGTTCACCCGCCAGTCGAACGGCAGCTTCGTGCGTGCGCGATAAACGCTTCGCTTAGGCCGGGTTGTACGCCCGGCCTAATGCGCCTGGCTTTTGTTCACCCAGCGGATCCCTACACACACCAGCACCAGCGCGATCGCGTACTTCCACTCAAAGATATTCTCGCCAAGAAAGATCGCTGACAGCACCGTCCCGGCCACCGGGATAACAAAGTTAAACGGCGCAATCATACTGACGCGATTGTGCTTGAGCAGCACGCTCCATAGCGCAAAAGCTATCGACGACAGCAGAGTTAAATAGCCAAGGATCATCGCTGCGGTCAGGCTGTGCATCCGTAGCTCCCCGCCGGTCAGATACCCGCCCGCCACCAGCACCAGACCGCCGAAGGCCAGCTGCCAGCCGGTCATCACCGTCGGGTCGACGGTTTGCGAGATGCGTTTGCCGTAGAGCGTCGCCGCCGAGAGGATGAACGCCGCCAGCACGACAAAGCCATCGCCCTGCCAGACAAAATTAAAATCGCCCAATGAGGTGTTGAAGTTCACCAACATCACGCCGACGAAGCCCAGCACACAGCCGATAGTTTTGTTATAGCTGAGCCGGTCATTCTGGTAGATAAAATGCGCCAGCAGAACGCTGAAGAACGTCCCGGTGGCATTCATAATCGATCCCTTCACTCCGGTGGTGAACGCCAGGCCGACGTAGAAGAAGGCGTACTGGATAGCGGTCTGCGTCAGCCCCAGCATCGCCAGCTGCCCGCACTGGCGGCCATTGAGCCGGGCGATGGGTTTGCGCTGCGCGAGCGCAAACAGCAGCAACAATAAGCCTGCAAACAGGAAGCGATAACCAGCAAAAACAATTTTTGAGGGGACATCATCGGTGGCGATGTGCAGAAGTTCATAGCCGTTTTTTATCGCGGGATAAGAACTGCCCCACAGCAGACAGCATAGCGTCGCGCAGACATAAGCTACTTTTTTATTGGCAAAAATCGAGGGGGTCGGAAAGGAAGCGTCCATTAACTTTACCGGAAATAAAATCGTGTTTTATTTTATCATCCAGAAAGTGGAGAGAATAGCTACCATACCAGATAAAAATCAGGCTGGCGCTAAAAAGCAAAACGCCGGCACAAGGCCGGCGCATCGACGTGAGTTGAGTAAAAAATTACTCAGCTACAACGTTAACAACCAGTTTAGCGAAGACTTCGCTGTGAACCTGGAAGTCTACTTCGTGCTCACCGGTGGTGCGCAGAACGCCGTTCGGCAGGCGAACTTCGCTCTTCGCAACGGCAACGCCAGCTGCAGAAACAGCGTCAGCGATGTCGCGAGTACCGATGGAACCGAACAGTTTACCTTCGTCGCCAGATTTGGACGCGATGGTAACGGTGCCCAGTGCGTTGATTGCTTCAGCACGTGCGTTAGCAGCGGCCAGAACGTCAGCCAGTTTGGCTTCCAGTTCAGCGCGGCGCGCTTCGAAGAACTCAACGTTTTTCTTGGTAGCTGGAACAGCTTTACCCTGTGGTACCAGGAAGTTACGAGCATAGCCCGCTTTAACGTTTACCTGATCACCCAGGCTACCCAGGTTTGCTACTTTATCAAGCAGAATAACTTGCATTACCTTATCCTCTCAAAGTCGTATTAATGGACCGTGACCGATTACTGATGACGATCAGTGTACGGCAGCAGGGACAGGTAGCGTGCGCGTTTGATAGCGCGAGCCAGCTGACGCTGATATTTTGCACGGGTACCGGTGATACGGCTTGGGACAATCTTACCGCTTTCGGTGATGTAGTTTTTCAGCGTAGCGATATCTTTATAGTCGATCTCTTGAACGCCTTCCGCGGTGAAACGGCAGAACTTGCGACGACGGAAATAACGTGCCATATGGCTAGTCTCCAGAATCTATCAATTCAATCTGCTCGGCATGCAGAACCATTTTACTCAAGCCGTTCTTTGCCTTATGGCAACTAATGAACCCTTGAACGGTGACTGCGCTACCGACCGTTATACTGTGAGTAATGGCCTGGTTCTCGTGTCCGCTAATAATAACGGGCATTTGGCACCACGCCTGCCGGTGAAAACCGGCTTCCTCCTGCACAGAACGATGCTCAAGCACGAACTGGCAATGAGGAATTCCTGACGGGCTGACCTTTCGAAGGGGCATCCTGCACACGGTGCCGGACAACACCAGACGGTTGGTCATCAGGATTACTCTTCAGAATCCCCAGCTTCAGAATCATCTGCGGTTTCGTTAGCGAAATCTTCACGACGCTCACGGCGCTCGTCTTTCGCTTTAACCATCGGAGATGCTTCGGTAACAGCGTGCTTAGTACGCATTACCATGCTGCGGATAACGGCGTCGTTGAAGCGGAAGTTAGTTTCCAGCTCATCGATCGCTTCCTGCGGCGCTTCAACGTTCAGCAGAACGTAGTGAGCTTTGTGCAGTTTGTTGATCGGATAAGCCAGCTGACGGCGGCCCCAGTCTTCCAGACGGTGGATCGTACCTTCTGCTGCAGTGATTGCACCAGTGTAACGTTCGATCATGCCCGGAACCTGTTCGCTCTGGTCAGGATGGACCATAAAAACGATTTCGTAATGACGCATCGAATTGCTCCTTACGGATTATTCAGCCTCCTGTCTGGGTCAGCCGCGGCCCATGGAGGCAAGGAACGTGTTAAAGGGCGGCTGAAAAATTGACGCGTCATTCTAATTGCGCCCCCCCAGGAACACAAGCGCATTTGCACAAATAATTCGCACTAAGCGCCAAGCTGGGCTAAGTGGGTGATTTAAAATTAACCAATAACGAACGCGGCATTTTTTTGAACAACTGCATCAGAAAAGGTCGCTATCAGGCGACGCGCCAGCGATTACAATTTAATCAATGGCCAGACACCAGCAAGAGGAGTCCAGCGTTTTACCCGTACTGTCAGTAAGGAGCGTTCTATGAAAAGCATTATCATCGCCGTTATGGCTGCGCTACTCCTTAGCGCCAACGCGCTGGCAGCCATCAAAATCGATGGGCGTCAGGCTCGCAACATGGACGATGTGCAGAGTCTGGGCGTAATTTATATCAACCATAATATGGCTAGCAAGCAAGAGGCCGACCAGGCCCTGAACCAGGAAAGCGATGCCCTGGGAGCGAAGTACTTCCAGCCAATCCTGATTCACGAACCGCAGAGCAATGGCCTTATTCATGCCAGCGCCGCTATTTACCGCTAACCCAGGTCGATGCTTCGCCTCTCCTCACGAGGGGCGAAGCGATAGCCGATGTAAACGCAATTGAGAATTATTTTCCAAACTGACTTACCAGCGTCATCGCAACCTGATTTAATCATCAATTCACCGTTTGTTAATCAGGAGTGATTGATGGTCCCGCGTTTCGCGACGTTAGGTCGCATCCCGAAAGGAGTTTGGGTGCTCGGCGGCGTCAGCCTGCTAATGGATGTCTCATCCGAGATGATCCACAGCCTGCTTCCGCTGTTTATGGCCACCACGCTCGGCGCCAGCGTCATTATTATCGGTCTTATCGAAGGGCTAGCCGAAGCCACCGCCTTAATTCTCAAAGTCTTCTCCGGCGTCATTAGCGACTACGTTGGCAAACGCAAAGGGCTGGCGCTGCTTGGCTACGGGCTGGGGGCGCTGAGTAAACCGCTGTTTGCCCTCGCGCCGAGCGCCGGGGTGGTATTTAGCGCCCGCATGATCGACCGCGTCGGAAAAGGTATCCGCGGAGCGCCGCGCGATGCGCTGGTCGCCGACGTAACACCGCCGGAGATCCGTGGCGCTGCCTACGGGTTACGCCAGGCGCTGGATACCGTCGGCGCCTTTCTCGGCCCGCTGCTGGCGGTGCTGCTGATGTTCATCTGGGCCAACGATTTTCACGCTATCTTCTGGGTGGCGGTCATTCCCGCCGTACTATCCATTGCTCTACTGGGCTTTGGTCTGCAGGAGCCGAAATCCGCCATCGCGCACAAACGTAGCAATCCGCTGAAGCGCGAAAACCTGAAAAAGCTCTCTGCCGCTTACTGGTGGGTGGTGGCGATCGGCAGTATCTTCACCCTCGCCCGCTTCAGCGAAGCTTTTTTGGTACTGCGCGCCCAGCAGATGGAGATCCCGCTGTTTACTATTCCGCTGGTCATGGTCGCGATGAACCTGGTCTACAGCCTCACGGCTTACCCGTTCGGTAAGCTCTCTGACAGCATGAGCCACAGTAAACTGCTGCAATGGGGGCTGCTGGTGCTGATCCTCGCCGATATCGTGCTGGCGCTCAGCGGCCACTGGAGCACGCTGCTGATCGGTGTCGCGCTGTGGGGGATTCACATGGGCATGACTCAAGGCCTACTGGCGGCCATGGTTGCGCATACCGCGCCGCCGGAACTACGCGGTACGGCATTCGGCATGTTCAACCTGATGAGCGGGCTGGCGCTGCTGCTGGCCAGTACCGGCGCGGGGATACTCTGGGAAAGCTTCGGCGCCGCATCGACGTTTTACGCCGGCGCGGTTATCTGTCTGCTGACGCTCATCGGCATGCGCTGTATGCCATCGGCCTATCGTCAGGGTTAAAAACGGCTCCGGGGCCAGACCAGTTGCTTCACCCTGAGGTGAAAGCCCCGGAGCGCGTAGCTTACTTCTGCCCGTAGTAGGCGTCAGGCCCGTGTTTACGCAGAAAATGTTTCTCCATTAGCCAGCTGTCGATGGGCTGTAGCTGCGGATTAATGCCGCGGGCGATCCACGCCATTCGCGCCACTTCTTCCATCACCACCGCATTGTGCACCGCCTCGTGGGCATCTTTCCCCCAGGAGAAGGGTCCGTGCTGATACACCACAATTCCCGGCGTATGTAACGGGTTGGCCTCGCCCAGCGTTTCGATAATCACCTTCCCGGTGTTCAGCTCATAGGCCTCTTCCACCTCCTGTGCGCTGAGCGCCCGGGTGCAGGGGATATCACCGAAGAAGTAGTCCGCGTGAGTGGTGCCGAGCGCCGGGATTGCCAGCCCCGCCTGCGCCCAGGCGGTAGCGTGCGTCGAGTGGGTATGCACCACCCCGCCAAGGCCGGAATAACGGCGGTATAACGCAAGGTGGGTAGCGGTATCAGAAGAGGGACGCCAGCGCCCTTCCACCACGTTGCCCTGCAAATCGACCACCACCATATCATCGACGGTCATTGACTCGTAGGCTACGCCGCTGGGCTTAATCACCACCAGCCCACGTTGCCGGTCGATTGCGCTGACGTTGCCCCAGGTAAAGGTCACCAGCCCGTAGCGCGGCAGATCCATATTAGCTGCAAATACCTGCTGTTTAAGCTGCTGCATTATGCCGCCTCCGTCAGGCCCGCGCGGGCCATCCGCGCTTTCACCCAGTCGCGAGCCTTTGCGACTTCCGCCGCCGGATCATCGGTGGTTTCGCTCCACATCTCAATCAGATACGGACCGCAGTAGCCTGTCTGCTTGAGCGTTTCGAAGCAACGTTCAAAATCGACGACCCCTTCACCAAACGGCACGTTTTTAAAGACGCCGGGCTTCGTATCTTTGACATGTACCGCCACGATATGCCCCATGCCGGCCTGCAATTCCATCTGTACGTCGTTATCCCACGCCGACAGATTGCCAATATCCGGATAAAGCTGGAACCACGGATTATTCAGGTAGTGGGCATAACCCAGCGCCTTACTGATCGAGTTCATCAGCGGATAGTCCATGATTTCCATCGCCAGCGTGACCTGGGCCCGGCTGGCCATCTCGACGCTCTCTTTCAGGCCTTCACGAAAACGGCGGCGCGTTTCATCATTCGCCTGCTGATAATAAACATCGTAGCCCGCCAGCTGGATCACCCGAATCCCCACATCCTGCGCCAGCTGAATGGCTTTACGCATGATGTCCAGCCCCTGCTTGCGCACCGCGTCATCTTCGCTGCCGAGCGGAAAACGACGATGGGCGCTAAGGCACATCGATGGTACCCGGACGCCGGTTTCGGCTACCGCCTTGACCAGCGCGAGGCGCTGCTCCTGGCTCCAGTCCAGCCGGGCGAGACGGGCATCGGTTTCATCAAGCGACATTTCAACAAAATCAAAACCCAGCGCTTTCGCAAGCTGTAACCGCTCCAGCCAGCACTCCCCGGCGGGGAGCGCTTTTTCATAGATACCGAGCGGAATTTGTTTCGACAACATAACCGCTCCTTAACCCCACAGCTGGGCGATAGAGCGTTTAAACTGGCGAGCCGCTTCCACCGGCGAGGCGGCATCGCGGATGCTGCGCCCGGCAATAAAGACGTGAATAGGGATACCGGCGAACAGCGGCAGGTCTTCCAGCGCCAGTCCGCCGGTCACGGTGACTTTGAAGCCCATATCGGAAAGGCGCTTAATCGCGCTGATATCCGCCTCGCTCCACGCCACGCCCGCGGCCTGCGCGTCGCGGCTGCGGTGATAGACCACCTGCTGAATACCCGCATCACGCCACGCCTGCGCCTGCTCCCAGGTCCAGAAGCCGGTCAGTTCAATTTGTACGTCGCCATTGAACTCTTTAGCGACATCCAGCGCCCCTTTGGCGGTGTTGATATCGGCGCAGCAGATCACGGTCACCCAGTCGGCGTTGGCTTCAAAGCACATCCGCGACAGGATTTTACCGGCATCGGCGATTTTGGCATCCGCCAGCACGATTTTATGCGGATACAGCGCTTTCAGATCGCGCACCGCGCGCACTCCTTCGCCGACGCAGAGAATAGTGCCGACTTCAATGATATCCACCTCTTCGGCGATCAGCCGGGTGGTCTCATAGGCGTGAGACAGGGTTTGGTTATCCAGCGCAACCTGCAACATTGGTAACTGAGACATCGTATCAACTCCCTCTTAAACAGCCGCCGCAGTGGCGTTTTCAATTAAATCCAGCACTTCCTGCTCGGTGCGGCAGGCGCGTAAACGGTCGAAATTGGCTTCGTCATCAAACAGGTTAACGATCTGCATGATGCCCACCTCCTGGTGGGTGGTGGCGTCAACTGCCGCCATGGTGATCAGAATGTCGACCGGGTCGTTATCTTCGTGATTGAAAATTAGCGGTTTTTTGAGCGTCACCAGCGCAAAGCCGGTTTTCTTAACGCCCTCTTCCGGACGGCCGTGCGGCATCGCCAGCCCCGGCGCGATAACAAAATAGGGGCCATGCTGCGCGACGCCATCGAGGATCGCCTGGTAGTAACGCGGTTCCACTACGTCGGCGGCCACCAGCAGATCGACGCCGATTTTCACCGCCTCCTGCCAGCTTTCCGCCTCCGCCTGCAGGCGTATGGAGTGGTTCTGCGCCAGAGAATCATGAAGTTTCATGGCGGCTCCTTATTTCACATCCTGCGGGAAGTGGGCTTTGATCACTTCTAGCAGTTTTGGGCCGAAATCCGCAGGCGACAGCATATTGCGCACACCAACCACGTATTTATTGCCAGTGACGGTGATTTCGCCGGCGATGTGGGTCGAGGCAATAATGATATCCGCGCCGTTTAGTTCGCTTTTATACTCACCTACCGCGCAGCTGTTCACCGTGTGGTCGATATTTGATTGCGTCAGGAACTGGTCCACCTTCATTTTCATGATCATGGAACTTCCTTGCCCGTTGCCACACACAGCCAGAATACGTACGGTCATAATCAGAACTCCTTATTGAGCAGAGGCTTCTGCCAGTTGTTTTTCTGCGTCTTCCTCGGCGCGCAGCGCGCGGCCGGCGAAGAACATATAAGCCAGTGAAATCAGAATAATGACGGCCATAAACGCCAGCCCTATCGAGGCGAAGCCCTGCATCATCGGCGGCGCCAGGATTGACCAATCCGCCATGCCCATCCAGGCGCTCATTCCGGTCAACTTCACCGCCCACACGCAGCCGAAGATTTCAATCATGCCCATCACCAGACAGATTTTGAGCGCCGCGCGCCAGCCGCCGAAGTGGTTAGCAAAGACGCCAATCGTCGCGTTAGAGAAGAACATTGGGATAAAGCCCGGGATGATCAGGATGGAGGAACCAACGCCGACGAGAATACCCACGGCAATCAGTTGGCCGATGGTGCCCCACATAAAGCCCCAGACCACGGCATTCGGCGCGAAGCTATAGATAGCGGCGCAGTCGATCGCCAGCACGGCGCCGGGGATCAGGCGCTGTGAGATACCGTTGAAGGCTTCGGACAGCTCGGCGACGAACATACGCACGCCCTGGGTAATGATGAAAATGGCCACGGCGAAGGAGAAACCGGTCTGCAGGATATAGACCGTCCAGTGGGTTTTGCCCGCCATCGCCTGTACAACGTCGATACCAAAGGAGAGCAGAATGGCGCCAAAGAAAATGGTCATCACAATCGCGGTAGAGACGATGTTGTCGTGGAAGATATTGAGCCAACCGGGCAGTTTGAGGTCTTCGACGCTCTCCTCTTTTTTCCCCAGATACGGCGCCACTTTATAGGCAATCCACGAGGCAAACTGCTGTTGGTGTCCGATAGAGAAGCCGCAACCGTCGGTAACCAGTTGAGTCGGCTTGAACATCATGTTGGAGGTGATCCCCCAGTACAGGGAGACCAGTACCGCGGTACAGATAATGGTCGTCCACATGGAGTAGCCGAAAATGAAGAAAGAGACCGCAATCAGCCCCGCCTGCTGAAACATGATATGGCCAGTCAGCATAATGGTGCGGATGCCGGTAATGCGGCGCAGCAGGACGTAACAGATGTTTAACGCCAGCGCCAACAGCACCGCATATCCCACCCAGCTATAGGCTTCACCCATCCGGTCGATGGTCGCCATCATCGAGGCGTAGGTGTCGGAAATCGCGCCATTGATGCCATAAACCTCTGACATTTTCGCCACCACCGGCTTAAAGGTGCTGGTAAGAATGCCAGAGCCGGCTTGTAACAGCATGAAACCAATGATGGTTTTGATCGTGCCTTTGATAATCACGCTGACGCTTTTACGCAACAAGATATAGCCAAGGCAGGTCACGATACCCAGCAGCAGCGGGGCATTAGTCATTACCTGATTAAAGAAGACGGTAAAGATGTTGTAGAGGATCTCCATAACACACTCCAGAAGAGGAAGGCTTTGAACGCGCATGACGCTCAGCAGTTGTCGTCGCCCTCACTCTAATAATCAAAAACAATCACAACAAGATTGAATTTGATTAAATGTGACGCATCACGCAAATAATCACATTTTTTATGCGTGTATTTTCCACTACGTCATATCACAACCAAACAAACCACTAATATCAACAATATACATACATCCATGATATTAAACTCAGGGTTTATCAGCGCGTTAGCGCAACGATATCAGCGCTTTTTATCGAAAATAGCCGATTGCATTCCTGAAAAAACAGTGACAATATAAATCAAAACAAATCACCAATTGATTACTTTTGAAATAAAAGAGGAAGAGATAGATGAGTAAAGTGCAAACCATCACCCGTGAATCCTGGATTTTGAGCACTTTCCCGGAATGGGGCAGTTGGCTGAATGAAGAGATCGAACAAGAGCAGGTTGCGCCGGGCACCTTTGCCATGTGGTGGCTGGGATGCACCGGTATTTGGCTTAAATCGGAAGGCGGCGCTAATATTTGCGTCGATTTCTGGTGCGGCACCGGTAAGCAGAGCCACGGTAATCCGCTGATGAAAACCGGCCACCAGATGCAGCGCATGGCCGGGGTGAAAAAACTACAGCCGAACCTGCGCACTACGCCATTCGTGCTCGATCCTTTCGCCATCCGCCAAATTGACGCCGTGCTGGCGACGCACGATCACAACGATCATATCGACGTTAACGTCGCCGCCGCGGTGATGCAAAACTGCGCCGCCGATGTGCCGTTTATCGGGCCGAAAACCTGCGTTGACCTGTGGATTGGCTGGGGCGTGCCGAAAGAACGCTGCATCGTCATGAAGCCGGGTGATGTGGTGAAGATCAAAGACATTGAGATCCACGCGCTCGATGCATTCGATCGTACGGCCCTCATTACCCTTCCCGCCGATCAAAAAGCCGCCGGCGTGCTGCCGGACGGCATGGACCAACGCGCGGTCAACTATCTGTTCAAAACGCCGGGCGGAAACTTGTACCATAGCGGCGACTCCCACTACTCCAACTACTACGCGAAGCACGGCAACGACCATCAGATTGACGTCGCCCTCGGTTCCTACGGGGAAAACCCGCGCGGCATCACCGACAAAATGACCAGCGCCGATATCCTGCGCATGGCGGAATCGCTGAATACCAAAGTGGTTATCCCGTTCCATCACGATATCTGGTCCAACTTCCAGGCCGACCCGCAAGAGATCCGCGTACTGTGGGAGATGAAAAAAGATCGTCTGAAATACGGCTTCAAGCCGTTTATCTGGCAGGTCGGCGGTAAATTTACCTGGCCGCTGGATAAAGACAATTTCGAGTACCACTACCCACGCGGGTTCGACGACTGCTTTACCATTGAGCCGGACCTGCCGTTCAAATCCTTCTTGTAACCGTATTCCGGCGGGCGCGCTCGCCGGAATTCCCTTTCCGCATTAGTATTTAGCGTTGATTTCAAATATCATCTTTGCTTGTCACTTTTAATCGGATTCGCTCATGACTGAAGCGCAAAGACATCAAATTTTACTGGATTTGCTGGCGCAAACGGGATTCGTCACCGTTGAACAGGTAATTTCCCGTCTCGGCATCTCTCCGGCGACAGCAAGACGCGATATTAATAAGCTGGATGAAAACGGCAAGCTGAAAAAAGTTCGTAACGGCGCGGAAGCCATCAGCGAACAGCGCCCGCGATGGTCGCCAATGAACATTCATCAGGCGCAAAACCATGATGAGAAAGTGCGGATTGCCCGCGCCGCCTCGCAGCTGGTGTCGCCGGGCGAAAGCATTGTTATCAACTGCGGCTCCACCGCCTTCCTGCTCGGCCGCGAACTATGCGGCAAACCGGTGCAGATCATCACCAACTACCTGCCGCTGGCCAACTATCTGATTGATCAGGAGCATGACAGCGTGATCATTATGGGGGGGCAATATAACCACAGCCACTTCATCACCCTCAGCCCGCAGGGTAGCGAAAACAGCCTGTATGCCGGGCACTGGATGTTCACCAGCGGCAAAGGGTTAACCGCCGAGGGATTGTACAAAACGGATATGTTGACTGCGATGGCCGAGCAGAAAATGCTTAACGTCGTTGGCAAACTGGCGGTACTGGTCGATAGCAGCAAAGTCGGCGAACGCGCCGGGATGCTGTTCAGCCAGGCCAGCCAAATCGACCTGGTTATCACCGGTAAGCAGGCCGATGAAACGATCCTCAAGCAGCTTGAGGATCAGGGCGTGCAGGTTATTCGCGTTTAAAGATGCCGCAGAAAAAAGGCGGTGGTCGCGTCCAGCGCTTCCGGGGTGATGCGGTGACGCACGCCCTTTTGCCAGTGGCAGGTCAGGTTAGTTGCCAGGCCGCTCTGCGTTAACGCCTGCTGCAGACGGAAAGTGTCACCGGGTGGAACCACATCATCGGCATCACCGTGCCACAGCAGCAACGGCTTATCAGCCACTGCCGCCAGCTGATGAGTGACGTCCCACTCCGCCAGGCTTGCCGTATCGAATTCGGGCGACGGAAACAACGTCTGTGCAAGGGTGCTGAAATAGCCCGAGCCCATCAGGCAGGCCACACATTTAAGCTCAGGATGATGAGTCATGATGCCGAGCGCGGTCATGCCGCCCATTGATGCGCCGGCCACCGCCAGCCGCTCGTCTTCCAGCCACCCCTCAGCGATAATCGCTTCCCGCAGTGCGGCAAACTCAACAAAGTTTTGTCGCAGGATCGGCCAAAAGCGCTGCATTCGCCCGGCATCATCGCCGTGAAAACGCGCGCCATGTTCGGCGGCATCCGGCATAATCACCCGGAAGCCGGCTTCGGCCAGCGCGACGGCAAAGTAGCTGTAGACCAGTTTGGAAGAGGTAAAACCGTGATAGAAGACGATAACCGGCAGCGGTTTCTCCGCCATCCCAGCCGGACAGGCGTGAATCACTTCACCGCCCGCCAGATTGCGCATTTCGAGTGTTATCATTTATCGTCTCCTTCTTTATAGTGGCATCACGCAATGCGCAAAAAGCAACCACCAAAATTCTGCTTTTGCCGTGAATTATAATGTTGAGAGCTCGGTTACGCTTTCATAACATTTTCATTCGAAAATCGCGCGATAGATAACAATTCGGGAACATTCCCCAGAAATGATGTTCAGGCTACCACTACACTATCACTATCAGGAAACGAGATATGGTCATGCGTAGGTTTACACCGTGGTTACTGGCTCTCGCCTTAAGCGGATGTAGTGTCCTGCAGGGTACGCCGGAGGCACCGCCGCCGGCAAGCGATCATCCGCAGGAGATTCGTCGCAATCAGACTGAGGGCCTGCAAAAGATAGGTACCGTCAGCGTGCTAATGTACGGTTCGCCGATGGATGTCGAGACCGCGTTGAAAGCCAAAGCAGAAGCCGCCAAAGCGGATTACTACGTCATCGTCATGATCGATGACACCATGGTTCCCGGCCAGTGGTATTCGCAAGCGATTCTGTATCATAAATAGCAGCGTGATGCGCTTTTAATCAGCTTTACACTGCTTTGCGTCCATTCACGTTCTCCTGCGCATAATAACGTTCGGCCAGCCTTTTTGGCAGAACGTTAGCAAACGGACTGCCCTCGGGATTACGTGAAATGGAGCTGACGATGAAACGATCACTGACCTTACCCAGCCTGTTGCTGACCACCGCGACGGCCAATACTTCCGCTCAGTCAGCCGAATTCGCCAGTGCGGATTGCGTCACCGGCCTGAACGAAATTGGTCTGATTTCCGTCAATAATATCTCCGGCAGTCAGCAGGATGTCGAGCACGCCATTGCCGTAAAAGCCGATGAGCAGGGCGCTTCCTGGTATCGTATCGTTCAGATGTATGAAGAGCCGCAGCCGGATAGCTGGCGAGTGCAGGCCATTCTCTACGCCTGAGACGGCTGTCGTCCGCGCCCCATTGCTCGCAGCAGCGCATCGTCAAGCAGTTGAGCGTCCAGGCGGACACTTCCTCGCGGATCCAGCATCATTCGGCACCATGCCTGGGCCAGCGGCGGCGACGCAAAGCGCAGCATCTGCGCACCCGCCCCCAGGCAATACACCAGACGCGCTATTTCTCGTCCCTGCGCCTCAACAGGTCGCCGTAAGAGTTGCTGAAGCTGTCGCCACGCGCGGTCATAATGCCGGTTCTGCCCCTTAACCTCAGCACACTCCGCCGCCAGCATTTCTAGCGCCGCAGGCTGCTTGCTAAGTACCCGCATCACGTCGAGACACATAATATTGCCGGAGCCTTCCCAGATACTATTCACCGGCATCTCACGGTATAAGCGCGGGAGTTCGCTCTCTTCGCAATAACCGATACCGCCCAGCACTTCCATCGCCTCAGCGACAAACGGTATACCAGCGCGACAGATAGCAAACTTGGCGACCGGGGTAAATAAACGAGCCCATAGCACTTCATGCGCATCGTCGCGCCGATCCCAGGCGCGAGCCAGACGGAACAGAAAAGCGGTTTGTCCTTCAAGACGCAGCGCCATCTGGCCCAGCACCTGACGCATCATCGGCTGATCGGCCAGATTCTTGCCGAACGCCTGACGCTGCAGCGCATGATACAGCGCCACCGAGTAAGCGCGGCGCATCAGGGCATGACTGCCGGCGGCGCAGTCGAAGCGGGTCAGCGCGCCCATCTTGAGAATTTGCCGCACGCCGTCGCCTTCTTCGCCTATCAGCCACCCGCAGGCGTCAAAGAATTCGGCTTCGCTACTGGCGTTAGAGCGGTTGCCTAATTTATCTTTCAGCCTCTCCAGGCGAACGCCATTGCGTTGGCCATCGGGTAAAAAGCGCGGCACAAAGAAGCAGGAGAGCCCACCCGACGCCTGAGCCAGCACCAGATGCGCGTCGCTCTGCGGCACCGAGAAGAACCATTTATGCCCCACCAGCCGATAGAATCCTTCCGCCGTTTTTTCCGCCCGGGTGGTATTACTGAGCACATCGGAACCGCCCTGTTTTTCGGTCATTCCCATACCAATCAGCAACCCACGCTTCTGATCGCCGGGCGCCAGATGCGGGTCATAGCGGTCGCTGAGCAACGGCGGCAGCCAGTCGCTAAAGACGGTGGGCAGCGCGCGCTGTAGCAGCGGCGTTGCGGCGAAGGTCATGGTTATCGGGCATAACGTTCCCGCCTCCACCTGGGCATGCAGCATAAAGCGGGCAGTACGGGCAACAAACGAACCCGCGCGGGCATCCTCCTGCCAGGCAAGATTATGCACCCGGTTGGCGCACAGTCCCTGCATTAGCAAATGCCAGGCGGGGTGAAACCGCACGTCATCCAATCGGGCGCCGGTGGCGTCGTAGCGTAGCAGTTCCGGCGGATTACTATTGGCCAGACGCCCCAACTCCAGCGATTCCGCCGTGCCTAACTGCTGGCCGATGCTGGCGAGCAGATCGCTATCCCAGCCGGCGCCTTCACGCGTCACTGCCTCACAAAGCGCGGTATCGGACAAAAACAGATTACTGTTACACAACGGCGTCGGTTGATTGAATACGGTATGCGTTTGCCAGTGCATGATGTCTCCCTCCGTCAATGGCTCTGACAGTAAGTATGGTCGGCCGCATAGACGCTCACAAAAAAACCGCTCCGCCTTCGTGAAGCCCATCACAGGCATAAGAATTTAAAATTTTCTCATTAAAAATGTATGGAATAATTTATTCATTCGTTACTGTTTTGTATCAGTCGGGGCTTCCTATGCACACCGCCAGCACAACATCGGCAGCGCAAAAACGCGCGCTGATCGCCGGTTCTATCGGTAACTTTATTGAATGGTACGAGTTCGCGGTCTATGGCTTTCTGGCGACCGTAATTGCGAATAATTTTTTCCAAATGACTGGAGAAGCGCCGCTGACCGGGCTGATTCTGACTTACGCCTCTTTCGCGATAGCGTTCTTCTTTCGCCCGCTGGGCGCCATCGTTTTTGGCCGTCTCGGCGACCGCATCGGCCGCAAGCCGACGCTGATTATCGTGTTGGTACTGATGACGCTCGCCACCACGGCTATCGGACTGGTACCGGTTTACGCCAGCATCGGTATTGCCGCACCGCTCATTCTGACCGGATTACGTATTCTTCAGGGATTGTTTGCCGGCGGCGAGTACGGAGGTGCGGTATCGCTGATGACCGAGTTCGCCCCTAAAGGTAAGCGTGGGCTGTATGGCGCATGGCAATCTTTTACCGTCGCGCTGGGGCTGCTGGCAGGCGCAGGCGTGGTCGCGCTGATTTCCGCCGCGCTTAGCCCCGAATCGCTGCATGACTGGGGCTGGCGCATCCCCTTCTTTCTCGCCATACCGATGGGCATCGTCGCGCTGTGGCTACGCGTTAAAATGGAAGAGACGCCGGGCTTTTTACGTCAGCAGCAGGCTACACCGCCCGCGGAAACCCGCGCCAGTTTGCGCCAGACGCTCAAAGCGATTCTCACCGGCATTGGCCGGCTGATGGTATGGTCGGCGGCGGGTTATACCTACCTGGTGATCATGCCCTCATACCTTCAGTCCGCGCTGCACACCGGTTTTAATCAGGCACTGCTGATTGCGGTGATCTCCAATATTGGCTTCGCCATCACCATCTTGCCTGCCGGGATGCTCAGCGATAAGTGGGGACGTCGGCGGGTGATGGTCGCGGCTGCGGTATTGCTGCTGGTACTGGCGCTACCGCTGCTGAAAATATTGCAGGCGGAAAGCAGTACGCTGCTGGTGAAAGGTATCGTGGTGCTGATTGCGGGTGGCCTGGTGGGGATTCTGGCCGGGCCTGGGCCGGCGATGCTGGCGGAGATGTTCCCAACCAGAGTGCGTTATACCGGGCTGGGTTTAGCCTATTCGCTTTCGAATGCTGTCTTCTCCGGCTGTGCCGGGTTGATTATTACCGGCCTGATTAAACAGACCGGTAATCTGGATATTCCGGCGTACTACGTGATGGCGACGGCCGTCGTCAGTATTGCCGCGCTGATGACGCTCAATAAGAACGATCATTTGCGGGCGCTGGACGACTAACCTACCGCGCCCGCGGCGGCTTAGCTGCGCTGGCGCACCGCTTCAAACAGGCAAATACCGGTGGCGACGGAGACATTCAGCGAAGAGACGCTACCCGCCATCGGGATACTGATCAGTTCATCACAATGTTCGCGGGTCAGGCGACGCATACCTTCGCCTTCCGCGCCCATCACCAGCGCCATCGGGCCGGTCATTTTGCTCTGGAACAGCGTATGGTCGGCTTCGCCGGCGGTACCAACGATCCACACGTTTTCTTCCTGCAGCAGACGCATGGTCCGCGCCAGGTTAGTGACGCGGATCAGCGGCACGCTTTCCGCCGCGCCGCAGGCGACTTTCTTCGCCGTAGCGTTGAGCTGAGCGGAACGATCGCGCGGCACGATCACCGCATGCACGCCGGCGGCGTCGGCGCTACGCAGGCAGGCGCCGAGGTTGTGCGGATCGGTGACGCCGTCGAGGATCAGCAGGAACGGTTGATCGAACTGCGCCAGCAGATCCGGCAGATCGTTTTCCTGATACTGACGTCCCGGCTTCACGCGGGCAATGATGCCCTGATGCACCGCGCCTTCGCTTTTCTCATCGAGGAACTGGCGGCTGGCAACCTGAATCACCACGCCCTGCGCTTCAAGGGCATGAATCAGCGGCAGCAGACGCTTATCCTCACGGCCTTTCAGAATAAAAACTTCCTGAAAACGCTCAGGTGCGCGTTCCAGCAGTGCCTGCACCGCATGGATGCCGTAAATCATTTCACTCATTGATGTACTCGTTTTAGGTTCTGTTATCCGCCCCCTTCACCCCACCCCAGCAGGCTTCAGGGTGAAGGGACGTCAATCACTCGGCGTTCTTCTTTTTTGCCGCGCGCTTGGCTTTGGTTGCCGCGGCGATTTTTTGCGTTTTCGCCGACGGCTTTTTCGCTTTCTTCTCGCCTTTCGGTTTGGCTTTAGCTTTCTCTTTTTCCTTGCGGAAGGCGCTATCCGGCTCGAAGTTTACCTGCTTGCCAACCTGGCGACGACGGCCGCCGCCGTTTTTACCCGGCGCGCCCTTCTTCGCTTTTTCGCGTGCGGTTTTGCCGACATTACGCGGGCCGCGTTCACTGGAAATCAGGCTGAAATCAATCTTACGCTCATCCATATTGACCGCTTCGACGCGCACTTCCACGCGGTCGCCCAGGCGGTAAGTCTGGCCGCCGGACTCGCCAATCAGCCGCTGTCCTACCTGGTCGAAGCGATAGTAGTCATTATCCAGCGAGGAGACATGTACCAGACCATCGATAAACAGATCGTTCAGGCGGACGAAGAAGCCAAAGCCGGTGACGCTGGCGATCACGCCGGAGAAGGTGTTGCCCACCTGATCCTGCATGAAGTCGCACTTCAGCCAGTCTGACACTTCACGCGTTGCTTCATCGGCGCGGCGCTCGGTCATCGAGCAGTGCTCGCCCAGCTGCAGCATCTCTTCCATGCTGTAGTGCCAGCCGCCGGTCTCGGTGCTATTGCCTTTATGTCCCTGCTCTTTCGCCAGTAAATACTTAATAGCGCGATGCAGCGACAGGTCAGGATAACGACGGATCGGCGAGGTGAAGTGGGCGTATGACTGCAGCGCCAGGCCGAAGTGGCCGCGGTTTTCCGGATCGTAGACCGCCTGCTTCATAGAACGCAGCAGCATCGTCTGCAGCATTTCCGCATCCGGGCGATCGGCGATGGAAGTCAACAGCTCGGCGTAATCGCGCGGCTCCGGCTTGTTGCCGCCCGGTAGTTCCAGCCCCAGTTCCGCCAGCACGGTACGGAAGGCGGTAATCGCTTCGGTGCTTGGCTTATCGTGAATACGGAACAGCGCCGGCTCCTGCGCTTTCTCAACGAAACGCGCCGCGGAGATGTTCGCCAGGATCATGCACTCTTCAATCAGCTTGTGCGCATCGTTACGCTGAGTCTGTTCAATACGCTCGATACGACGCTCGGCGTTGAAGATGAATTTAGCTTCTTCACTTTCAAATGAGATACCGCCGCGCTCTTCACGGGCGCCATCCAGCACCTTGTAGAGGTTATGCAGCTCTTCAATATGCTTCACCAGCGGCGCATAGTGCTCGCGTAGCTCCTGATCGCCCTGCAGCATATGCCACACCTTGGTATAGGTCAGGCGGGCGTGAGAGCTCATCACCGCTTCATAGAATTTAAAGCCGGTCAGGCGGCCTTTTGACGAGATCGTCATTTCGCAGACCATACACAGGCGATCGACCTGTGGGTTCAGCGAACACAGGCCGTTGGACAGCACCTCTGGCAGCATCGGTACGACCTGCGAAGGGAAGTAGACTGACGTCCCGCGGCTGCGCGCTTCGCCGTCCAGCGGCGTACCGGGGCGCACGTAGTAGCTCACGTCGGCGATAGCCACCCACAGTCGCCAGCCGCCACCGCGTTTTTTCTCGCAATACACCGCGTCATCGAAGTCGCGGGCATCTTCGCCGTCAATAGTGACCAGCGGCAGAGAGCGCAAATCGACGCGCCCGGCTTTCGCCTCTTCTGGCACTTGCTCTTTGAGGCCGGAGACCTGTTTTTCCACCGCCGGCGGCCAGACGTAAGGGATCTCATGGGTACGCAGCGCCATATCAACGGCCATGCCGGTGCCCATGTTGTCGCCCAGCACTTCAACTATTTTGCCGACCGCTTTGGTACGGCGGGTTGGACGCTGGGTCAGCTCGACCACCACCACGTAGCCCATACGCGCGCCCATGATCTCTTCAGGCGGGATCAGGATATCGAAGCTAAGACGGCTGTCATCCGGCACCACGAAGCCTACACCGGCATCGGTGAAATAACGGCCGACGATCTGGCTGGTTTTCGGCACCAGCACGCGAACGATGCGCGCTTCGCGACGCCCCTTACGATCGGCGCCCAACGGCTGGGCCAGCACCTGATCGCCATGGATACACATTTTCATCTGCTCAGATGAAAGATACAGGTCGTCTTTACGCCCTTCGACGCGTAAAAAGCCGTAGCCGTCGCGGTGGCCAATAACGACGCCTTTGACTAAATCGAGACGTTCCGGCAGCGCATAGCACTGACGGCGAGTAAACACCAACTGGCCATCGCGTTCCATTGCACGCAGGCGACGACGTAGCGCTTCGGTTTGTTCTTCGCCCTCGATATTTAACTCAATCGCCAGCTCATCACGGCTGGCCGGTTTTTCGCGTTTGGTTAAATGTTCGAGGATAAATTCCCGGCTCGGGATTGGATTCGCGTACTTCTCAGCTTCGCGTTCCTGGAATGGATCTTGTGACATATCGGTTCCTCCGTTGTCATCTCCGATGAAAGTCTCTGGGTGGCGCACGCCGCCGCTTTGTGAGTTCTCTTTACGCTGCGGCGCGAATCACTCAGCGCTTTTCTTCCACCAGTAATAATTTATATAGCGGTTGATTCTTTTCAACCAAATCGGCCAGCGTGTAGTTATCCAGTTCCTTCAGGAAACTTTGCGCGGCTTCGGCAAGTGCCTGTTTCAGGCGGCAAGCGGGAGTAATGTGGCAAAATTCGCTGCTGCAATTCACCAGCGATAGCGGCTCAAGATCGCGCACAACATCACCCACGCGAATCATTTTAGCTGGCTTGCCAAGGCGAATCCCCCCATTCTTTCCCCGCACGGCCGTCACGTAGCCAGCACGGCTTAACTGATTGATTATTTTGACCATATGATTACGGGAAACGCCATAGACATCCGTCACCTCGGAAATACTGGTCATTCGGTCATCCGGCAACGACGCCATATAAATCAGCGCACGTAATCCATAATCGGTGAAACTCGTTAACTGCACATCAACCTCAGGGTAAGGGGAAAGCGGTGAATCCGCGGGTATTAACTCTATTGATGATAAACCAGCCAGCGCTCAGGCCGCTAATTTATTTGAAATGGGGCGGGCGAACTGCAAAAACAAGGGCGCCCGAACGGCGCCCCTGGATGATGATTACGCGTCGAACGGGTCGCGCAGAATCATAGTCTCAGTACGGTCAGGACCGGTAGAGATGATATCAACCGGCACGCCGGTCAGCTCTTCAATACGCTGGATATAGTTCAGCGCTGCCTGCGGCAGACCGCTGCGCTCTTTCACGCCGAAGGTGGTTTCGGACCAACCCGGCATGGTTTCGTAGATAGGCTCGATACCTTCCCAGTTGTCGGCAGCCAGCGGAGTGGTGGTCACTTCACGGCCGTCCGGCATACGGTAGCCGACGCAGATTTTCACTTCTTTCAGGCCGTCCAGGACGTCCAGTTTGGTCAGGCAGAAGCCGGACAGGGAGTTAATCTGCACCGCGCGGCGTACCGCGACAGCGTCCAGCCAGCCGGTACGACGACGACGGCCGGTAGTGGCGCCGAATTCGTTACCCTGCTTGCACAGGAACTCGCCGGTTTCATCAAACAGCTCGGTCGGGAACGGACCCGCGCCTACACGAGTAGAGTAAGCTTTGATGATACCCAGAACGTAATCCACATAACGCGGGCCCAGGCCGGAGCCGGTCGCCACGCCACCAGCAGTGGTGTTGGAGGAAGTTACATACGGATAGGTACCGTGGTCGATATCCAGCAGCGTGCCCTGCGCGCCTTCGAACATCACGAAGTCGCCGCGCTGACGCGCCTGATCCAGCAGATCGGAGACGTCAACGACCATGCTGGTCAGGATGTCGGCAATCGCCATCACATCGTCCAGCACTTTTTGATAGTCGACCGCTTCTGCTTTATAGAAGTTCACCAACTGGAAGTTGTGATATTCCATCACTTCTTTCAGTTTGTCAGCGAAGGTAGCTTTATCAAACAGGTCGCCAACGCGCAGGCCGCGACGGGCGACTTTATCTTCGTAAGCCGGGCCGATACCGCGACCGGTTGTACCGATAGCTTTCGCACCGCGTGCTTTCTCACGCGCAACATCCAGCGCAACGTGATAGTCGAGAATAAGCGGACAGGCTTCGGACAGCAGCAGACGCTCACGAACAGGGATACCACGGTCTTCCAGACCTTTCATCTCTTTCATCAGCGCAGCCGGAGACAGCACAACACCGTTACCGATGATGCTGGTTACATTCTCACGGAGAATACCTGATGGAATAAGATGGAGGACGGTTTTTTCACCGTTGATTACGAGAGTATGGCCTGCGTTATGGCCACCCTGGTAGCGCACAACATATTTAGCCCGTTCAGTCAGGAGATCGACGATCTTCCCTTTACCTTCGTCACCCCATTGGGTGCCCAGTACGACGACGTTGTTACCCATTTTTTCAAAATCACCGTTTGCTTAAAAATGGATTCTACCATCGCTTTTTCAGAGTTACAGCACTTTTTGCACTCAAAATGAGGGTAATACGATTGTTTTTTGATCAGCCAATCGATTTCCTCAACATGTAGTAGATGACGATACCAGCTACCACAAGACCGCCGCCAAAGCGACGCAATAAATTATCCGGCAGTTGGCTCATGGTCGCTACCATCTTGCGCCAGGCACGGGGATAAAGCAGTGGGCCAAGACCTTCGAGAACTAAAACCAGCGCCAGTGCCAGCCAAATTGTTGCATTCATTATTGATGACCCTTATCGAAAAACAAAACCGCCGCCAGTTTGGCGCCGGTGAGTATTACCGCAAAACCCTTTTCTTTCTTCACATTCTCCGGCATTTCATAGGCTATATGAAACCACTAGCTGAGAGAAAAATCACAATCTATGGCATGAAAAAAGGCGCCTCTTGCAAGGCGCCTTCTGATTTCACACTGACCCGGCTTATTTACGCACAGAATCCGGTGACTTCATGTAACGGAAGAAATCGCTATCCGGGCTGAGGACCATCACGTCCTGGTTGCTCTGGAAGCTCTTCTCATAGGCGCGCAGGCTACGGATAAAGGCATAGAAGCCCGGATCCTGACTGAATGCATCGGCAAACAGTTTTGCCGACTCGGCATCGCCTTCACCGCGCAGAATACGCCCTTGACGCTCGGCTTCCGCCAGGGTCTTGGTCACTTCATAGTCCGCGGTCGCGCGCAGTTTTTCCGCTTCTTCCTGACCTTGTGAACGATGGCGACGAGCAACCGCTTCACGCTCGGCGCGCATACGGTTGTAGATCGCTTCAGACACTTCAGCCGGCAGGTTGATCTGCTTGATACGTACGTCAACGACTTCAATACCCAGCGCCGCCATACTGTTCGGGTTGATTACCTGAACCTTACCGTTAGTTTCAGCTTCTACACGCTCTGCCGCTTTAGCGATAGCGTCATCGGCTGCCGGCGTCGAGACTTCATCTTCTGTACCTGCAGAACCGGAGTTCAGCGCATCACGCACTTCCAGGGTCAAACGACCGCGGGAATCAGTCACGATGTCTTTCACGTCCAGACGACCAATCTCAGAGCGCAGACGGTCAGAGAACTTACGCTTCAGCAGAACTTCGGCCTGGGAGACGTCGCCGCCGCCGGTCGCCAGATAGTAACGACTGAAGTCACTGATGCGCCACTTGATATAGGAGTCGACGATCAGGTCTTTCTTCTCTTTAGTAACAAAGCGGTCAGCCTGGTTGTCCATGGTCTGGATACGCGCATCCAGCATTTTCACGGATTCAATAAACGGGATCTTGAAGTGCAGACCCGGCGCATACACCAGCGGCTTGTTCTCATCGTCGCGCAGAACTTTGCCAAAGCGCAGCGTAATGCCACGCTCGCCTTCTTTCACCACGAAGACAGACATGTAGAGCACTACCAGCACGACGACAATGATCGCGATAACAGATTTACGCATCGTTATTCCCCCTGACGCTGGTAGTCGTTACGCTGCGCGTTGGCGCGGCGTTGGTCCATAATGGTACCCCCGGTTGAACTCGAGGTTGATGAGGTGCTGGCGCTGCTTGAGCTGGACGCAGGCGGCAGGCGCAGCAGATCGCTTGCGCCACTGCTATCGCTCTTTGCCGGCGCACCAGTGGCGCCTTTCAGCATCTGATCCAACGGCAGCACCATCAGGTTGCCGCCCTTGCTGTCATTAACCAGCACTTTGCGGGTATGGCTCAGCACTTTTTCCATGGTTTCGATATACAGACGCTCGCGGGTAATTTCCGGCGCGGCTTTATATTCCGGCAGGATCTTCGCAAAGCGAGCGACTTCACCCTGTGCTTCCAGTACGGTCTGGGTTTTATACGCACGCGCCTCTTCGAGGATACGCTGCGCCTGACCGTTCGCACGCGGCTGAACTTCGTTGGTATAAGCTTCCGCTTCGCGGATGTACTGCTGCTCGTTCTCACGCGCGGCAATGGCATCATCAAACGCGGCCTTCACCTCTTCCGGCGGACGCGCCGTCTGGAAGTTGACGTCCAGCAGGGTAATACCCATGTTGTACGGACGAATGGTCTCTTCCAGCTCGCGCTGGGTATCGCTACGGATAACGGTACGACCTTCGGTCAGGATACGGTCCATGGTGTACTTACCGATGACGCCGCGCAGGGCGCTGTCGGTGGCCTGACGCAGACTATCGTCGGCGCTGGTCACGCTAAACAGGTAGCGCTCCGGATCGGTCACCCGGTACTGTACGTTCATCTCAACGCGCACGACGTTCTCATCGGAAGTCAGCATCACACCAGATGCGGCCAGCTCACGAACCGACTCGACGTTCACCGCTTGCACATTATCGACAAAGGTTGGCTTCCAGTTCAGACCTGGCTCAACCAGATGGCTGAACTTGCCAAAGCGTGTCACCACACCACGTTCCGCTTCCTTGATGGTATAGAAACCGCTGGCTGCCCAGATAATCACCGCCGCTGCAGCAACGATGCCGACAATGCGCCCGCCCATCGGGCCGCGCGGCCCCTGCGTCACATTACCGCCACCCTGGCCGCCTTTACCGCCGCCGAGACCGCCAAGTTTTTTGCTTAACTTGCGGAAGATATCATCCAGATCGGGCGGCCCCTGATCGCGACCGCCTTTGTTGCCATTTCCCTCAGAGTTGCCGCCATTCTTGCTGCTTCCCCACGGGTCGCGGTCCTGTCCGTTATTACCGGGCTGATTCCACGCCATGTATATGCTCCATATTTGTTTTTGATATCCCCACAGGGGTTAATATCTTCAGGCCAGGTCAAACCACGTAGTCGACCAACGCAGGCTCTTGTTTGCAGAGGCGACGCCAGTCCACGATGGGCATGCGCACTTGCAGGCTTACGCTGCCGTCATCCTCCATCCACTCTTTTTCTATCGCCTGAAGCTGATAGAACCGGCTTCTCAGACGACCTTCCTGCGGTGGTAAACGCAGCGTATGCTGAGCCACTTCGCCGGAAAGACGTTCTGTTAACGCCTGAAAAAGCAGTGGTACGCCAACTCCGGTCTGGGCGGAGAGCCAGACCCGAATCGGTTTATTCTCTTCATCCCGATCGATGCGCGGTTCAAAATCGTCAAGCACATCGATTTTGTTCATCACCAGCAATGACGGGATTTCATCGGCCTCGATTTCAGCAAGGACCGTATTTACTGCATCAATATTTTCCTGCACGCGGACATCCGCCGCGTCGATAACGTGCAGCAGCAGCGTCGCCTGACGCGTCTCCTGCAGCGTCGCTTTAAACGCCGCCACCAAATCGTGCGGCAGATGACGAATAAAGCCTACGGTGTCAGCCAGTACCGTTTCGCCGACGTCGGTGACGTTAATGCGGCGCAGCGTTGGGTCCAGGGTGGCGAACAGTTGGTCCGCGGCATAGACTTCCGCTTCGGTTATCTGGTTGAACAGCGTTGATTTTCCGGCGTTGGTATATCCCACCAGCGAGACGGTAGGGATATCGGCCTTAGCGCGTGACCGCCGACCTTGCTCGCGCTGCTTTTCTACTTTTTCCAGTCGCGACAGGATCTGCATAATACGGTTACGCAGCAATCGACGGTCGGTTTCGAGCTGGGTTTCACCCGGTCCGCGCAAACCAATCCCGCCCTTCTGCCTTTCAAGGTGGGTCCAGCCGCGTACCAGACGGGTGGCCAGATGGCGCAGCTGCGCCAGCTCAACCTGCAGTTTCCCTTCGTGGGTACGCGCTCGCTGGGCAAAAATATCTAAAATCAGACCGGTGCGATCGATAACCCGGCATTCGCAAAGCTGCTCCAGGTTACGTTCCTGGGCCGGACTCAAGGCATGATCGAACAGCACGACCGAGGCGCCGGTCGCTTTTACGGCTTCCGCAATTTCAACAGCCTTACCTTCACCAACAAAATACTTCGGGTGCGGTGCTTTACGGCTACCGGTAATCACCTGCATTGCTTCGACACCGGCGGAAGAGACCAGGGATTCAAACTCCTGGAGATCCTCCATATCTTTGTCTTGCGAAAAATAGATGTGTACCAGTACCGCCTGCTCACCGGCATCATAACGGTCAAACAAGCGTAAACCCCTTATAAAATACCAGCGGGGAACGCAGAAAACCTGGCTCCCCGACGTGGAAAAACAGCATTAGCCTTATTCGGCGTCGTCGCTGTCTTGCTGCGGCGCAGAAGAACCTTGCGCGCTACCACCGTGGTGATAGTTGTTTGCACCGCCGCCAGCATTATTGCTGTGGTGAGACACCGGACGGGACGGAACAACAGTAGAAATTGCGTGCTTATAGACCATCTGGCTGACCGTGTTCTTCAACAGGATCACGAACTGATCGAAAGACTCAATTTGCCCTTGCAGCTTAATACCATTCACCAAATAAATAGAAACCGGAACACGTTCCCGACGCAAAGCGTTCAGGAACGGATCTTGTAAAGATTGCCCCTTAGCCATTCTCTCTTTTCCTTATATGTATGCTTGTTTTGTACTCAGAACCTTACGATTCTTAAAAAAAATTACGCACGATACCGTTCAATTGTACACGTTCAGTTCTGGCTAGCACCAACAACCTGTAATACTTTGTTGAGCGCTTGTTCAGGTTGCTCACTGTCTAACCAGTGAACATCTTCCCAACCACGCAGCCAGGTGACCTGACGTTTAGCTAACTGTCTCGTCGCGCAAACACCTCGATAAACCATTTCATCATACGGGACCTCGCCTTCAAGGTATGACCACATCTGGCGGTATCCGACACAACGAATGGAAGGCATATCCGTATGCAAATCTCCACGGGCAAATAGCGCCCGCACTTCTGCTTCAAAACCTGAAGCCAACATCTGATGAAAACGCTGCTCAATGCGTTGATGTAGCAGTTCACGGCTCGCCGGGGCGATGGCGAACTGATGCACCTGATACGGCAGAGCCTCTCCTGACGTTTGCGTCAGTTCCGTTAAAGTTTTACCCGAAATGAAAAAAACTTCCAGTGCTCGGGAAAGTCTTTGCGGATCATTTGGATGAATACGCGCGGCGGCCACGGGATCGATGTCCTGTAACTGCCGGTGCAATGCGTGCCACCCCTGCTCTGCTGCTTGTTGCTCAATTCTGGCCCTGACTGCGGGATCCGCCGAAGGCAGCGGCGATAACCCTTCCAACAACGCTTTGAAGTACAACATTGTTCCGCCGACCAGCAGCGGGATGCGCCCGGCGGCGACGATATCCGCCATTTCCGCCAACGCATCGCGGCGAAAATCCGCCGCCGAGTACGACTCTGCCGGATCAAGGATATCCAGCAACCGATGCGGCGCAGCGCTAAGCTCCGCGGCATCGGGTTTGGCCGTGCCGATATCCATTCCTCGATAGATGAGGGCGGAATCGACGCTAATCAACTCTACGGGCAAAACTTTACGCAAGGCGATAGCTAATGCGGTTTTACCGGAGGCCGTCGGCCCCATTAAAAAAATTGCCTTAGGCAGGCTCGCCTCAGTTACATCACTCATCTTTCAGGGCTGTCATCGCCGAATGTAAATCAACAGGTTGTAACAGACCACCCGGCGGCGCTTTAATCAGCTGCGGACATAAACGCTCAACGTCCGCCAGCACGGAAATCGCCTGCGCCATACTCCACTGCGCGTGCTCGCTCGTCAGATTACGCGCCGTCCACTGGGCAATGTCGCCGACGTCGAATGCCGTTAGCTGCGCCAGGTAGCCTATCAGTTCAGGAATCAAGATTTGTAAATTTTGTTGTCTTAAGGGTAAAGGCACCGCGCGGACCGTCACGTGCTGAGCATCTGCTTGTAAATCGATACCCAATTGCGCCAGCGCCGGCTGCGCCTTTTCCAGCGCCTTACGTTCTGCTTCGCTCACTTTAAGACGTAGCGGGATCAGCAGCGGCTGCGCGCAAACCGCTTCCGCGCCCGGCGTTAGCTGCGCCTGACGCAGCCAGCGCTCCGCCACCGGCAGCGCCAGCAACGCCAATGTGCCGCCGCGCTCGAGCAGCGCGCAATCGCTGCCGATAATAGTCAGCACCCGGCCAAAGCTTTGGCTGTGGGCTGCCAGGCTTTCCGCAGGCGCCGGCGCAACGGGCTGCTTTTCCACCGCCGGGGTTTGCAGCAGTTGACGGTAAAGCACCCCCTGCTGTTTTTGGTAACCCGGCTGCGCGTGGGGCCAGCTGGCGCCGCCTGCACTATAGCCGCCGCCAGAGGCGGCAGGTTCGCGCGGCGCGCGGGTATCATAACCCGCCGCCGGTTCCCGGGCAGGCGATGGGCGAGCGAAATGGTTAGCGCCTGCCGCTACGCGGTTTTCCGGCACCTGCCGCGGCGCGGGAGCTTCGTCTTCTTCCACCAGCGGCGCATCCAGTTGCTGCTGCAGCACGCTCAGTACGCCTTGATAGATAAAATCATGCACCAGCCGCGATTGATGGAAACGTACTTCGTGCTTCGCCGGATGCACGTTGACATCAACCTGATGCGGGTCAATCTCCAGATACAGCACAAACGCCGGCTGCTGGTCAGCGCCCAGCTTGTCTTCACAGGCCTGGCGAATGGCATGGTTGATCAGCCGGTCGCGCATCATACGCCCGTTGACGTAGCAGTACTGGATTTCCGCTAATGCCGGATTGGTATGCAACGGATCGGCAACCCAGCCGCGCAGCGTCAGATCGCCATGCTGCCACTCAATGGCCAACGCGTGTTCCAGAAACGCCGCGCCGCAAATCGAGCCGAGGCGGCGTTCACGCTGGCCGCCTTCCGCCACTGCGCGATACTGGCGCATCATTTTGCCGTTATGGCTGAGATTAATCGTTACATCGAAACGCGCCAGCGCGATGCGGCGGACGATTTCATCAATATGATTAAACTCGGTTTTTTCGGTACGCATGAACTTGCGCCGCGCGGGGGTGTTGTAAAACAGATCCAGGACTTCCAGCGTGGTGCCTATCGGATGCGCCGCCGGTTTCACCGTCACTGCCTGGTCGCGCCCTTCAGCATAAGCCTGCCATGCCTCGTGCTGCTCCGCGGTACGCGAAGTCAGCGTCAGGCGGGCGACGGAACTGATACTGGCCAACGCTTCGCCGCGAAAGCCAAGGCTGATGATCGCCTCAAGGTCATCCAGCGAGGCGATTTTACTGGTGGCGTGACGAGCCAGCGCCAGCGCCAGCTCATCTTTTTTGATCCCACAGCCGTTATCGCGAATACGGATAAGCTTCGCGCCCCCGCGTTCGATATCAATGTCGATACGGGTTGCGCCGGCATCAAGGCTGTTCTCAACCAGCTCCTTCACTACCGACGCCGGACGTTCCACCACCTCGCCAGCGGCAATCTGGTTGGCGAGCTGCGGCGGTAGAACCTGAATCGGCATGACCTTCTCCTTAGTTAATCAACGTCCCGCCAGGCGAACTGGCGCTGGCGGTTTGCGCAGCCGTGCCGCGCGGCGCTGATTGCAGCGGGTGCTGCATATAATAGTTACGCAGCCCTTTATAAATCGCCTCTGCAATCTGCTGTTGGTAATCATCGCTACCCAGCAGGCGCTCTTCGCCGTTATTACTAATAAAGCCGGTTTCGACGAGGATCGACGGAATATCCGGCGAGCGCAGAACGCCAAGGCTGGCATGCTCCGGGCGGCGTTTATGGAGATTACCGACCCGCTGCAGCTGGCTTAGTACATCCGTCGCCACATCATAACCGACGCGCTGGGAATGGCCGAACTGTAAATCCAGCACCGCCTGGCTCAGATAAGGATCCGACTGACTATTTGCCAGCACGTCGCCCGCACCGCCCAAAAGTTCGGATTGTTTCTCATGCTGTTCTAGCCAGCCGGCCATTTCGCTATTCGCGCGGCGGTTAGAGAGCACCCACACCGATGCGCCGGTCGCGTCGCGGTTCGGGGCCGCATCGGCATGGATAGAGACAAGGAAATTGGCGTTTTGTTTGCGCGCCACGTCCGAACGCCCCATAACCGAGATGAAGTAGTCGCCGTTGCGGGTTAGCACCGGTTTAAACTGCGGATCGTCGTTGAGCAACGCCCGTAGTTTATGGGCGATAGCAATCGTGACGTTTTTCTCTTTGGTGCCGCCCGGTCCGATGGCGCCAGGATCCTGGCCGCCGTGACCGGCATCAATGGCGATAATAATTTTATCGTCAGAAGAGACGGTACGCGCCGCCGGACGGCTGATGGTCTGGTTGTTGGTCATCGCCGGCTGACTGCTGGTCACCACCGTGGTTCTGTCGCTGCCAGAGTTTTTAAACGGATTGCGCGGCGGCGCGCTCGGACGCGACGCCACTACCGGCGCTTCGACCCGTTTCGCTATCACTGGCGGCGGCGGAGGTGGCGGCGGCACATCGGCGTTAATGGTAAAGACGACGGTATAGTTGGCGCCATTTTGCTGCTTCACCGCCCGCGTTTTACCATCTTCCGTCAGATCGACCAACAGACGCAGCGATTGCGTATCCTGAGGCGAGCCGGAACGAATGCTCTTGACCAGATTATTACCGCTAAACTGCAGCGGCAGCCCCTGAAGTACGCCGGTTTGTTTGATATCCAACGCCACCGCCCGCTTACCTTGCGGGGTGAAAGAATATTCAGGATCGCCGACAAAACTTAGCGTGATGCGGGCCTGCCGATCGCCGTTTGAGACCTGGATATCGGATAAACTTGCCGCGGATGCCTGAGTGCCGAGCAGCATCAGAGCGGCGGCCAGCCAACTGGTTATACGATACTTCATCCCGTCATCCTTTAGGCTAAATGGCTAAACGCGCCAATAAAGACTCACCCAATGAAGAGACCGCCGTTACGCGCGCCTCACGCCCTTGCGCCTGATAATCCAGGTGAATTTCGACATCCGGGTCAGGCAGTACACCCGCGCCTTGTTGCGGCCATTCTACCAGGCAGATGGCATCGTTAGCGAAGTAATCGCGGATCCCCATAAATTCGAGCTCCTCAGGATCCGCCAGCCGGTAGAGGTCGAAGTGATACACCATCAGATTGTCGAGGGTGTAAGGCTCCACCAGCGTATACGTTGGGCTTTTGACATTGCCGCGGTGGCCAAGGACCTGCAGAAAACCGCGGCTGAAGGTGGTTTTACCCGCGCCTAAATCGCCATACAGATAGATAACCGTCGCGCCGCTACAGGCCTGCGCTACGCGGTTGCCAAGGTCTAATGTCGCCTGCTCGTCGGGTAAAGGAATCACACGGTTAATCATGGTCTAGGTCAATCACATCCGGGTTAACAACACGCCTCAGCGTGCAAAAAAGATCGGTCGCCAGCATCCCGCGGGCGCCATCTCTGGCGGCCAGCCGGTCTGCGGCTTCGCCGTGCGCCACGCAGCCTGCGCAAGCGGCATCATATGGGGTCAGCCCCTGTCCCAACAGCGCGGCGATAATGCCGGTGAGCACATCGCCCATCCCGCCGCTGGCCATTCCGGGATTACCGGCATCAATGATACCGATTTCCCCCGCGTTATTCGCCACGACGGTTCCTGCGCCTTTTAGCACCACCACGCCGCCATACCGTTTTACCAGACGTTGTACAGAATGTAAGCGATCGCTTTCAACTTCTGCCACGCTGATATTCAATAAACGGGCGGCTTCGCCAGGATGCGGGGTTAACACGCGATTGTGACGTTTATCGGGATTGATTGCCAGCAGGTTCAACGCGTCGGCATCCCAGACCATCGGTTTGCGAAAATTCTCTACCTGCCGCAGCGCCGCTTTACCCCATTCGCTTTGCCCAAGACCGGGACCAATCGCCACGACATCCGCCCACTCCAGGCTCTCGGCAAGAGAGTCACCGTTCAGCTCATGGACCATCAATTCCGGTCTGGCAGTCACAATGCCCGCGATATTTTCCGCCCTGGTCAGCACGCGTACTAAACCCGCGCCGGCACGCAGCGCGGCCTCACCTGCCATACGAATGGCGCCAGCGGTGCCACGATCGCCGCCGATAATCACCAGCCGACCATGCGAGCCTTTATGCGACGTCGGGCGACGCGGCGGCAACCAGCCTGCCAGTTGCGCTGCGGAAAAACGGCGAATAGCGGTGTTTTGCCCGGCAAGCCAGCGCTCCAGCCCGAGCGCATGATGATGTAAGCGCCCGACGACGTCGCGGGCGTTGCCGGTCAGTAGTCCGGGTTTTAGCGCGATAAACGTCAGGGTATGGGCGGCGTGGATTACCGCGCCAGGCGTCGCGCCGGTTTGCGCGTTCAGCCCGGAGGGGATATCAAGCGCAATAACCGGCGCGGGATAGGCATTTGCCAGTTCAATCAGCCCGGCGACGTTAGCGCGCGGCGCGCTATGCAGGCCGGTGCCGAGCAGCCCGTCAATAATCAATGAGATATCATCCGGCCAGGCGCTATCGGCGGCGTGGATGACGCCGCCGGCATTGAGCCACTCTTCCCGCGCGGCCTGCGCCTCTTCCGGCAGCGGCTTATCGCTTTCCAGCGCCAGTAGCGTTACCGCGATGCCCTGCGCCTGCGCCAGTCGCGCGACGACATAGCCGTGGCCGCAAAGAATCAACCAGTGCTGGCTGGCGGGATAAAGGCTGCGGGCCAGTTGAAACGCCGCCTCGCCGGCACGCCGCATCAATTCAAAAAGCGTCAGCCCGAGACTATCCGCCGCCTCTCTTTCCGCCTGGCGCAGCGTCTCCGCTGGCCATACGATGTGTGGTATACTGTCAGGGTTTTTCGTCATTGTATGGTCCATCATGTCACAGCCCCTCGATCTCAATCATTTAGCGCAACAAATCAAACAATGGGGCACCGAGCTTGGCTTCCAGCAGGTCGGTATTACCGATACCGATCTCAGCGCCAGCGAACCTAAACTACAGGCATGGCTGGATAAACAATACCATGGCGAAATGGAATGGATGGCTCGCCACGGCATGATGCGCGCCCGGCCGCATGAACTGCTGCCCGGTACGCTACGCGTGATTAGCGTGCGCATGAACTACCTGCCCGCCAATGCTGCTTTCGCCAGCACTCTGAAAGATCCCACGCTGGGTTACGTCAGCCGTTATGCCCTGGGGCGTGATTATCATAAGCTGCTACGTAACCGCCTGAAAAAACTCGGCGAGATGATTCAGGAACAGTGTGCTTCGCTCAATTTTAGACCGTTTGTCGATTCCGCGCCTATCCTGGAGCGGCCAATCGCTGAAAAAGCGGGCCTTGGCTGGACAGGTAAGCACTCACTTATCTTAAGCCGCGAGGCCGGATCGTTTTTCTTCCTCGGCGAGCTGCTTATTGATCTTCCGCTACCGGTAGACCAGCCGGTTGCCGAAGAGTGCGGACGCTGTGTCGCCTGTATGACTATCTGCCCCACCGGCGCCATCGTCGAGCCCTATACCGTTGACGCGCGACGCTGCATCTCCTATCTGACCATCGAGCTGGAAGGCGCCATCCCGGAAGAATTTCGTCCGCTTATCGGCAACCGTATTTACGGCTGCGATGATTGCCAGTTGATATGTCCGTGGAACCGTTTTTCGCAGCTCACCGATGAAGAGGACTTCAGCCCGCGTAAAGCGCTACATGCGCCGCAGCTGATTGAGCTGTTCGCCTGGAGCGAAGCCTGGTTCCTGAAAGTCACTGAGGGATCGGCGATACGCCGTATCGGTCACTTACGCTGGTTACGCAATATCGCCGTCGCGCTCGGTAATGCTCCCTGGAATGAAGCCAATCTGGTCGCGCTGGAAAGTCGCCGAGGTGAGCACCCACTTCTCGATGAACACATTGAATGGGCGGTTGCGCAGCAGATCGAAAAGCGAAACGCCAACGTTATCGAAGTGCAGTTGCCGCAGAAATTACGCCTGGTCAGGGTGGTCGAGAAAGGATTACCGCGCGACGCCTGATTCATTCACAGGCTGTGAATAAAAACAAAAACACATTGCGTTTCAACGGGCAGACGTACGTCAAGTGATCGAATTAACAGTTTGAAATGAAATTTAAATGTTAAATTTCAATCAGATACGACAATACTATTTACAAAGTGAAGCATTTATCGCGCCGTCAGCCAAACGACAGCCTGTGGATAACTCTGTTTACAGTATTTTTGGATAGGCAATGAAAATCATCCCCGGCGCGATTTCGCACTGTGGATAAACTGGATAAAGGAAGAAATTTGGAGCGGGAAACGAGACTCGAACTCGCGACCCCGACCTTGGCAAGGTCGT
>NZ_JBEAHX010000015.1:0-39589 GCF_040062145.1 Klebsiella sp. JN_Kp121
CCTTTTGTTTTTGTGTTTTGCGGCCAGACGCGCCGCCATCTTCCCCGGTGGCGCTACGCTTACCGGGGCTACAGACCCCGTGGCCCGGAAAAGGTGCGCAGCACCGCCTCCGGGAAAGGCTCCTGCCTGCCGGCACCCTTCATTCACGCCCATGATGAGATGAACCCGGCCCCGAACCGATATTATTCAGGCAAGCCTTCCCTCGCCAGATACGGTAAACTAATGCTGATTTTGCATCAGGAAGCCACTATGAACCTCTCCCTCAAACCCTGGAATACCTTTGGCATTAGCCATTCTGCCAAAGCAATTGTACTTGCTGAAAATGAACAACAGTTGCTGGCTGCCTGGCAAGCCGCCGCTGCAGAACACCAACCTTGTCTGATCCTTGGAGAAGGAAGCAACGTTCTGTTCCTGAAAGACTATTCCGGCACGGTGATCATCAACCGCATCATGGGGATCGAGGTAAGCGAAACGTCTGAAGCCTGGCGTTTGCACGTTGGCGCCGGTGAAAACTGGCATCAACTGGTGCAATTTGCGCTGGAAAATGGAATGCCTGGGCTGGAAAATCTGGCTTTAATTCCTGGCTGCGCGGGGTCTTCGCCAATTCAAAATATTGGTGCCTATGGTGTCGAACTGCAGCGAGTATGTGAATACGTAGACTGTATCGAACTCGAGACGGGTCGCAAGCAGCGCCTTTCTGCCGCAGAGTGCCGGTTCGGCTATCGCGACAGTATTTTCAAACATGAATATCAGGATCGTTACGCGATAGTGGCTGTTGGACTACGGTTGGAAAAAGCGTGGCGTCCCGTGTTGACCTACGGGGATTTAACCCGTCTCGATCCGCAAACTGTTACCCCACGCCAGGTATTCGATGCCGTTTGTCACATGCGTATGACCAAGTTACCGGATCCTAAAGTGAATGGTAATGCCGGTAGCTTCTTTAAAAACCCGGTCGTCAGCGCTCAAGTTGCCCAGGCGCTGCTGGCTTCATTCCCTAACGCGCCGCATTATCCACAGGCTGACGGCAGCATTAAACTGGCAGCCGGTTGGCTTATCGACCAGTGCCAGCTAAAAGGGAAAACTATCGGCGGGGCTGCCGTTCACCGTCAGCAGGCGTTGGTGCTGATCAACGATAACCAGGCGACCAGCGATGATGTCGTTGGGTTGGCACACTATGTCCGCCAGCAGGTAGGCGAGAAATTTAATGTTTGGCTCCAGCCTGAAGTGCGCTTCATCGCAGAGAACGGTGAAGTGAATGCGGAAGAGGTGATTGCATGAAAGATAATACCGTACCCCTGACGCTGATCTCTATTCTGGCGGATGGCGAGTTTCACTCTGGCGAACAGCTCGGCGAACGCCTGGGGATGAGCCGCGCGGCAATTAACAAGCATATGCAGACGCTCCGCGACTGGGGTGTTGATGTGTTTACCGTACCAGGGAAGGGCTATAGCCTCCCTGAACCGATTGAATTGCTGGACGAGCAAAAGATTGCCGGCCAGATTGAACAAGGTCGTATTACCGTGCTGCCGGTGATTGATTCCACCAACCAGTATTTGCTGGATCGTCTGGATGAACTGGAATCAGGTGATGCCTGTGTCGCTGAATATCAGCAGGCTGGTCGTGGCCGCCGCGGGCGTAAGTGGTTCTCACCGTTTGGGGCCAATCTTTATCTCTCCATGTACTGGCGTCTGGAACAAGGCCCTGCTGCTGCGATTGGTTTGAGCCTGGTGATCGGTATTGTGATTGCAGAAGTACTGCAGAGCCTGGGGGCGGATAACGTTCGGGTCAAATGGCCGAATGATATCTATCTGCAGGACCGCAAGTTGTCCGGTATCCTGGTAGAACTGACAGGCAAAACCGGTGATGCCGCGCAAATCGTCAGCGGCGCTGGTATCAACCTCGTGATGCGCCGCGTTGAGTCTGACATTGTCAATCAGGGGTGGATCAGCCTCCAGGAGGCGGGAGTCTTCATTGACCGTAACACCCTGACGGCGCGTCTGGTGAAAGCATTACGTACCGGTTTGCAACTATTCGAACAGGAAGGTTTAACACCTTACCTGCCACGCTGGGAAAAACTGGATAACTTTATTAATCGGCCGGTGAAGCTGATTATTGGTGATAAGGAAATATTTGGTATTTCTCGCGGAATTGATGCTCAAGGGGCATTATTACTCGAGCAGGATGGGGTAATTAAACCATGGGTGGGAGGCGAGATATCGCTGCGTAGCGCTGAATAGAAAAAAGGGAGCTTGCGCTCCCTTTTTTATTTCCGTAGGCGAACTTGATCGACCGAATGATTTGCGCTTTTGGTCATAATCAAGCTTGCTCGCTCTCGGGTTGGTAATATATTTTCTTTTAAGTTCAGTAGGTTGATCTCATTCCATAATGAAGTGGCGATATTGACCGCTTCGTCTTTTGAGAGTTTTGCGTAATTATGGAAATAAGAATCCGGATCGGTAAAAGCGCCTTCACGGAATTTCAGGAAGCGGTTGATATACCAGTTTTTTAATAAGTCTTCCGGCGCATCGACATAAATAGAGAAGTCGACAAAGTCAGAGACAAATACATGATGCGGATCGTGCGGATAATCCATCCCGCTCTGCAGAACGTTCAAACCTTCCAGAATAAGAATATCCGGTTGAGCAACGGTTTTATCACCATCAGGAATAACATCATAAATGAGATGGGAATAGACCGGCGCGGTGGCATTTGGTACGCCAGATTTCAGGTCAGAAACAAACTTCACCAACCGATGCATATCATAGGACTGCGGGAAGCCCTTTTTCTTCATCAAGCCGCGTTCTTTTAACACCGAGTTAGGATGTAAGAAGCCATCGGTAGTTATCAGTTCAACATGACGATGTTCCGGCCAGCGGCTAAGCAGCGCCTGTAAAACACGCGCTGTAGTACTTTTACCAACCGCAACGCTACCTGCAATACTGATGATGTAAGGAATACGCTGGCCGTTGGTGCCAAGAAATTGCTCAAGCACCGCCTGGCGACGGAGGTTGGAACTGATATAGAAATTGAGCAAACGTGACAGCGGCAAATAGATCTCGGCGACTTCTTCCAGCGAAAGATCTTCGTTGATGCCTTTTAACCGCGCGATTTCTTCCTCTGTCAGCGTCATCGGAACGGAATCACGAAGTGCAGCCCATTGGTTGCGGTTAAATTGTAGATAGGGTGTCATTAACGTCTGCTCTTTTTTGCTCATAAGCATGTTCTTACTATCACCGAAAAAGAGGTAGCGGTGATGCTTCACACTAGTTAATCAGGACAATGGGCAGGAGGGTAACACCAGAATGCCGGGAATAATAAGAAAAAAACTCATCGAAGGGCGCTTTCTCATAGCAGCATCACAAGTGATGAATAAGTAGAAAGAGGGGAGAAAGCGAGTCTGCTATCTTTGCAGGTTAGCGATCGCACCTGCCACCAGGATTTGCAGGTGAAAAAACCGTCATTCTTATATCTGACAGGCGCAGCGAAACAAATTCTGCGTTGAGGAGTGCGCTTTTTTTGCACTCCATTGTTTGAAATTACACCGTTTTTTCGCGTAAGAGCACAAAATGTGAGCAAGAGAACGTTTTATGCAAATTTTTAGTTGCATGAACTCGCAGGTCTCCCTAGAATGCGCGCTACTTGATGCCGACTTAGCTCAGTAGGTAGAGCAACTGACTTGTAATCAGTAGGTCACCAGTTCGATTCCGGTAGTCGGCACCATAACAATTTGGGTGGGGTTCCCGAGCGGCCAAAGGGAGCAGACTGTAAATCTGCCGTCATCGACTTCGAAGGTTCGAATCCTTCCCCCACCACCACTTTCGGGCAACGCTTTGCGTAGCCGGAGTTGGTTGGGTAAACTAATCAGCTCAACATTAAAGAGAGCAATCTCTTTTTTGTTACAGAAAGAACTGGGTAGCCGAGTTTCAGGATGCGGGCATCGTATAATGGCTATTACCTCAGCCTTCCAAGCTGATGATGCGGGTTCGATTCCCGCTGCCCGCTCCAGACGTGCTGATATGGCTCAGTTGGTAGAGCGCACCCTTGGTAAGGGTGAGGTCCCCAGTTCGACTCTGGGTATCAGCACCACTTCTTTATCTCTCCTTCCCTGTTTCTCTCTGTTTATTGCATTCAACAAGTCGGGCATGTTGCCTGGTTGATGTGGTGATATCACCGATTTATCCGTGTCTTAGAGGGACAATCGATGTCTAAAGAAAAGTTTGAACGTACAAAACCGCACGTTAACGTCGGTACTATCGGCCACGTTGACCATGGTAAAACAACGCTGACCGCTGCAATCACTACCGTACTGGCTAAAACCTACGGCGGTGCTGCTCGCGCATTCGATCAGATCGATAACGCGCCGGAAGAAAAAGCTCGTGGTATCACCATCAACACTTCCCACGTTGAATATGACACCCCGACTCGCCACTACGCGCACGTAGACTGCCCGGGCCACGCCGACTATGTTAAAAACATGATCACCGGTGCTGCTCAGATGGATGGCGCGATCCTGGTTGTTGCTGCGACTGACGGCCCGATGCCGCAGACTCGTGAGCACATCCTGCTGGGTCGTCAGGTAGGCGTTCCGTACATCATCGTGTTCCTGAACAAATGCGACATGGTTGATGACGAAGAGCTGCTGGAACTGGTTGAGATGGAAGTTCGTGAACTGCTGTCTCAGTACGATTTCCCGGGCGACGACACTCCGATCGTTCGTGGTTCTGCTCTGAAAGCGCTGGAAGGCGACGCAGAGTGGGAAGCGAAAATCATCGAACTGGCTGGCTTCCTGGATTCTTACATCCCGGAACCAGAGCGTGCGATTGACAAGCCGTTCCTGCTGCCGATCGAAGACGTATTCTCCATCTCCGGTCGTGGTACCGTTGTTACCGGTCGTGTAGAGCGCGGTATCATCAAAGTTGGTGAAGAAGTTGAAATCGTTGGTATCAAAGACACCGCGAAAACCACCTGTACTGGCGTTGAAATGTTCCGCAAACTGCTGGACGAAGGCCGTGCTGGTGAGAACGTAGGCGTTCTGCTGCGTGGTATCAAACGTGAAGAAATCGAACGTGGTCAGGTACTGGCTAAGCCGGGCAGCATCAAGCCGCACACCAAGTTCGAATCTGAAGTGTACATCCTGTCCAAAGACGAAGGCGGCCGTCATACTCCGTTCTTCAAAGGCTACCGTCCGCAGTTCTACTTCCGTACTACTGACGTGACTGGTACCATCGAACTGCCGGAAGGCGTAGAGATGGTAATGCCGGGCGACAACATCAAAATGGTTGTTACCCTGATCCACCCGATCGCGATGGACGATGGTCTGCGTTTCGCAATCCGTGAAGGCGGCCGTACCGTTGGCGCGGGCGTGGTTGCTAAAGTTCTCGGCTAATCGCTGATAACATTTGACGCAATGCGCAATAAAAGGGCATCATTTGATGCCCTTTTTGCACGCTTTCACACCAGAACCTGGCTCATCAGTGATTTTTTTTGTCATAATCATTGCTGAGACAGGCTCTGAAGAGGGCGTAAAGTCCGAAACGCAGCAGAGCATTTCGGTTTGGTCGCCTCGCATTTAATGCGGGGCGAAGATGTTTGTCTGAATTCTTGTGACAGGTTGGTTTATGAGTGCGAATACCGAAGCTCAAGGGAGCGGGCGCGGCCTGGAAGCGTTGAAGTGGGTTATCGTTGCCGTGCTGCTGATTGTAGCCATCGTAGGCAACTTCCTTTATCGCGACATTATGCTGGCGATCCGTGCGCTGGCTGTGGTGATTCTTATCGCTGCTGCCGGTGGCGTCGCTCTGTTAACGACAAAAGGTAAGGCGACAGTCGCTTTCGCCCGCGAAGCGAGAACCGAAGTCCGCAAAGTGATCTGGCCGACCCGCCAGGAAACGCTGCACACCACGCTGATTGTTGCTGCCGTAACTGCAGTAATGTCACTGATCCTGTGGGGACTGGATGGTATTCTGGTTCGCCTGGTATCCTTTATCACTGGCCTGAGGTTCTGAGATGTCTGAAGCTCCTAAAAAGCGCTGGTACGTCGTTCAGGCGTTTTCCGGTTTTGAAGGTCGCGTAGCTACGTCGCTGCGTGAACATATCAAATTACACAACATGGAAGAGTTGTTTGGCGAAGTCATGGTTCCGACCGAAGAAGTGGTTGAAATCCGTGGCGGCCAGCGTCGCAAAAGCGAACGCAAATTCTTCCCAGGCTACGTTCTGGTTCAGATGGTCATGAACGACGCGAGCTGGCACCTGGTGCGCAGCGTCCCGCGCGTGATGGGCTTCATCGGCGGTACTTCCGACCGTCCGGCGCCGATCAGCGACAAAGAAGTCGATGCCATCATGAACCGTCTGCAGCAGGTTGGCGATAAGCCGCGTCCGAAAACGCTGTTTGAACCGGGCGAAATGGTTCGCGTCAACGATGGTCCGTTTGCTGACTTTAACGGCGTTGTTGAAGAAGTGGACTACGAGAAGTCTCGTCTGAAAGTTTCCGTTTCTATCTTCGGTCGTGCGACTCCGGTAGAACTGGACTTTGGCCAGGTTGAGAAGGCGTAAGCTGGCGATCAAAAAAGCAGCGATTTAATCGTTGCATAGGGCGCGAAATTGGCATACAATTTCGCGCCTTTTGTTTTTATGGGCCTGGCCCGTAAAACGATGTTTAATCACGGGGAGCTTCTCTGAAGCGTTAATACCCAATTTGAGGATTTAAGAATGGCTAAGAAAGTACAAGCCTACGTCAAGCTGCAGGTTGCAGCTGGTATGGCAAACCCGAGTCCGCCGGTTGGTCCAGCACTGGGTCAGCAGGGCGTTAACATCATGGAATTCTGCAAAGCGTTCAACGCAAAAACTGAATCCATGGAAAAAGGTCTGCCAATCCCGGTTGTTATCACCGTTTACGCTGACCGTTCTTTCACTTTCGTTACCAAAACTCCGCCGGCAGCAGTTCTGCTGAAAAAAGCGGCTGGTATCAAGTCCGGCTCCGGTAAGCCGAACAAAGAGAAAGTTGGTAAAATTTCCCGCGCTCAGCTGCAGGAAATCGCGCAGACCAAAGCTGCCGACATGACTGGTGCCGACATTGAAGCGATGACTCGCTCCATCGAAGGTACTGCACGTTCCATGGGCCTGGTAGTGGAGGACTAAGAAATGGCTAAACTGACCAAGCGCATGTCCGTGATTCGTGAGAAAGTTGATGCAACTAAACAGTACGACATCAACGAAGCCATCTCTCTGCTGAAAGAACTGGCGACCGCTAAGTTCGTTGAAAGCGTTGACGTTGCTGTAAACCTGGGCATCGATGCTCGTAAATCTGACCAGAACGTACGTGGTGCAACTGTACTGCCGCACGGTACTGGCCGTTCTGTTCGCGTTGCCGTATTTGCACAGGGCCCGAACGCTGAAGCTGCTAAAGCTGCAGGCGCCGAGCTGGTAGGTATGGAAGATCTGGCTGACCAGATCAAGAAAGGCGAAATGAACTTTGACGTTGTTATTGCTTCCCCGGATGCAATGCGCGTTGTTGGCCAGCTGGGCCAGGTTCTGGGCCCGCGCGGCCTGATGCCAAACCCGAAAGTTGGTACCGTAACTCCTAACGTTGCTGAAGCGGTTAAGAACGCGAAAGCAGGTCAGGTTCGTTATCGTAACGACAAAAACGGCATCATCCACACCACCATCGGTAAAGTGGACTTTGACGCTGACAAACTGAAAGAAAACCTGGAAGCTCTGCTGGTTGCGCTGAAAAAAGCAAAACCGACTCAGGCTAAAGGCGTGTACATCAAGAAAGTTAGCATCTCCACCACCATGGGTGCAGGTGTTGCAGTAGATCAGGCTGGCCTGAACGCTTCTGCAAACTAATGCCTTTACGTGGGCGGTGATTTTGTCTACAATCTTACCCCCACGTTTGCTAACGAAAGTTAGCGGCTAACAGATTTGTTCGTTGGAGCCTGGCCTATCCAGGCCTCCGTCGAAGACCGCAGGTGTTTCGTAAGAAACTTAATCCCCTGCGTAGACGGTGACAGAACGCTAAGATTATTTTTTGGATACTCTGGCTTGTTTCTGCTCACCGTATTAAGACGCTCTATTCGTTGAATAGAGTGAAGTGAGTTCCAGAGCATAAGCTCTGGCAAACATCCAGGAGCAAAGCTAATGGCTTTAAATCTTCAAGACAAACAAGCGATTGTTGCTGAAGTCAGCGAAGTAGCCAAAGGCGCGCTGTCTGCAGTAGTTGCGGATTCCCGTGGCGTAACTGTAGATAAAATGACTGAACTGCGTAAAGCAGGTCGTGAAGCTGGCGTTTACATGCGTGTTGTTCGTAACACCCTGCTGCGCCGCGTCGTTGAAGGTACTCCGTTCGAGTGCCTGAAAGACACGTTTGTTGGTCCGACCCTGATTGCATACTCTATGGAACACCCGGGCGCTGCTGCTCGTCTGTTCAAAGAGTTCGCGAAAGCGAATGCAAAATTTGAGGTCAAAGCCGCTGCCTTTGAAGGTGAGCTGATCCCGGCGTCGCAAATCGACCGCCTGGCAACTCTGCCGACCTACGAAGAAGCAATTGCACGCCTGATGGCAACCATGAAAGAAGCTTCGGCTGGCAAACTGGTTCGTACTCTGGCTGCTGTACGCGATGCGAAAGAAGCTGCTTAATCGCAGTTATCTTTGTAAAGCACTCGCTTACGTATAAACTTATTCTGATATTCAGGAACAATTTAAATGTCTATCACTAAAGATCAAATCATTGAAGCAGTATCCGCTATGTCCGTAATGGACGTTGTTGAGCTGATCTCTGCAATGGAAGAAAAATTCGGTGTTTCCGCTGCTGCTGCTGTAGCTGTAGCTGCTGGCCCGGCTGAAGCTGCTGAAGAAAAAACTGAATTCGACGTAATTCTGAAAGCTGCTGGCGCTAACAAAGTTGCTGTTATCAAAGCAGTACGTGGCGCGACTGGCCTGGGTCTGAAAGAAGCTAAAGACTTGGTAGAATCTGCACCGGCTGCACTGAAAGAAGGCATCAGCAAAGACGACGCTGAAGCTCTGAAAAAATCTCTGGAAGAAGCTGGCGCTGAAGTTGAAGTTAAATAAGCCAACCCTTCCGGTTGCAGCCTGAGAAATTAGGCTGAGGCTGGTGACTTTTTAGTCACCAGCCTTTTTGCGCTGTAAGGCGCCAGTAGCATTTCACACTGTTTGACTGCTGGTTTGCCTCACAATGCTTGTTTCTATCGACGACTTAATATACTGCGACAGGTTAGGGTTCCTGGGCTGTGTAAATCGCAATGAAATGGTTTAAGCGTGATAGCAACAGGCATTGCGGAAAGTGTTCCATTTTCCGGTCAACAAAATAGTGTTGCATAAAAAACTGCCCTTTCCGGGCAGATGGGTCGACTTGTCAGCGAGCTGAGGAACCCTATGGTTTACTCCTATACCGAGAAAAAACGTATTCGTAAGGATTTTGGTAAACGTCCACAAGTTCTGGATGTGCCTTATCTCCTTTCTATCCAGCTTGACTCGTTCCAGAAGTTTATCGAGCAAGATCCTGAAGGGCAGTATGGTCTGGAAGCAGCCTTCCGTTCCGTATTCCCGATTCAGAGCTACAGCGGTAATTCAGAGCTGCAGTACGTCAGCTACCGTCTGGGCGAACCTGTTTTTGATGTTAAAGAATGTCAGATCCGTGGCGTGACGTATTCCGCACCGCTGCGCGTAAAACTGCGTCTGGTGATCTACGAGCGCGAAGCGCCGGAAGGCACCGTTAAAGACATTAAAGAACAAGAAGTCTACATGGGCGAAATCCCGCTCATGACCGACAACGGTACCTTCGTTATCAACGGTACCGAGCGTGTTATCGTTTCTCAGCTGCACCGTAGCCCGGGCGTCTTCTTTGACAGTGACAAAGGTAAGACTCACTCTTCCGGTAAGGTCCTGTATAACGCACGTATCATCCCTTACCGTGGTTCCTGGCTGGACTTCGAATTCGACCCGAAAGACAACCTGTTCGTTCGTATCGACCGTCGTCGTAAACTGCCTGCAACCATCATTCTGCGCGCGCTGAATTACACCACTGAGCAGATCCTTGACCTGTTCTTCGAGAAAGTGGTCTTTGAAATTCGCGACAACAAGCTGCAGATGGAGCTGGTACCGGAGCGTCTGCGCGGTGAAACCGCCTCCTTCGATATCGAAGCCAACGGTAAAGTGTACGTTGAGAAAGGCCGTCGTATTACCGCGCGCCATATTCGCCAGCTGGAAAAAGACGATATCAAACATATCGAAGTTCCGGTTGAGTACATCGCGGGTAAAGTTGCTTCTAAAGACTACATCGACGAAGCGACCGGCGAACTGATCTGCCCGGCGAACATGGAGCTGAGCCTGGATCTGCTGGCTAAACTGAGCCAGTCCGGCCACAAGCGTATCGAAACGCTGTTCACCAACGATCTGGACCACGGTCCGTACATTTCTGAAACTGTACGCGTCGACCCGACCAACGATCGTCTGAGCGCGCTGGTAGAAATCTACCGCATGATGCGCCCGGGTGAGCCGCCGACTCGTGAAGCGGCTGAAAGCCTGTTTGAGAACCTGTTCTTCTCCGAAGACCGCTACGATCTGTCCGCGGTTGGTCGTATGAAGTTCAACCGTTCTCTGCTGCGCGACGAAATCGAAGGTTCCGGTATCCTGAGCAAAGACGACATCATCGAAGTGATGAAGAAGCTCATCGATATCCGTAACGGTAAAGGCGAAGTCGATGATATCGACCACCTCGGCAACCGTCGTATCCGTTCCGTTGGCGAAATGGCGGAAAACCAGTTCCGCGTTGGCCTGGTGCGTGTAGAGCGTGCGGTTAAAGAGCGTCTGTCTCTGGGCGATCTGGATACCCTGATGCCTCAGGATATGATCAACGCCAAGCCGATTTCCGCAGCAGTGAAAGAGTTCTTTGGTTCCAGCCAGCTGTCCCAGTTTATGGACCAGAACAACCCGCTGTCTGAGATTACGCACAAACGTCGTATCTCCGCACTCGGCCCAGGCGGTCTGACCCGTGAACGCGCAGGCTTCGAAGTTCGAGACGTACACCCGACTCACTACGGTCGCGTATGTCCAATCGAAACGCCTGAAGGTCCGAACATCGGTCTGATCAACTCCCTGTCCGTGTACGCACAGACTAACGAATACGGTTTCCTTGAGACCCCGTATCGTAAAGTGACCGACGGTGTTGTTACCGACGAAATTCATTACCTGTCTGCTATCGAAGAAGGTAACTACGTCATTGCTCAGGCGAACTCCAACCTGGATGACGAAGGCCACTTTGTTGAAGATCTGGTTACCTGCCGTAGTAAAGGCGAATCCAGCTTGTTCAGCCGCGACCAGGTTGACTACATGGACGTATCCACCCAGCAGGTGGTATCCGTCGGTGCGTCCCTGATCCCGTTCCTGGAACACGATGACGCCAACCGTGCATTGATGGGTGCGAACATGCAACGTCAGGCGGTTCCGACTCTGCGCGCTGATAAGCCGCTGGTTGGTACCGGTATGGAACGTGCTGTTGCCGTCGACTCCGGTGTTACTGCGGTGGCTAAACGTGGCGGTACCGTTCAGTACGTGGATGCTTCCCGTATCGTTATCAAAGTTAACGAAGACGAGATGTACCCGGGCGAAGCAGGTATCGACATCTATAACCTGACCAAGTACACCCGTTCTAACCAGAACACCTGCATCAACCAGATGCCTTGCGTGTCCCTGGGCGAACCAATTGAACGCGGCGACGTCCTGGCCGACGGCCCGTCCACCGACCTTGGTGAACTGGCGCTGGGTCAGAACATGCGCGTAGCGTTCATGCCGTGGAACGGCTACAACTTCGAAGACTCCATCCTCGTATCCGAGCGTGTCGTCCAGGAAGACCGTTTCACCACCATCCACATTCAGGAACTGGCGTGCGTGTCCCGTGACACCAAGCTGGGGCCGGAAGAGATCACCGCTGACATCCCGAACGTGGGTGAAGCTGCGCTCTCCAAACTGGATGAATCCGGTATCGTTTATATCGGTGCGGAAGTGACCGGCGGCGACATTCTGGTTGGTAAGGTAACGCCGAAAGGTGAAACCCAGCTGACTCCGGAAGAGAAACTGCTGCGCGCGATCTTCGGTGAGAAAGCGTCTGACGTTAAAGACTCTTCTCTGCGCGTACCGAACGGTGTCTCTGGTACCGTTATCGACGTTCAGGTCTTTACCCGTGACGGCGTAGAGAAAGACAAGCGTGCGCTTGAAATCGAAGAGATGCAGCTGAAGCAGGCTAAAAAAGACCTGTCTGAAGAACTGCAGATCCTCGAAGCTGGTCTGTTCAGCCGTATTTACGCTGTGCTGGTTGCCGGTGGCGTTGAAGCTGACAAGCTCGACAAACTGCCTCGCGATCGCTGGCTGGAACTGGGCCTGACCGACGAAGAGAAACAAAATCAGCTGGAGCAACTGGCTGAGCAGTATGACGAACTGAAACACGAGTTCGAGAAAAAACTCGAAGCGAAACGCCGTAAAATCACCCAAGGCGACGATCTGGCACCGGGCGTGCTGAAGATTGTTAAGGTATACCTGGCCGTTAAACGCCGTATCCAGCCTGGTGATAAGATGGCAGGTCGTCACGGTAACAAGGGTGTTATCTCTAAGATCAACCCGATCGAAGATATGCCGCACGATGCTAACGGTACGCCGGTAGATATCGTACTGAACCCGCTGGGCGTACCGTCTCGTATGAACATCGGTCAGATCCTGGAAACTCACCTGGGTATGGCTGCGAAAGGCATCGGCGATAAGATCAACGCCATGCTGAAACAGCAGCAAGAAGTCGCGAAACTGCGCGAATTCATCCAGCGTGCTTACGATCTGGGCGCTGACGTTCGCCAGAAAGTTGACCTGAATACCTTCAGCGATGAAGAAGTTCTGCGTCTGGCTGAAAACCTGCGTAAAGGCATGCCGATCGCAACGCCGGTATTCGACGGTGCGAAAGAAGCTGAAATCAAAGAGCTGCTGCAGCTGGGCGATCTGCCGACTTCCGGTCAGATCACTCTGTTTGACGGCCGCACCGGTGAACAGTTCGAACGTCCGGTAACCGTAGGTTACATGTACATGCTGAAACTGAACCACTTGGTCGACGACAAAATGCACGCTCGTTCCACCGGTTCTTACAGCCTGGTTACTCAGCAGCCGCTGGGTGGTAAGGCGCAGTTCGGTGGTCAGCGCTTCGGTGAGATGGAAGTGTGGGCGCTGGAAGCATACGGCGCGGCCTACACCCTGCAGGAAATGCTCACCGTTAAGTCTGATGACGTGAACGGTCGTACCAAGATGTATAAAAACATCGTGGACGGCAACCACCAGATGGAACCGGGCATGCCGGAATCCTTCAACGTACTGTTGAAAGAAATCCGCTCGCTGGGCATCAACATCGAACTGGAAGACGAGTAACTCTCGCTCAAACAGGTCACTGGTGCCGGGGTAAAACCCGGCGCCAGATTGTGCTAACTCCGACGGGAGCAAATCCGTGAAAGACTTATTAAAGTTTCTGAAAGCGCAAACTAAAACCGAAGAGTTTGATGCGATCAAAATTGCTCTGGCATCGCCAGACATGATCCGTTCATGGTCTTTCGGTGAAGTTAAAAAGCCGGAAACCATTAACTACCGTACGTTCAAGCCAGAACGTGACGGTCTGTTCTGCGCTCGTATTTTCGGGCCAGTAAAAGACTATGAGTGCCTGTGCGGTAAGTACAAGCGCCTGAAACACCGTGGTGTTATCTGTGAGAAGTGCGGCGTTGAAGTGACCCAGACCAAAGTGCGTCGTGAGCGCATGGGCCACATCGAGCTGGCGTCTCCGACTGCCCACATCTGGTTCCTGAAGTCTCTGCCGTCCCGTATCGGTCTGCTGCTGGATATGCCGCTGCGTGATATCGAACGCGTACTGTACTTTGAATCTTATGTTGTTATCGAAGGTGGCATGACCAACCTCGAACGCAACCAGATTCTGACTGAAGAGCAGTACCTGGACGCGCTGGAAGAGTTCGGTGACGAATTCGACGCGAAGATGGGCGCCGAAGCTATTCAGGCCCTGCTGAAAAGCATGGACCTGGAGCAAGAGTGCGAGCAGCTGCGTGAAGAGCTGAACGAAACCAACTCCGAAACCAAGCGTAAAAAGCTGACCAAGCGCATTAAGCTGCTGGAAGCCTTCGTTCAGTCTGGCAACAAGCCGGAGTGGATGATCCTGACCGTTCTGCCGGTTCTGCCGCCAGATCTGCGTCCGCTGGTTCCGCTGGATGGCGGTCGTTTTGCGACTTCTGACCTGAACGATCTGTATCGTCGCGTCATTAACCGTAACAACCGTCTGAAACGTCTGCTGGATCTGGCTGCGCCGGACATCATCGTACGCAACGAAAAACGTATGCTGCAGGAAGCGGTCGACGCCCTGCTGGATAACGGTCGTCGCGGTCGTGCGATCACCGGTTCCAACAAACGTCCTCTGAAATCTTTGGCCGATATGATCAAAGGTAAACAGGGTCGTTTCCGTCAGAACCTGCTCGGTAAGCGTGTTGACTACTCCGGTCGTTCTGTAATCACCGTAGGTCCATACCTGCGTCTGCATCAGTGCGGTCTGCCGAAGAAAATGGCGCTGGAGCTGTTCAAACCGTTCATCTACGGCAAGCTGGAACTGCGTGGCCTGGCCACCACCATCAAAGCCGCTAAGAAAATGGTTGAGCGCGAAGAAGCTGTCGTTTGGGATATCCTGGACGAAGTTATCCGCGAACACCCGGTACTGCTGAACCGTGCGCCAACACTGCACCGTTTGGGTATCCAGGCGTTTGAACCGGTTCTGATCGAAGGTAAAGCCATTCAGCTGCACCCGCTGGTTTGTGCGGCATATAACGCCGACTTCGATGGTGACCAGATGGCTGTTCACGTACCGCTGACGCTGGAAGCCCAGCTGGAAGCGCGTGCGCTGATGATGTCTACCAACAACATCCTGTCCCCGGCGAACGGCGAACCAATCATCGTTCCGTCTCAGGACGTTGTACTGGGTCTGTACTACATGACCCGTGACTGTGTTAACGCCAAAGGCGAAGGCATGGTGCTGACTGGCCCGAAAGAAGCGGAGCGTATTTATCGCGCCGGTCTGGCCTCTCTGCATGCGCGCGTTAAAGTGCGTATCACCGAATACGAAAAAGACGACAATGGTGAGTTCGTCGCGAAGACCAGCCTGAAAGACACGACCATTGGCCGTGCCATTCTGTGGATGATCGTGCCGAAAGGTCTGCCGTTCTCTATCGTGAACCAGGCGCTCGGTAAGAAAGCGATCTCCAAGATGCTGAACACCTGTTACCGTATTCTGGGTCTGAAACCGACCGTTATTTTTGCGGACCAGACGATGTACACCGGCTTTGCTTATGCAGCGCGTTCAGGTGCGTCCGTTGGTATCGATGACATGGTCATCCCGGAGAAAAAATACGAAATCATCAGCGAAGCGGAAGCTGAAGTTGCTGAGATTCAGGAACAGTTCCAGTCTGGTCTGGTTACTGCGGGCGAACGCTACAACAAAGTTATCGATATCTGGGCTGCGGCGAACGATCGTGTATCCAAAGCGATGATGGATAACCTGCAAACCGAAACCGTGATTAACCGTGACGGTCAGGAAGAACAGCAGGTTTCCTTCAACAGCATCTACATGATGGCCGACTCCGGTGCGCGTGGTTCTGCGGCACAGATTCGTCAGCTGGCTGGTATGCGTGGTCTGATGGCGAAGCCGGATGGCTCCATCATCGAAACGCCGATCACCGCGAACTTCCGTGAAGGTCTGAACGTACTCCAGTACTTCATCTCCACCCACGGTGCTCGTAAAGGTCTGGCGGATACCGCACTGAAGACTGCGAACTCCGGTTACCTGACTCGTCGTCTGGTTGACGTTGCGCAGGACCTGGTTGTCACTGAAGACGACTGTGGCACCCTGGAAGGCATCACCATGACGCCGGTTATCGAAGGTGGCGACGTTAAAGAGCCGCTGCGCGATCGCGTATTGGGTCGTGTGACTGCTGAAGACGTTCTGAAGCCGGGTACCGCGGACATTCTGGTTCCACGCAACACGCTGCTGCACGAGCACTGGTGTGACCTGCTGGAAGAGAACTCCGTTGACTCCGTCAAAGTTCGTTCCGTTGTATCCTGTGACACCGACTTTGGTGTATGTGCGCACTGCTACGGTCGTGACCTGGCGCGTGGCCACCTCATCAACAAAGGTGAGGCTATCGGCGTTATCGCGGCACAGTCCATCGGTGAGCCGGGTACACAGCTGACGATGCGTACGTTCCACATCGGTGGTGCGGCATCTCGTGCGGCTGCTGAATCCAGCATCCAGGTGAAAAACAAAGGTAGCATCCGTCTGAGCAATGCGAAGTCGGTTGTGAACTCCAGCGGTAAACTGGTTATCACCTCGCGTAACACCGAACTGAAGCTGATCGACGAATTCGGTCGTACCAAAGAAAGCTATAAAGTGCCTTACGGCTCCGTTATGGCTAAAGGCGACGGCGAACAGGTTGCTGGCGGTGAAACCGTTGCAAACTGGGATCCGCATACCATGCCGGTTATCACCGAAGTGAGTGGTTTCGTCCGCTTCACTGACATGATCGACGGCCAGACCATTACTCGTCAGACCGACGAGCTGACCGGTCTGTCTTCGCTGGTGGTTCTGGATTCCGCGGAACGTACCTCCGGTGGTAAAGATCTGCGTCCGGCGCTGAAAATTGTTGATGCTCAGGGCAACGACGTTCTGATCCCAGGCACCGATATGCCTGCTCAGTACTTCCTGCCGGGTAAAGCGATTGTTCAGCTGGAAGATGGCGTACAGATCAGCTCTGGTGACACCCTGGCGCGTGTTCCGCAGGAATCTGGCGGTACCAAGGATATCACCGGTGGTCTGCCGCGCGTTGCGGACCTGTTCGAAGCACGTCGTCCGAAAGAGCCGGCAATCCTGGCTGAAATCAGCGGCATCATTTCCTTCGGTAAAGAAACCAAAGGGAAACGTCGTCTGGTTATCACCCCGGTAGACGGTAGCGAACCGTACGAAGAGATGATTCCGAAATGGCGTCAGCTGAACGTGTTCGAAGGTGAACGTGTAGAACGTGGTGACGTGGTTTCCGACGGTCCGGAAGCGCCGCACGACATTCTGCGTCTTCGTGGCGTACACGCGGTAACGCGTTACATCACCAACGAAGTGCAGGACGTTTATCGTCTGCAAGGCGTTAAGATTAACGATAAGCACATTGAAGTTATCGTTCGTCAGATGCTGCGTAAAGCGACCATCGAAAGTGCTGGTAGCTCCGACTTCCTCGAAGGTGAGCAGGTTGAATACTCCCGCGTTAAGATCGCTAACCGCGAGCTTGAAGCGAATGGCAAAGTTGCGGCAACCTATTCCCGCGACCTGCTGGGTATCACCAAAGCGTCTCTGGCAACCGAGTCCTTCATCTCCGCGGCATCGTTCCAGGAGACCACTCGCGTGCTGACCGAAGCAGCCGTTGCGGGCAAACGCGACGAACTGCGCGGTCTGAAAGAGAACGTCATCGTGGGTCGTCTGATCCCGGCAGGTACCGGTTATGCGTACCACCAGGATCGTATGCGCCGTCGCGCAGCGGGCGAACAGCCGGCTGCGCCGCAGGTGAGCGTAGAAGAAGCCTCTGCCAACCTGGCAGAACTGCTGAACGCAGGCCTGGGCGGTTCTGACAACGATTAATCGTTGATTCGCTAAGCGCTTAAAAGCCAGTCAGGTTTCCTGACTGGCTTTTTTATTACCTGTCGATTTATCTCACCTAAAATAAATTACATTTATTTAATGTAATTGCCGCAATTAATTAGCAAATTAAACATGTCTGATAATTATCTATTTGCTATTTCTTTATGCCATCACTAATCGATGGATAAAAATTCTACATGTATCAAAAAATAGGCGCCGCAAACGCTATATAGTCAAAACACTCAAAGAATCATGTGATTACTTTTCCCCATCCTTTTCGGTTTACCGCAACTGAGGGGGTCACTGCGCCTGTTAAAAGGCAATGGAGGTGGTGAGCAAAATAAAAATAAGGCGGAGAGTATTGTCGTTATTAATGGATAGCTTCTGGGGGATGCATGGAATTTGCTATACAGCTCATCATTATCTTAATTTGTCTGTTCTACGGCGCGAAAAAGGGTGGCATTGCGCTCGGCCTTTTAGGCGGCATTGGCTTAGTTATCTTAGTTTTTGTCTTTCATCTTAAACCAGGAAAACCGCCGGTTGATGTCATGCTGGTGATTATCGCGGTGGTGGCCGCCTCGGCGACGCTACAGGCATCCGGCGGTTTAGACGTGATGCTGCAGATTGCCGAGAAGCTCCTGCGGCGCAACCCCAAATACGTTTCTATCGTTGCGCCATTCGTCACCTGTACGCTGACGATCCTGTGCGGTACCGGCCACGTGGTGTATACGATCCTGCCAATTATTTACGACGTAGCTATCAAAAATAATATTCGCCCGGAGCGGCCGATGGCGGCGAGCTCGATTGGCGCTCAAATGGGGATTATTGCCAGTCCGGTTTCGGTGGCGGTGGTCTCGCTGGTGGCGATGCTCGGGAATTTTACCTTTAACGGTAAGCACCTTGAGTTTCTCGATCTACTGGCGATAACCATTCCGTCAACGCTACTGGGGATTTTGGCGATTGGCATCTTCAGCTGGTTCCGCGGTAAGGACCTTGATAAAGACGAGACCTTCCAGGCGTTTATTGCAGTACCGGAAAACCGTCATTATGTTTATGGCGATACGGCCACGCTATTGGATAAAAAGCTGCCGACCAGCAACTGGATCGCGATGTGGATCTTCCTTGCCTCAATCGCCGTAGTGGCGCTGCTTGGCGCGTTTTCCGAACTGCGCCCGGCGTTCGATGGTAAGCCTCTCTCAATGGTACTGGTGATCCAGATGTTCATGCTGCTCTCCGGGGCGCTTATCATCATCATTACCAAAACTAACCCGGCGTCGATTTCTAAAAATGAGGTTTTCCGCTCGGGGATGATCGCTATCGTCGCGGTGTACGGTATTGCATGGATGGCGGAAACCATGTTTGGCGCGCACATGACCGAGATTAAAGGCGTGCTCGGAGAGATGGTGAAGGAGTACCCGTGGGCCTACGCTATCGTGCTGTTATTGGTATCGAAGTTCGTCAACTCTCAGGCGGCGGCGCTGGCGGCGATTGTCCCGGTAGCGCTGGCGATCGGCGTTGACCCGGCCTATATCGTGGCTTCCGCGCCCGCCTGCTACGGCTATTACATCCTGCCGACTTACCCAAGCGATCTGGCGGCGATTCAGTTTGACCGTTCAGGCACGACCCATATTGGCCGCTTCGTCATAAACCATAGCTTTATCCTGCCGGGATTAATTGGCGTGAGCGTTTCTTGCGTCTTTGGCTGGGTGTTCGCGGCGATGTACGGTTTTCTGTAAGTGAGACAGGCGCCGCTGGCGGCGCCTGATAAATCAGCGGGATTATTGTGCGGGCGGCAGGCGGCGATACAGTTCGATCATATCGGTTGCTAAATCCTGAATCACCATCGCGTTCATTAGATGATCCTGGGAATGCACGGTAATCAGGTTCACCGGCAGCTTGCCGCTGCCTTCGTCCAGGCCAATAAGCTGGGTCTGGATTTTATGCGCATGCTTCACGAATTCGTGGGAGTCGGCCATAGCCTGTTCGGCGGCGGCAAAATCGCCTTTACGCGCCTGCTGCAGGGCGGTGAGGGCAGAACTGCGTGCGGAGCCGGCGTTGACCAGCAGCTCCATGATAATTGTCTCTAAATCTTCCATGCCTTACTCCATCAGCTTCAGGGCTTTATCCAGAACGGCATCGCCTTTCATCATGCCGTAATCCATCATGTCAATAACGGCGACCTTTTTACCGACCGGGTCGGCTAGCGCCTGTAGTTTCGCCTGCTCGTACTTCACCTGTGGGCCGAGCAGGATAATATCCGCCTCAGCCAGGTTATCTTTGAACTCCGCTACCGGCACAGCTTTGATCGAGACTTCGATGCCTTTCTTTTGCGCGGCCTCTTTCATGCGTTGCACCAGCATGCTGGTGGACATTCCTGCGGCACAGCATAAAACGATATTCTTCATAGTTTCATCGCCCTTATGTATGTTCCTTGATGCATCATCTTTATCGCGGGCGGCGGCACGGCACAACCGCTTCACCATGATTGTGTGTAAAACATCACAAAAAATGAAACCGGTTTCAATTTTGCAGCGGCCGAGATAAAAAAGCCCGCAAAAGCGGGCTATCAGGGAGTTGTGCTCAGGCGCGAACGATTCGATTCTTGCCCTGCTGTTTGGCCTTATACAACGCTTCATCCACGCTAACGACCAGTTTTTCCAGCGGCTCCATATTCCATTCCCCGAGGCCGGCGCTAAAGGTGACGGTTAATCCTTCTTCGCGCCAGGTTCGGCTGGCAACGTTAAGGCGCCAGCTCTCCAGAATGGTGAGTGCGTTGTCGATATGTTCGGCAGGGAAGATAACGGCAAATTCTTCGCCGCCGTAGCGGTAAAGCGAGATCTCCTGCGGCTGCAGGATCTGTATCCCTTCACGCGCGACGTTGCGCAGCACGATGTCGCCATTGAGGTGGCCCCAGGTATCATTAATTGATTTAAAGTTGTCGATATCGACCAACGCGAGGGCGAAAGGCTGGTGATCGTTCATCAGGGCGGCGATATCGCTGTCGAAGGCGCGGCGATTTTTGCAGCCGGTTAGCGCATCGATGGTGGCCTGGCGGACATAGGTGAGCTCACGCTGTTTATTGCTCTCGATCGCTTTGCTGAGCATGGCTTCCAGCCGCGGCGCGCGTTTGACGTCGCCGGTCTTAATGGCGTTAATGATGTTCATCAGTACGGTACGCGAAGCGTGGCGCAGATATAGCCCGAACAGGACGATGACAATGGCGGCGAGGGCGAACCCCCAGGCGACAATATCGGTTTCATAGCGCGTCAGGTCATCAAGGGTGGCATCGGTGACGCGGAAAATAACGAACCAGTCAGGGTTGGTAAAGGAATAGTAGTAGTACCAGGCCTTATGTTCCTCATCATAAAGTTGGCCTTCCGCGCTGGTCATTTTGTCCATCAGTTCCGCGCTAACGTAGGTTTTAAATAGCGCGCCGGTATCGGGATGGATAACCACTTTGCCGTCGCGTTGCACGACAAAAAACTCGCCCTGTACCGGCGAGACAATCTGCCGTAACGCGTAGCCCATTGAGGTCAGATCCATATGAAATGCCAGACTACCTTTGAGCCTTCCCTGCGGTGAAATGACAGGCCGGTAGACGGTAACGGTAGGGTGGTGGGTGAAGTAATCAAGGTAAGGAGTGGTATAGAGGCTGAAGGTACTGGCTTCCGCCTGGCGAATAAACCAGGGGCGCGTTTTTGGATCAAACGTGCGGCTCTCATCGCCTTCCATCACTTCGGGGGCGCGCAGATAATGACCAAGAGTATCGGCAAGCGAAATGGAGGAGACCGTCGGCATCAGCTCCTGCAGACGCATCAAATCGTCCAGACCCTTTTGCGGATTGAGATTTACGGCGCTATTGAGCGCATCGTCGCGGGCAAAGTATTTCGTCGCGCGCGCCAGAATGTAGTCATTTTCGCGCAGCAGCGATTCGGTGTAGTTCACCGCAAGGTTATGGGTGAAGTTGCGGTTAATATGGTGATAATCTTCAAGAAAGTTTTTCTTCTGCGTCGCGGTAACAAAGATTGCGATCAGTAAAAAACTGAGCAAAATCCCTGCAAACCCCACTACGATTGGCGTAGTAAAAGAGAGCTTTCTGTTGTGGCGTGCCATGAGTTGTTAATCGTCCAGAATCAATATACCCGTCATACTTCAAGTTGCATGTGCGTTGGCTTTCCTCGCTCACCCCAGTCACTTACTGAAGTAAGCTTCTGGGGATTCGCTGCGTCGCCGCGTGACTCGGCCTTCAGCCTCGCCCCTACGGGGCCAGCGCAAGCGCTGTTCAAAACGGCTAGCCGTTTTGTCCTGCAACTCGAATTATTTAGGGTATAAACCGTGGGTTTAGACGCAGGTTAAGCCAGCATGCCTGCTTAGCGAATCAGGTAACTATCGCTAAATTATAACGCTGAGTGCGCTCATCATCGTGATTAATATTTAATAGCAATATGTTTGCGGCAGTGCGGACGGTAGAGGCAGGGCGAAGAGAGGAAAGAAAAGCTCGCCCTGGTCAGCGTCCGCTGCTGACCAGGGCAGAATAGAAAAACGGCGGCAGTTCGGCGAGCCTCCGTTTTTCATCTCTCGTGCAGGCACGCAAAATAATCAGCTGCTTGCAGCATGCTTCATGATGATTGCGAGGCGCGTCCCAGCCAGCTATCCCAGTCTTTCCATACCGGCTGCAGGCCACGGGCGGCCAGCGCGCTGGCGACCTCTTCAGGGCGGCGATCGTCGTGTGGCGCAAATTGCTCAAGCTCCGGATGATCGTCGGCGTAGCCGCCGGGCTGGGTTTTGGAGAACGCGCTGACGTTGTTAATCGCCAGCGGGATCACCCGGTCGCGGAACCACGGTGATTCACGGGTCGAGAGCGACAGCTCAACCTCCGGCGCCAGCAGGCGGAAGGCGCAAATGGTTTGCACCAGCTGACGTTCGTCCATCAGCGAGGCTGGCGCAATCCCTCCGGCACAAGGGCGTAAACGCGGGAAGGAGATAGAGTAACGGCTGCGCCAGTAGCGCTGCTGTAGCCACAGCAGATGTTCGGCGACCATAAAGCAGTCCACCCGCCAGCTGTCGGAAAGACCAATGAGCGCGCCGAGGCCGATCTTGTCGATCCCCGCTTCGCCCAGGCGATCCGGCGTATCAAGGCGCCAGAAGAAATCCTGCTTTTTACCTTTCAAGTGGTGCTGGGCATACATGCCTTCATGGTAGGTCTCCTGGTAGACCATCACCCCATCAAGCCCCAGCGTTTTTAGTTCGGCATACTCTTCGGTCGCCAGTGGCTGCACTTCCATATGCAGCGAGGCAAACTGGCGGCGGATGGATGGCAGGTGCTGGCGGAAATAATCCATTCCGACCTTACTCTGATGTTCGCCGGTGACCAGTAACAAATGCTCAAAGCCTAAATCGCGGATTGCGGCGCATTCGCGGACAATCTCTGCTTCATCCAGCGTCTTGCGCTTAATGCGATTACTCATTGAGAAGCCGCAGTAGGTACAGTCGTTGGCGCACAGGTTGGACAAATACAACGGTACGTAAAAGCTGACGGTGTTGCCGAAGCGCTGGCGGGTGAGGCGCTGCGCGCGCTGGGCCAGCGGTTCAAGGTAATCGGCCGCGGCAGGCGAGAGCAGGGCCATCATATCATCGCGGGTGAGCTGCTTTGCCGCCAGCGCCCGTTCGACGTCGGCGGCGGTTTTGCTGTTGATACGCAGGCGGATGTCATCCCACTCCAGCTGCCGCCAGTGATCGCTAAAGGTCTTCATGCCAGCGCCTCCAGAAAGCCGGTCAGCGGGCTGGTGGCTTGTGCCTGTGTACTGCGTGCGCCCGGTCCGGCCTGACGCGCCAGTAATCCGGCATCGACCGCCATGCGGAAGGCGCGGGCCATGGCGACAGGATCGTCGGCGACGGCAATGGCGGTATTGACCAGCACCGCATCAGCGCCCATCTCCAGCGCCTGCGCCGCGTGGCTCGGCACGCCGATCCCGGCATCAACCACCACCGGTACCGTCGCCTGTTCGATAATAATCTCCAGCATGGCTCTGGTTTCCAGCCCCTGGTTGGAGCCTATCGGCGCGCCCAGCGGCATCACCGCCGCGCAGCCAGCCTCTTCCAGCCGTTTGCACAGGACCGGGTCGGCGCCGCAATAGGGCAGGACGACAAACCCTTCGCGCACCAGCAGTTCCGCCGCCTTCAGGGTTTCAATGGGGTCAGGCAGCAGCCAGCGAGCGTCCGGATGGATCTCAAGTTTCAGCCAGTGGGTGCCTAAGGCTTCCCGCGCCAGGCGAGCGGCAAATACCGCTTCTTCCGCCGTCTTGGCGCCTGAGGTATTCGGCAGCAGGTTAACGCCCGCCGCCAGCAGCGGCGCGAGAATCGCGTCATTATGCTGGCGTAAATCGACGCGCTTCATCGCCAGCGTCACCAGCTGGCTTCCCGAGGCGCGAATCGCCTCGACCATCACCTCCGGGGCAGCGAATTTGCCGGTTCCGGTAAAAAGGTGGGATTCAAATGTCTTATCAGCAATACGTAACATGTCAGCCTCCGGCGATAACCTGAAAAAGCAGGACCCGATCGCCTTCCTGCAAGAGATGATCTTCCCACCGATCGCGTGGCAGGATGTGTTGATTGAGCGCCAGCGCAACGCCCGGCTGGAGCTGTTCCAGTTGGCTGAGCAGGGCGCTTACGCTGAGGTTGTCCGCGCACTCCAGCGGTTCGTCGTTAAACCAGACTTGCATCATGGCCTCCGCATACCGGGCAGCCCTGGGCCTTTTGCAGCGCAAGGTTGCGCCAGTTGCTGGTGCGGGCGTCAAACAGCCGTAGCGTGTTGCGCGGCGTCGCCATGCCGCTAAGGAGCTTTATGGCCTCCAGCGCCTGCAGCGTCCCCATCATGCCGACGACCGGACCGACGATCCCCGCGGTGCGGCAGTTACGTTGCGGTTCGGCGGTGTCCGGCCACAGGCAGCGATAGCAGCCCTGCGCCCAGGGCGGCGTCAGCACCATCAACTGGCCGCCGAAGCCGACGGCGCTGGCGGTCACCAGCGGCGTCTCAAGGGCGACGCAGGCGGCGTTAATCGCCTGGCGGGCGATCATGTTATCGGTACAGTCCAGCACCACGTCGGCTTTCGCCACTTCAGCGCGCAGCGCCTCGCCGCTTAAACGCTGCTGTAGCGCCACGAGGCGGATTTGCGGATTGAGTTGGTTGAGCCGCGTCTTTGCCGCCGCGGCTTTTGGCTGGTCGATATCGTCGCTGGTGAACAGAATTTGCCGCTGTAGGTTGCTGAGATGTACCGCGTCGTCATCGGCCAGCGTCAGCGTCCCGACGCCGGCCCCCGCCAGATATAGCGCCGCCGGCGAACCTAAGCCGCCCAGACCAATAATCAGCGCCCGGCTGGCTAACAGTTTCTGCTGCCCCTCGATGGCGATATCTTCCAGCAGCAACTGGCGGCTATAGCGCATGAAATCGTGATCATTCATCGCCTGCTCCCGCCAGCGCTAACAGTTGTGCAGTGGCAGCCTGCCAGTCTGCTGCCTGGGTAATGGCGCTGACGACCGCGATGCTGCCAACGCCGGTCGCCAGTACGCCCGGTGCTTTTTCCAGACTGATGCCGCCTATCGCTACCGTCGGATAATCGGCCAGCCGCTGAATATGCCCGGCAAGCTGTTCGAGGCCCTGCGGCGCCGAAGGCATCTGTTTGGTTTGTGTCGGGAAGACGTGTCCCAGTGCGATATAGGAAGGGCGCGCCGCCAGCGCGACGTCAATTTCCATGTCGTCGTGAGTGGAGACGCCAAGGCGCAGTCCGGCTTGACGGATGGCGCTCAGGTCGGTGGTTTCCAGGTCCTCTTGACCCAGATGTACGCCATACGCCCGGTGCTTAATCGCCAGTTGCCAGTAATCATTGATAAACAGACGCGCGCGATAGCGGCGGCCAAGCGCGATGGCGGCGATAACATCATCCTCTACGTCGCTGTCGCGCTGGTCCTTGATCCGCAATTGAATAGTGCGTACGCCGGCTTCCAGCAGGCGCTCAATCCACGCCACGCTATCGACAACCGGATAAAGCCCGAGACGAAACGGTACGGGCGGAAAGTCAGGCTGGTACATCAGGCATTTTCCTTTTTCAGGTAGATTTCACCGCCGCGGGCGCGGAAGTTATTCGACATATCGGCCATGCCGGCTTCGATATTTTGCTTTGCGGCGTAGTCGCGGACCTCTTGCGTGATCTTCATCGAACAGAATTTCGGTCCGCACATGGAGCAGAAGTGGGCGACCTTGCCGGATTCCTGCGGTAAGGTTTCATCGTGATAGGCCCGCGCGGTAAAGGGATCGAGCGCGAGGTTGAACTGGTCTTCCCAGCGGAATTCGAAACGTGCTTTTGACATCGCGTTGTCGCGGATCTGCGCCCCGGGGTGGCCTTTAGCGAGGTCGGCGGCGTGGGCGGCGATTTTGTAGGTAATCAGCCCCTGTTTTACATCCTCTTTGTTGGGCAAGCCGAGATGTTCTTTTGGCGTGACGTAGCACAGCATGGCGCAGCCAAACCAGCCAATCATTGCCGCGCCGATACCGGAAGTGAAATGATCATAGCCCGGCGCGATGTCGGTGGTGAGCGGCCCCAGCGTGTAGAACGGCGCTTCGTGGCAGTGCTCCAGCTCTTCGGTCATATTGCGGCGAATCATCTGCATCGGCACGTGGCCGGGGCCTTCAATCATCACCTGAACGTCATACTCCCAGGCGATTTTAGTCAGCTCGCCCAGCGTATGCAGCTCGGCGAACTGAGCCTCGTCGTTGGCATCCTGAATCGAGCCGGGGCGCAGACCATCGCCGAGGGACAGCGACACGTCATAGGCGGCGCAGATTTCACAGATTTCGCGGAAGTGCTGGTAGAGGAAGTTTTCCTGATGATGCGACAGGCACCACTTGGCCATGATCGAACCGCCGCGCGAGACGATCCCGGTCAGCCGCTTCGCGGTCATCGGCACGTAACGCAGCAGCACCCCGGCATGAATCGTGAAGTAGTCGACGCCCTGTTCGGCCTGTTCCAGCAGGGTATCGCGGAAGGCTTCCCAGGTCAGGTTCTCAGCAATGCCGTTGACCTTCTCCAGCGCCTGGTAAATCGGGACGGTACCAATCGGCACCGGGCTGTTGCGCAGGATCCATTCGCGGGTCTCGTGGATATAGCGGCCGGTGGAGAGGTCCATTACCGTGTCGGCACCCCAGCGGGTTGACCAGACCAGCTTCTCGACTTCTTCTTCGATGGAAGAGGTCACCGCCGAGTTGCCGATATTGGCATTCACTTTCACCAGGAAGTTGCGGCCGATAATCATCGGCTCGGATTCCGGGTGATTGATATTGGCCGGGATGATGGCTCGCCCGGCAGCGACTTCATCGCGGACGAATTCGGCGGTAATGTTGTCCGGCAGGCGTGCGCCAAAGCTTTCTCCGGGATGCTGCTGGCGCAGCACCTCGCTGCGGATACGCTCGCGGCCCATGTTTTCGCGAATGGCGATGAATTCCATCTCCGGGGTGACGATCCCCTGGCGGGCATAGTGTAGTTGCGTCACGCATTTGCCAGCGACGGCGCGTTTAGGCGTCAGCAGGCCGCCGAAGCGCAGTTCATCAAGGCCATCGTCGGCCAGCCGCGCTTTAGTGTAAGCCGAGCTGCGTTCGTTGAGCGGTGCGCAGTCGTTACGCGCGTCGATCCACGGTTGGCGTAGTTTTGCCAGCCCCTGGCGGACATCGATGTTGATCTCCGGGTCGCCGTAAGGCCCGGAGGTGTCATACACCGGTATCGGTTCGTTGGCTTCGTATTGGGGGTTGTCGTTGTCACCGCCGATGAGCGTCGGGCTGAGCTGGATTTCACGCATCGGGACGCGGATATCAGCCTGTGAGCCTTGAATGTAAATGCGGCGTGAATTGGGAAAAGCGGTACCTTCCAGCGTATCAATGAATCGCTGCGCGTGTTCGCGTTGTTCCCGGCGGGTCAGTTTGGTAGTAGACATAGCGCATTCCAGTTACAAAAAAAGGAGATGGCTTGTCAGACGACGGATGGAGTAACAGATGCGACCAGCCCGGAACGGGCAGGTGCGACCAGCAGTTTACTCTTGTTCCCTTCGCAGGTATTAGCCTGATCAGGTTCCGCGGATCCCGAATAAACGGTCTCAGCCTTTTCCACTTCAGCGTTCGCGTGGAAAATAGGCACTCCGACAAGATGAAATCCCTCCGCAGAGGGATAATGTATGTAAATTACTCGTTAACGGTTCACAACTCAAGCGGTCGGCGCGATATTGTCGCCAACGTTGTCTTTCTGATCGTGAGCGACGACCAGCGCCAGCAGCTTGTCCTCAAGCGCGAAGCGCGCCTCCAGCGATTCGCCGATATCTGACAGCGCCTGCTGAAATTCGAGATAGTTATCATGATCGATGGCGTTTTCGAGGCAGGTATCGTAATAGTCCATCATCTGCTGGGTATTGGCTTCCAGCTGCGGGTAGATTTTGGTGGCGGCTAAAAGAGGGGTACTCCCTTCCATTTCTCCGATAATACGTTCATAAATATTAAAATGACCGGATGAGAGGTAATCCACCAGGCTTTGGCAAAAGTCATCCAGCGCCTTTTCATTAAGCCGCATAAAGGACTCTTTGCCGGGTTTCAGGCCAACCAGGTTGTAGTAAGCCACGAGCAAATGCTTACGCACAAGCAGCCAGCGATCGACCAGTTTGTTATTGCCTCCAACACGTTCCGTCAGGTTTTCCAGCTGGTTTAACATGATTGACTCCGCAAGATTAAAAATAACGTTGCTCAGCAAATGTAAATATAATGTTAAAAGTGCCAGTAAAACGAAGGTAGCGCAATAGATATGGATCGTATTATTGAAAAATTAGATCGCGGCTGGTGGATCGTCAGTCACGAACAAAAATTATGGCTTCCCGCAGGGGAATTACCACATGGCGAAGCGGTAAATTTTGATCTTGTCGGTGAACGCGCGCTACATCTCGGCGAGTGGCAAGGCGAAGCGGTGTGGCTGGTGCGTCAGGATCGTCGCCGTGATATGGGATCGCTGCGCCAGGTATTGGATCAGGATCCTGGGCTTTTCCAGTTAGCAGGGCGCGGGATCCAGTTGGCCGAGTTTTATCGATCGCATAAATTCTGCGGCTACTGTGGCCACCCGATGCATGTCAGTAAAACCGAGTGGGCGATGCTGTGCGGCCACTGCCGCGAGCGCTATTATCCGCAAATTGCCCCCTGCATTATCGTCGCCATTCGTCGCGACGATTCAATTCTGCTGGCGCAGCATACCCGCCATCGTAATGGTGTCCATACGGTGTTGGCCGGGTTTGTCGAAGTGGGTGAAACCCTTGAGCAGGCGGTCGCCCGCGAAGTGATGGAAGAGAGCGGCATTAAGGTGAAAAACCTGCGCTATGTGACCTCCCAGCCGTGGCCCTTCCCGCAATCATTGATGACCGCCTTTATGGCTGAATACGATAGCGGCGATATTGTCGTGGATAAGAAAGAGCTGCTGAGCGCAGAGTGGTATCGCTATGACGATTTGCCGCTACTGCCGCCGCCGGGCACGGTGGCGCGACGCCTGATCGAAGATACGGTGGCGATGTGTCGGGCAGAGTACGAGTGACATGTTACACTGGGCGCATCAACGCTAAAGGAATGTAAAAATGACCGAACTGAAAAACGATCGTTACCTGCGTGCGCTGCTGCGCCAGCCGGTTGATGTCACCCCGGTGTGGATGATGCGCCAGGCGGGCCGCTATCTCCCGGAATACAAAGCCACCCGCGCGCAAGCGGGCGATTTCATGTCGCTGTGTAAAAATGCCGAGCTGGCCTGCGAAGTAACGCTACAGCCGCTGCGCCGTTACCCGCTGGATGCGGCGATCCTCTTTTCGGACATCCTGACGATTCCGGATGCGATGGGGCTGGGGCTGTACTTTGAAGCTGGCGAAGGCCCGCGCTTCACCTCGCCGGTGAAATGCAAAGCCGACGTCGACAAACTGCCGGTGCCGGACCCGGAACAAGAATTAGGCTACGTGATGAACGCCGTGCGCACCATTCGCCGTGAACTGAAAGGCGAAGTACCGCTGATTGGTTTTTCCGGCAGCCCGTGGACGCTGGCGACCTATATGGTCGAAGGCGGCAGCAGCAAAGCCTTTACCGTCATCAAAAAGTTGATGTACGCCGAACCGCAGGCGCTGCACGCGCTGCTGGATAAGCTGGCGAAAAGCGTCACCCTGTATCTGAACGCGCAGATCAAAGCAGGCGCGCAGTCGGTGATGATTTTCGACACCTGGGGCGGCGTGTTGACCGGCCGCGACTATCAGCAATTCTCGCTCTACTACATGCATAAAATCGTCGATGGCCTGCTGCGGGAAAACGAAGGCCGTCGCGTACCGGTAACGCTGTTCACCAAAGGCGGCGGACAATGGCTGGAAGCGATGGCGGAGACCGGCTGCGATGCGCTGGGTCTCGACTGGACCACCGATATTGCCGATGCTCGCCGTCGCGTAGGCCACAAAGTGGCGCTGCAGGGCAATATGGACCCGTCGATGCTTTATGCCCCTGCCGCCCGCATTGAAGACGAAGTGGCGAACATTCTCGCCGGCTTCGGCCAGGGCGAAGGCCATGTCTTTAACCTTGGCCACGGCATCCATCAGGACGTCGACCCACAGCATGCAGGAGTCTTTGTTGAGGCGGTGCATCGTCTCTCCGCGCAATATCACCAATAGGAGATAAGCATGATGGATTTAGCTGCGCTACGGACCCAACAGCAATCTTTAGCCGCGTCGGTAGAACGTGCGGACCGATTGGATCGCGACCCGCCGGTGCTGATCGGCGGCGCCGATGTGGGGTTTGAGCAGGAGGGGGAAATTACCCGAGCTGCGATGGTGCTGCTAACTTATCCGGAGCTTGAGCTGGTGGAATATCAGGTGGCGCGCGTCGCCACCACGATGCCGTACATCCCAGGCTTTCTCTCCTTTCGCGAGACCCCCGCGCTGCTGGCGGCGTGGCAACAGCTATCACAAAAGCCCGATCTGTTGTTCGTCGACGGGCACGGTATTTCGCATCCCCGGCGGCTTGGCGTCGCCAGCCATTTTGGCCTGATGGTTGATGTGCCAACGATTGGCGTAGCGAAAAAACGTTTATGCGGCAAGTTTGAACCGCTTGGCGCCGAGCCCGGAGCGCTGGCGCCATTAATCGACAAAGGCGATCAGCTGGCCTGGGTCTGGCGCAGCAAAGCACGCTGCAACCCGCTGTTTATCAGTACGGGCCACCGCGTGGGTATCGATAGCGCGTTAATGTGGGTGGAACGTTGTATGCAGGGCTATCGTCTACCCGAGCCGACGCGCTGGGCCGATGCCGTGGCATCCCGTCGGCCTTCCTTTGTGCGTTGGCAAGCAAATCACGGCTGATTCAGGTACACTGCGCCTAATTTCTGACTTCGAGAATTCATCATGTTACAAAACCCGATTCACCTGCGCCTGGAGAAACTGGAGAGCTGGCAGCACGTCACCTTTATGGCCTGCCTGTGCGAGCGTATGTACCCTAACTACGCCATGTTCTGCAAGCAAACCGAGTTCGGCGACGGCCAGTTATATCGTCGTATCCTTGACCTGATCTGGGAAACGCTGACGGTAAAAGATGCGAAGGTGAATTTCGATAGTCAGCTGGAAAAGCTGGAAGAGGCGATTCCGTCCGCGGATGACTACGACATGTACGGCGTCTATCCGGCTATCGATGCCTGCGTCGCGCTGAGCGAATTAATCCACTCACGCCTGAGCGGTGAAACGCTGGAACATGCTATCGAGGTCAGTAAGACTTCTATTACTACCGTCGCGATGCTGGAAATGACTCAGGAAGGTCGCGAAATGACCGATGAAGAGCTCAGAGCCAACCCGGCGGTTGAACAAGAATGGGACATTCAGTGGGAGATTTTCCGCCTGTTGGCCGACTGCGAAGAACGCGATCTTGAACTGATTAAAGGGCTGCGTGCAGACCTGCGAGAGGCCGGCGAGAGCAATATTGGTATAAATTTTCAGCAATGAGACCACAAAACGTGATTTACCGCCTGAATTGTAGCGTCTGAAGACTTCCATTCCGCCCCCTGTCTGGTCTACATTTGGGGGGCGAAAAAAAGTGGCTATCGGTGCGTGTATGCAGGAGAGTGCTTTTCTGGCATTTCCGTCGCACTCGATGCTTAGCAAGCGATAAACACATTGTAAGGATAACTTATGAACAAGACTCAACTGATTGATGTAATTGCGGACAAAGCTGACCTGTCTAAAGCACAGGCAAAAGCTGCCCTGGAATCCACCCTGGCTGCAATTACCGAGTCTCTGAAAGAAGGTGATGCTGTTCAACTGGTTGGTTTCGGTACCTTCAAAGTGAACCACCGTGCTGAGCGTACTGGCCGCAACCCGCAGACCGGTAAAGAAATCAAAATCGCTGCAGCTAACGTGCCAGCATTTGTTTCTGGCAAAGCGCTGAAAGACGCAGTCAAGTAAGACCGCGTGGCAGTGTCCAGTTTTAACGAAGGGGCTTTTAAGCCCCTTTTGTCTAACTGGCGTCGCACGCTGACGCTGGCAGGCGCGCTATTGCTCACTGCCTGCAGTCACGATTCTTCTCTTCCTCCTTTCACCGCCAGCGGCTACGCCGATAACCAGGGCGCCATGCGCATCTGGCGCAAAGATGCCGGCGATGAAGTACACCTGCTTGCCGCCTTTAGTCCGTGGCACCGCGGCGACACCTCAACCAGCGAGTACCGCTGGCAGGATGGCCAACTAACGCTTATTGAGCTCAACGTATACGGTAAACCGCCGGAACATATTCGCGCCCGCTTTGACGCCCAGGGCGAGCTAAGCTTTATGCAGCGTGAAGTAGATGGTGAAAAACAGCAGCTTTCGAACGACCAGGTCGCGCTGTACCGCTACCGCGCACAGCAAATCCGCGAAACCAGTGACGCCTTGCGTCAAGGACGGGTGGTATTACGTCAGGGGCGCTGGCATGCCGATCGTACCGTGACTACCTGTGAAGGCCAGACCGTGAAGCCTGACCTTGATGAGCGGGCATTAGCGCATATTGAACGCCGCCAGAATCACTCCTCCGTAGAAGTGAGCGTGGCGTGGCTGGAAGCACCGGAAGGCGCTCAGCTGCTGCTGGTGGCTAACGAAAACTTCTGTACCTGGCAGCCGAGCGAAAAATCGTTCTGAGTTTTACCAGTGGTTCATGCCCATATGACCACCGCCATTACCGCGGCAGCCGCCGTAACCCATACCCGCGCCGCGAGGAACGCCTGCTTCAGCCAGGGCGATATCAAATTTTACCCGCTGCTGATCCAGCTGCTGGCTTAACGTTTCCATTTCCTTCGCCACGGCTTCAATTTTTCCGCTTTCCGGCTTCTGCGCGGTGAGCAGCGCATTGTACTCGTAGCGTTTGGACTGCAGCTGCTGGCGCAGGGCGCTGGTTTGCGCATAGTAATTGTCATGTAGCTTCTGCACTGTCGCTTGCTGTTCCTGGGTGAGCTGGCTGTAACCCTGCGCGCCCATTCCGTTATTGTAGCCCCAGTGATGCCCAGCCCAGGCCGCGTTACTGCCAAAGGTCAGTGCGGCAATCGCCGCGAAGATGAGGGATAAAGTCGGTTTCCGTTTCATGGCTTGATCTCCTGTGTGGTTTCCCTCTGTGTTGCATCTTCCATGCCAGCCTGAAAAAGCGCGTCAATACTGGCCGGCCCGCGGCAAACGTGACTCTGGCGAGTAAAAATGACCCGTTGCGGCTGGAGTCCGCGAGTCATTTTTACTCGCTAAATCACCAGCGATATGTCTGAGGACAGGTTTCACGGTGTGGAAAAATGGCATGATTTCTGCTGATGGATCCTGGTGATAGCGAATAAGGACACGATAAGGACCCGCCCATGCCGCGCATTACCTCATTTTCCCGAGACACCATGAGCTGGTTACTGACCGGCACGGTCGTCCTGTTAGTTCTTCTATTTTCCGCGATGATCGTCCGCGATTATGGTCGGGAGACCGCCGCCGCCCGGCAAAACATCGAAGAAAAGGGGAGTGTGCTGATCCGCGCCCTGGAGTCCGGCACGCGTGTCGGCATGGGGATGCGAATGCATCACGCGCAGCTGCAGGCGTTGCTGGAGGAGATGGCATGGCAGCCCGGAGTGCTGTGGTTCGCGGTGACCGATGAAAACGGTAAGATTATCGCCCACAGCGACCCGCAACAGGTGGATACCGCGCTGTACAGTCCTGCGCAAATGCGTGAACTCAAGGTTGGCGAGCAGGAGCGCTGGCGCCGGCTTGCCGAGCCGCAACCGGCGCTGGAGATTTATCGCCAGTTTCGCCCGCTTAACCCTGCTCGTGGTCACCATATGGGGATGATGAAGCGCTGCAACAGCGCGCTGGCTCAGCCCAATGTTCCACAGGTGATTTTTATCGCCTTTGATAGCCGCGAGCTGGATGCGGCGCAGGCTCGCGGCTTGCGTAACATGATGATCATGCTGGTGGCCGCGGCGCTGGTCATCGTCGCGACGATCCTCGCTCAGTTCTGGTTCCGCCGCTACCGTCGTTCACGTCAGCAGCTACAGGAGGCGATGGCCCGCAAAGAAAAACTGATGGCCCTTGGGCATCTGGCGGCTGGCGTCGCGCATGAGATCCGCAATCCGCTCTCTTCGATTAAAGGACTGGCAAAGTATTTTGCCGAGCGTACGCCGCCGGGCGGCGAGGCGCAGGAGTTAGCGCTGGTGATGGCGAAAGAGGCCGACCGCCTGAACCGGGTCGTCAGCGAACTGCTGGAGCTGGTTCGCCCTGCCCATTTAAACTACCAGCCGGTCGATATTAACGCGCTTATCCATCACTCATTGCAGCTGGTAAGCCAGGATGCGCAGAGTCGCGGGATCGAACTGCAATTTACTCCGCGCCCTGAATTAACCTCGATTAAAGCCGACCCCGACCGTCTGAACCAGGTGCTGTTGAATCTGTATCTGAATGCGATGCAGGCTATTGGCCGCGACGGCGTCATTCACGTATCGGCAAGCGAAGCCGATCGGCAACGTGTGAAAATTGTCGTCAAGGATAGCGGTAAGGGGATGAGCGATGAAGAGCTGCAGGCCATCTTCACTCCTTATTTCACCACCAAGGCGGACGGCACAGGGCTGGGGCTGGCGGTGGTACAGAATATTATCGAACAACATGGCGGGACGATCCGCGCCGAAAGTCAGCCGGGAGCCGGAGCGATATTTACGCTTTGGCTACCAGTAGATGCTCAACGGAGGGAAGATGAGCAGCGATAAAGTACAGATTCTGGTTGTCGATGATGACGTCAGCCACTGCACGATTCTGCAGGCGCTACTGCGTGGCTGGGGCTATCAAGTGGCGTTAGCCCACAACGGCCTGCAGGCGCTGGAGCAGATCCATCAGCAGGTCTTCGACCTGGTGCTATGCGATATCCGCATGGCGGAGATGGACGGTATCGCGACATTAAAAGAGATCAAAGCCTATAACCCGGCGATTCCGGTATTAATCATGACGGCATTCTCCAGCGTCGGCACGGCGGTTGAGGCTATTAAGTCCGGCGCGCTGGATTATCTGGTCAAGCCGCTGGATTTTGACACCCTACAGCAGACGCTGGTTCAGGCGCTGGCGCACACCCGGCAGAGCGAGAGCGATCTCAGCGCCTCGTCAGATTTACGATGGGGCATGATTGGCGAAAGCCCGGCAATGCAGGCGCTTATCAACAATATTACGCTGGTGGCGCCCTCGGACGCGACGGTGCTGATCTGCGGCGAATCGGGAACCGGTAAAGAACTGGTGGCGCGCGCCATCCACGCCTGCAGCGAGCGCCGCGACAAGCCGCTGGTGACGCTAAACTGCGCAGCGCTCAATGAGTCGCTGCTGGAATCCGAGCTGTTCGGCCATGAAAAAGGAGCTTTTACCGGCGCGGAACGGCGGCGGGAAGGGCGTTTTGTCGAGGCGGATGGCGGCACGCTGTTCCTTGATGAAATTGGCGATATCTCGCCGCTGATGCAGGTGCGTCTGCTGCGGGCGATTCAGGAACGCGAAGTGCAGCGCGTGGGCAGTAATCAGACGCTTTCTGTCGATGTGCGGCTAATCGCCGCCACCCATCGTAATCTGGCGGAGGAGGTGAGCGCCGGGCGTTTTCGCCAGGATCTCTATTACCGCCTGAATGTCGTAACTATTGATATGCCGCCGCTGCGTCAGCGGCGTGAAGATATTCCGCAACTGGCGCAGCACTTTCTTAAGCGCTATGCCGAACGCAATCGTAAAACGGTGCAGGGATTTACGCCGCAGGCGATGGACCTGTTGATTCACTACGGCTGGCCGGGAAATATCCGCGAACTGGAAAATGCGGTGGAGCGGGCGGTGGTGCTACTGACCGGAGACTACATTTCCGAGCGTGAACTGCCGTTGGCGATAGCGGGCGCGCCGCTGCCGGTCACTGTCAACGATGAGGCGCTGATTCAGCCATTAGTGGAAGTCGAAAAAGAAGTCATTCTCTCGGCGCTGGAAAAAACGGGCGGCAACAAAACTGAAGCCGCCCGTCAGTTAGGCATTACGCGTAAAACGCTGCTGGCAAAACTCAGCCGTTAGTTTTCTCACGCGCGATGGCGCGCCAGCCGATATCGTTACGGCTAAAGCTGCCGTCCCAGTGAATATCGGTCAGCAGTTCATAGGCGCGCTGCTGCGCCTGAGCCACGGTGTCACCCAGCGCGGTCACGCACAGCACGCGCCCGCCGTTGGTGACCACGCGCTGGTCGTCTGCCAGTTTGGTGCCGGCATGGAAGACTTTACCGTCTGCGGCTTCCTGCTGCGGCAGGCCGTGGATCTCATCGCCCGTGTTGTAGCTGCCCGGATAGCCACCGGCGGCAACCACGACGCCCAGCGAAGCGCGGTTATCCCACTCGGAAGTTTTCTCGTCCAGCTTGCCCGCGCAGGCGGCGAGGCACAGCTCTACCAGATCGGATTTCATGCGCAGCATGATCGGCTGGGTTTCCGGATCGCCAAAACGGCAGTTGAACTCAATAACCTTCGGATTGCCCTGCTTGTCGATCATCAGACCGGCATACAGGAAACCGGTATAGGTGTTACCTTCAGCGGCCATACCTTTAACGGTTGGCCAGATAATCCGCTCCATGGTGCGCTGATGGACTTCATCAGTAACCACCGGTGCCGGGGAGTAAGCGCCCATACCACCGGTGTTCGGGCCGGTATCGCCGTTGCCGACGCGCTTGTGATCCTGGCTGGTGGCCATCGGCAGGACGTGCTCGCCGTCGACCATGACAATAAAGCTGGCTTCTTCGCCATCTAGGAACTCTTCAATCACGATGCGGTGGCCTGCATCGCCAAAGGCGTTACCGGCCAGCATATCTTTGACCGCCGCTTCGGCTTCCTCAAGGGTCATCGCCACGATAACGCCTTTACCTGCCGCCAGACCGTCGGCTTTGATGACGATCGGCGCGCCTTTCTCCCGCAGATAAGCCAGCGCAGGCTCAACTTCGGTGAAGTTCTGGTATTCCGCCGTCGGGATATGATGACGAGCGAGGAAATCTTTGGTGAAGGCTTTTGAACCCTCCAGCTGCGCGGCGCCTTCGGTTGGCCCGAAGATGGCGAGCCCTGCGGCACGGAATGCGTCTACTACGCCAATGACCAGCGGCGCTTCCGGACCCACGATCGTCAGATCGATTTTCTCATCCTGCGCGAAGCGTAGCAGGGCCGGAATATCGGTGACGCCGATGGCGACGTTTTGCAGCGCCGGCTCCAGCGCGGTACCCGCATTGCCCGGCGCGACATAGACGGTATCAACCAGCGGCGACTGGGCCGCTTTCCAGGCCAGCGCGTGCTCGCGCCCGCCGTTGCCGATTACTAATACTTTCATCTGCTGCTCCGTGAATTAATGGCGGAAGTGGCGCATGTCGGTGAAGATCATGGCGATACCATGTTCATCCGCGGCGGCAATCACTTCTTCGTCGCGGATAGAACCGCCCGGTTGGATAACGCAGGTGATGCCTACTGCGGCTGCGGCATCAATACCATCGCGGAACGGGAAGAAAGCGTCAGAGGCCATGGCGGAACCTTTCACTTCCAGACCTTCGTCACCGGCTTTAATCCCGGCAATTTTCGCTGAGTAGACGCGGCTCATCTGACCGGCGCCTATACCGATGGTCATATTATCTTTGGCATAAACGATGGCGTTGGATTTGACGAATTTCGCTACTTTCCAGCAGAACAGCGCATCGCGCAGCTCTTGCTCGCTCGGCTGACGTTTGCTAACCACGCGCAGTTCGCCCGCGGTGACCATACCGAGATCGCGGTCCTGAACCAGCAAGCCGCCATTGACACGTTTGAAATCGAGACCCGCGACGCGAGCATCCCACTGGCCGCAGACCAGTACGCGGACGTTCTGCTTAGCGGCGGTGATTTTCAGCGCTTCTTCGCTAGCGGATGGCGCGATGATCACTTCGACGAACTGGCGAGAGATGATCGCCTGCGCGGTTTCAGCATCCAGCTCGCGGTTAAAGGCGATGATGCCGCCGAACGCGGAGGTTGGGTCGGTTTTGTATGCGCGATCGTAGGCGTCGAGGATCGAGTCGCTGACGGCAACGCCGCACGGGTTGGCATGCTTAACGATAACGCAGGCCGGCTCGTTAAACTCTTTCACGCATTCCAGCGCCGCATCGGTATCGGCAATATTGTTATAGGAGAGCGCTTTGCCCTGCAGCTGGGTGGCGGTAGCCACGGAGGCTTCTTTTACATTCTCTTCTATATAGAAGGCCGCCTGCTGGTGGCTGTTTTCGCCGTAGCGCATATCCTGCTTCTTAATGAAGTTCAGATTCAGGGTACGCGGGAAGCGGCCAGCGGCTTCTTTGCTTTCGCCGTGATAGGCCGGAACCATGCTGCCGAAGTAGTTAGCGATCATGCTGTCGTAAGCGGCGGTGTGTTCGAAGGCTTTAATGGCGAGGTCGAAGCGGGTGTCCAGCGTGAGGGAACCTTCGTTGGCGTCCATCTCATTAATGATGGCGTCGTAGTCGCTGCTCTTAACCACGATGGCGACGTCTTTATGGTTCTTCGCTGCAGAGCGCACCATGGTCGGGCCGCCGATATCGATGTTTTCCACCGCGTCTTCCAGCGAGCATCCTTCACGAGCGACGGTCTGGGCAAACGGATAAAGGTTAACGACAACCATATCGATAGGCGCGATACCGTGTTGCTGCATGATACCGTCATCCTGACCGCGACGACCGAGGATGCCGCCGTGTACTTTCGGATGCAGGGTCTTCACGCGTCCATCCATCATTTCCGGGAAACCGGTGTAGTCAGAGACTTCGGTAACCGGCAGGCCTTTATCTGCCAGCAGGCGAGCGGTGCCGCCGGTGGACAGCAGCTCGACACCACGAGCGGAAAGCGCCTGCGCGAATTCGACGATACCGGCCTTGTCAGAAACACTGAGCAGAGCGCGGCGGACTGGACGACGTTGTTGCATGGTATTAAATCCCCAGGATTTGAACATTACAGAGAGCGTTAGGTGAGTTTTTGCCTAAAAACTCACCTAACGCACCCAACCGGGCATCCGTGTCATAGCGCGGCATTGTAACGAAAACGTTTGCGCAACGCTCGCGAATTTTTATCTTTCTCTTTCAGCCGATGATTCTCTCCTTATATGGCAGTGGATGTACCGGGGTTTGAGCCCTCTTTTGCCATGCTTCTGTGGATAATTCTGTGTGTAAAAGGGTATAAAGCGGGGTTTTGCTGGGGAATGCAGCAGTCAGTCATTTTTCTGCAATTTTTCTATTGCAGGCGTTCGAGAACTCCCTATAATGCGCCTCCATCGACACGGCGGATGTGAATCACTTCACACAAACA
>NZ_JBEAHX010000016.1:0-30782 GCF_040062145.1 Klebsiella sp. JN_Kp121
CGGGGCTACAGACCCCGTAGCCCGGAAAAGGTGCGCAGCACCGCCTCCGGGGAAAGCCGCTGTCATATCAACGTAAACGAAAGGCTCAGCCGGAAGACCGGGCCTTTTGTTTTGGTGTTTTGCGGCCAGACGCGCAGCCATCTCCCCGGTGGCGCTGCGCTTACCGGGGCTACAGCCCCGTAGCCCGGAAAAGGTGCGCAGCACCGCCTCCGGGAAAACATCCGGCCCGGTCGCCTGGTTCGTTAACATCAGTAATACCTATCACACTAATAGCTCTCAGTATAATTGTCCTTATTAATTATATGGATTATCTTTCCTGCGTGATGACATCAATGCATCACTTCTCCTGAGGGAGAAAAATAGAAAGCAAATCGCTTATTTCTCATCCTGTTAACTGGTTATAAATTCAATGAAAAAACCGCTAATTGGGATTCTGACATTAGCTTATGGATTGAGCTTGCCTGCATTCGCTGCTGATACCGCTACATTAACGATCTCCGGGCGTGTGGCTACACCTACCTGCAGCACCAATATCATTAACGAAAAAGCTCAACAGCGTTGTGGGCAAAATACTTACCTCATTAACACGCAAAATATGGCAGTCCCATCTCATGGGGTGATTACCCAAACGGTGAATTTACCGAATGATGCAAACAGGAAAATAATTATCAGCAGCTACGATTAATCACCCACTTATATTTCCGCGCCATTATATTGCCCAGCGGCGAAATAATGGCGCGCTGCTATCAGCCATAAAAATCAGCCAGTTGTGGGCTTGAAAATTTATTCCCGTCGCTTAATACTCTCCTCCCGCTTATTTCCACCAACGACAGGGTTATCCACTCTTTTTGGTGTTGATGCGATACATCATTAACACTTTGTTAACTTGATCTGGTTTAAGTGACGGTAAATTTGATATACAAATAGGGTAGATTGCCTGTATGGATGCTGCCCGGAATGCCTTGCGATGAATGTTGCAGGTCATCGGCTGGCAATATGAGAATATAAATGAAAATCCTGCTTAACTGGCCGCCGTTGCGCCAGATCGTTACTTACATTCAGGAGCGCTTTACCTTTCTGGTTCTGCTCTGCTGGCCAGCGATTATCTGGCTGTTCTGCCGGGTTGGCGTGTGGCTTACTGATAGCACTTATCAACTGCTGGGAAAATCGCCTGCCCACTCTTTCACCGTTTATCTTCAGCCGTTTATGACGCCCGGCACGTTGCTACGCATTTCTATCAGCTGGGTTGTGCTGCTATTCATCCTTTTCAGTATGGCAATGGCCTTCACCTGGGGTCTGCGCCGCTTTATGAATCGTCAAAAATAAGCCATCGGCGCAGCGCCTGCTCCAGGTTTTATGCCATCTCACCAATTGTCTTGCGAAAACGCAGCAGCGCAATGGTAAAGAAAGCGCCGCCGATAGCGAACAAAATTAAAAACTGCGGCCAGACGATGGTAAAGCTGGCGCCGCGGTAAAGTATCGCCTGCGCGAGGCTGACGAAATGGGTGGTCGGCATGGTCAACATAATGTCCTGAACCAGCTGCGGCATACTCTCCCGTGGCGTGGATCCGCCGGAGAGCATCTGCAGCGGCAGCAGCACCAGGATCATCAGTAGCCCCAGTTGCGGCATAGAACGGGCGAGCGTGCCCATAAAAATGCCAATGGAGGTGGTGGCGAACAGGCTGAGCGCAACCCCCAGCATAAACAGAGGAATCGACCCCTCAATCGGTACCTGCAAAACTCCCTGTACCATCAGCAGTAGCGACAGCCCGGAGACAACCAGTACCACCAGACCCATCGACCAGATCTTGGCCATCATTATCTCAAACGGCGTTACCGGCATCACAAGCAGGTGCTCAATGGTGCCGTGCTCTCGCTCGCGGATAAGCGCTGAGCCGGTGAGGACAATTGCCAGCATGGTGATGTTGTTGATAATCGCCATCACCGCGCCGAAGCGCTCTTGTTCAAGGTTAGGGTTAAAGCGCATCCTCACCGCCAGCTCTACCGGCAGCGAACTGTTGTCGCGATAGCGGGCGACAAAACTGTTCACTTCACCGCTGATAATATTCTGGATATAGCCGTTGCCGGTAAAGGCCTGGCTCATTCGCGTGGCGTCGACGTTAACCTGTACCTCCGGCTGACGACCGGCCAGCACATCGCGCTGGAAGTTTGGCGGAATATTGATGGCGAATGTGTATCGTCCCGCATCCAGCCCGGCATCCATTTCATCGGCGCTGATCAACTCCGGCGTTAAAAACCACGGCCGATAAAAGCCGTTAATGATCCGCGATGAGAGCTGTGATTTATCCATATCGGCAATGGCGATAGGCGCCAGGTGCAGAGAGCCGGGCATTACCGTGGCCGAGGAGTAAACCGACACGGTAAAAGCAAACACAATCAGCGCCAGCATCGCTTTATCGCCGAGCAGGCTGCGCAGCTCTTTGACGCCGAGGTTATAAATATTGCGTAATCCGCGCATCACCCCTCCTGTTTTTTCAGCAGCAAGACGCTCAGCCCGAGCACCAGCGGCACCGCAATCAATAGTGGAATGAACGAAACCCACAAATCGCTAATATTCAGCGCCTTGGAGAAGGTGCCGCGGGCGATGGTCAGGAAATGACTGGTCGGGTAGATTTGTCCGATCCAGCGACCTGGCCCCTCCAGAGATGCCACCGGATCGATCATCCCGGAGAACTGGGTGGCCGGAATCAGAGTAATAATCGCGGTACCGAAAATAGCGGCGATTTGGCTCTTCATAAATGTCGAGATCAGCAATCCCAGCCCGGTGGCGATGGTGACATACAGCAGAGCCGCCAGGGTGAGGGTCAGGAAACTGCCCTTATGCGCGACGCCAAATACGAAGACCGATAAAGCGCATAGTAGAAAGAAGTTAAACATCCCCAACACGATGTAAGGCAGCTGTTTGCCGAGCAGGAACTCGCTGCGGGTGGTCGGCGTCACGTACAGGTTGATGATCGAACCGAGCTCTTTTTCACGCACTACGCTCAGCGCGCTGAGCATCGCCGGGATCATCATCAGCAGCAGCGGGATCACCGCCGGGACGATGGCCGGCAGGCTCTTCACGTCCGGGTTATAGCGATAGCGGGTCTCTATGGAAATGAGCGAAGTATCACGATTCGGGCTACTTTGCTGCCCGGCCATCTCCTGAAGCCAGGCCAGATGCATCGCCTGTACGTATCCGCGCACCGTTTCCGCGCGATTTGGCATTGCGCCGTCCACCCAGACACCAATTTGCACCGGCGTTCCGCGGGCGATATCGCGGCCAAAGTTCGGCGGGATTTCTATCGCTACCGCCAGCTCGCCGTTACGCATTCGACGATCCAATTCGTCATAACTCTGCAGTGGCGCCTGCTCGATAAAGTAGCGTGAGCCCGCGATATTCTGCGACCAGTTCTGGCTGCTGATAGTTTGATCGCGGTCGAGGACGGCAAAGCGCAGATCCTCGACGTCCATGCTGATCCCATACCCCATGATAAACATCAGGATCACCGTCCCCAGCAGCGCCAGCGTCGATCGTACCGGATCGCGGCGTAGTTCCAGCGCTTCGCGGCGGCTATAACTAAACAGGCGGAGCAGGCTGAATGACTGGCGTGGGGACGCGTTCTGCTGGTGTGATACGACAGCAGGCGGCGCGGGCGTGGTAGAGACAGAAACGGTCGGTTGTGCGGCATCCGCCGCTTCCTGCAGCCAGGCGATAAACGCCTCTTCGAGGTTGGCTGAGCCACGTTGCTCAACCAGCGCCTGCGGCGTATCGCTGGCCAGCACCTTGCCGGCGTGCATCAGCGAGATGCGATCGCAGCGTTCGGCCTCATTCATAAAGTGGGTGGAGATGAAGATGGTGACGCGATCCTGCCGCGCCAGGTCGACCATCAGCTGCCAGAACATATCGCGCGCCACCGGGTCAACGCCAGAGGTGGGTTCATCGAGGATCAGCATCTCCGGGCGATGGATTACCGCGACCGCTAATGACAGGCGCTGGCGGATCCCCAGCGGCAAGTCGGCGGGAAGCGCGTCTTCAACCTCGGTCAGCATAAAGCGTTTGCTGATTTCAGCGACCCGGCCGGCTATTTCATGATCCGGAATGTGAAACAAGCGGGCGTGCAGCTCCAGGTTTTGCCGTACGCTCAGTTCGCTATAGAGCGAGAAAGCCTGCGACATATAACCCACTCGTTGGCGGGTGGCGATATCTTTCGGGTCGACCGGCTGGCCGAACAGCCAGGCCTCGCCTTCGCTGGCGGGCAACAGGCCGGTGAGCATCTTCATGGTGGTGGATTTGCCGCAGCCGTTAGAGCCGAGGAAGCCAAAAATTTCGCCACGGGCGATACGAAAGTTAACGTGGTCGACGGCGACAAAGTTGCCGAAGCGCATGGTCAGGCCGCGCGCTTCAATAGCGATCTCTTCCTCACTGCTGTCGCGCGGCGGGATGACAACGTCTTTATGCGCCAGGCGCTGCGCTTCCGGCAGAAGCGCGATAAACGCCTGTTCCAGTGTCTGGCTACCGGTCTGTTTTTTGAGCGCCGCCGCGCTACCGGTCGCCAGAATCTCGCCGGCGTTCATCGCCACCAGCCAGTCGAAGCGCTCGGCCTCTTCCATGTAGGCGGTGGCAACCAGCACGCTCATTTCCGGCTGGCGCTGGCGAATGCTGTCTATCAGATCCCAGAACTGCGCGCGGGAGAGCGGATCGACGCCGGTAGTCGGTTCATCAAGGATGAGTAGCTGCGGGTCGTGGATCAGCGCACAGCACAGCCCAAGCTTTTGTTTCATTCCACCGGAGAGTTTACCGGCAGGGCGATCGCGAAACGGCGCCAGCCCGGTGCTCTGCAGCAGTTCGTTGATACGAAGTTCACGCTCGGCTTTATCGTGACCAAACAGGCGAGCGAAGAAGTCGACGTTTTCATAGACTGATAGTGTATGGTAGAGGTTTTTCCCCAGGCCCTGCGGCATCCAGGCGATTTTCGGGCATACCTGCTGGCGGTGACGAACGTCGCGCATATCGCCGCCGAGCACCATCACGTTACCCTGCTCGATGGCCCGCGCCCCGGCGATAAGCGAGAGCAGGCTTGATTTGCCGACCCCATCCGGGCCAATCAGGCCAACCATACGCCGCGCCGGGATCGCCAGGTTGATATCGCGCAACGCGATGGTGGCGCCAAACTGCTGGCCAACGTTTTCCAGCAGGGCGACGGGAGGCGAAGTATCCTGCGGCGTCAGTTTCATTGCGGCAACCTCACCGTCAGCGCTTCAGGCCAGCTTTTCTGCTTATCCAGTCGTACCCAGGCCATCCCAGGCAGGCCGGTTTTGACATATTCCAGATGCTGCTCCAGTAGCTCTGGCGGAATGCGCGCCTTGACGCGGAACATCAGCTTGAGCCGCTCGTCGCTGGTTTCTACCGTTTTTGGCGTGAATTGCGCGACGCTGGCGACAAAGCTGATATTTGCCGGGATCACCAGCTCTGGCGCGGCATCAAGGATCAAGCGCGCTTCACTGCCGAGCGCCAACAGGCCCGCCTGCTCCGTTGGCAGGAAGAACGTCATATAGACGTCAGCCAGGTCGACCATGTTTAATACCCGCCCTCCGGCGGCCAGCACTTCGCCTGGCTCAGCAACGCGATACTGGATGCGGCCGTCGCGCGGCGCTTTTAGTTGGCTATCGTCAATATCGGCGAGGATCCGCCGATGGGTCGCTTCGGCGGCTTCAACGCGGGTTTTAGCCTGTATAATGCTGGTACGGGCGGCTTCAATGGCGGCGCGGGCGGCAGAGACCTGCGCTTTCGCCGATTCCAGCGCCGCGCGGGCGCTTTCAGCGGCCGCGCGATCGTCATCCAGCTGCTGAGCGGAGACGGCGCCTCGTTGCGAAAGGGTACTGGAACGGACGTGGCGTTTAGCGGTGGAATCGAGCTCCGCCTGGCGCTGCTTCACCACCGCTTCGGTGGCGCGCATTTCGCTCTGCCGCTGGTCGAGTAACGCATTGGCGGCGGCAACCGCGCTTTGCGCTTCTTTGATTTGCGCGGCGGCTTCCAGGCGCTGCTCATTGAGTACCCGCGTATCCATCCGCGCCAGCACATCGCCTTTATGGACGAACTGCCCCTCTTTGACCAGAATCGTCTCGATACGCCCGGCAATTTTGGTGGCGATATCGACTTCCGTCGCCTCGATGCGGCCATTACTGGCGGCGAAGCCCGGCGGGAGCCCGGCCGGGCGCAACATCCACCATGCTGCGGCGATAACCACCGCTGCAACTACGATATACCCGGTCCAACGTCGTTTGTTCTTATCCATACGCGACTCGCTCTGTTCCATATTGCTGAGTGGTGCGCGTTTCGCTATTTCGCCCGGCGGGACGATAAAAAAGGGGAGATAAGGCCGTCCGGCGCAAAATCCTGTTACGTTGCCAACCGGTGGGGAAGATGTGCTTTTAGAGTGGTCATCATCAGCAATCCTGGCCTTAAATGAAACACGCATATTTATAATCTGGATACTAACATTGGTAGCGGCAAAGTCCATATATAAACTATGGAATTGCGAACCCCTCATTGTAATGGCTGAGAACTACGCTATCCCTATGATTTTCTTCGTCTGGTTGACCAGCGGCAACTCATGTATGATCGGCAACCCCGAAATAGACTAACGCCCGGCGAGCGCTTTATTCATGAACGATGAAAGCAAAAAATATATCTCTGTTATTTTTAAGGAGTGGCTACCGCTGTATGACAGCCTGACGCCAGCCGTTAAGGAGGTACTTAAAAATATCGCAGAGGAGCAATCGGAAGCGTTAGCGGCCCGGTTTTATGATTTTATTTTTCAGGATCCGGATATTGCTCGCCACCTGACTTATGATTTAGTTCAGGAGCGACTGAGCCGCTCGCTGGCGCTATGGGTGAAGGAGATCCTGACCAGCGACAAAGCGCAGTTGCCGGCGCTGGCGGAACGCCAATATCAGATTGGCAGCATCCACGCGCGGATCGGCATCCCGGCAGAGGCGGTGCTGCGCGGCGCCCGGCAGATTAAGGCCGGGCTTATCGAGTATATCCGCAGCCACGTTAACGACCGCCCGATTGCCGTCGATGCCATCTATTACGCTATTATGGCGATTAATATGGCCGTTGAGATGATGTGCCATGCCTATACCTTATCGCACTATCGGGCGACCAAAAACGAAGAGGCTTATCGCCTGTATAGTTTGATGGACAATGTCCCGATGGAATATGGCAAACAGCAAGCGGCGCTTTCCGGTTGGGAAAATACGGCGATTTTTAATATTGTTAGCGAAAATAAAGCAAATACTAACGCTACGTTATTATCTGAATCGGAATTTGGTCTCTGGTTCCGCCATAAATGCGTACGCTATTTTAACAAAAATAGCCAGATGGACGAAATCGCCGCATTAATTTCGCAGGTCGACGACTTATTAATAGGTTGGCGGGCATCCGCCTCTGTCATGGATTATAAAAATACACAAAACCTGATTCAGGGGATCCATATTCATTGCCAGCAAATAGGCAGCCAACTGGGGGTGATTTTTAGCAGCTTGTCGCAGATGCAAAATGGCAAAGATGCGTTAACCAGCTTACTTAACCGCCGCTATTTGCCGGTAGTGCTGAAGCATGAAGTGACGCTGGCAATGGAGCATGAGCTGCCGATGACGGTGGCGATCATCGACATCGATCATTTCAAAGGCATTAACGATAACTGGGGCCATATGGTCGGCGACAGGGCGATTAAACATGTCGCGGAACTGCTCAGCGATAATATCCGTTCCAGCGACTATATCTTCCGCTACGGCGGAGAAGAGTTTCTGCTGGTGCTGGTGGAGACCGGCGTGTCAGAGGCGTTTACCATCCTCGACCGCCTGCGCAAGAAAATTAGCCAACTGGCGTTTAACGTTGGCGGCGACACGCAGATCCCGATCACCGCCAGCATTGGCTATGCCGTGCACTCCGGCCATCCCGATTACAACCTGCTGTTGCGCGATGCCGATAATGCGCTGTACGCCGCCAAACGCGAGGGGCGCAACTGCGTGAAAATGCACAAAGGCAGGGTATAAAACCGAGCCCCGGTAAACGTAGCGCGACCGGGGCAGGGCTCTGAAGCTCAAAACAGTACCGGCAGCCCCAGCCCGCGCTTCACTTCATGCAGCGTCTGCTGCGTGAGCTGGTGGGCGCGTTCGCTACCCTGGCGCAACAATTCCAGCAGCATTGCTTTATCCAGACTGTAGGTAGCCCGGCGTTCGCGGATCGGCGCCAGTAGCTCCTGCAAGCAGGTTTCCAGTTCATTCTTACACTGGCGATCGCCCAGCCCGCCGCGTTGATAGTGGGCTTTCATCTCGGCAACCCGCGCCTTATCGCTATGGAAAGCGTCGAGATAGGTGAACACCACGTTGCCGTCAACATGCCCCGGATCGCTGACTCTCAGGTGTGTCGGGTCGGTATACATCGCGCTGACCGCGCGGTGAATCTCCTCTTCACTGGCCGATAACGTCAGCGTATTGCCCTGCGATTTCGACATTTTGGCATTACCGTCGATGCCCGGCAGGCGGCTCACTTCGCTGAGTAACGCTTTGCAGTGGCGCAGTACCGGTTCGCCGGTGAGGCTATTCATTTTGTGAACGATTTCATTGGTCTGCTCAATCATCGGTAGCTGATCGTCGCCCACCGGCACCAGCTCGGCTTTGAAGGCGGTGATATCGGCGGCCTGGCTAATCGGATAGGCGAGGAAGCCAACCGGCAGCGAGCGGGCGAATCCCTTCTGGGCTATCTCATTTTTTACCGTCGGATTACGTTCCACGCGAGCGACGGTGACGATATTCATATACAGCGCGCTGAGCTCCGCCAGCGCGGGCAGAGCGGACTGCAGGCAAATAGTGGTGAGCCTGGGGTCGATGCCGACGGCCAGATAATCGGCCATGACTTCGAGGATATGGTGGCTGATTTTTTGCGGGTTGCTGCCGTTATCGGTGAGCCCTTGCAGGTCGGCGATCAGGATAAACTGCTGGTGGTCGTGCTGCAGCGCGACGCGCTGGCGCAGCGAACCGACGTAGTGGCCAAGATGTAGTTGGCCGGTCGGGCGGTCGCCGGTGAGGATGGTTTGTGGATGGTTCATCAGGGACTCCTTATCAGACTGTTCAGCCGAAAGACGTCCTGGAAATAACAAAGCCGCCTTCCGGCGGCTTTGAAAATGGAAACGTGTATCGTGCCGCCTGTTATGCAGGCAGCCACCAACGACGGGGGTAGGTAACGATAACGTTTCTGTTCATCTTTTTATCCTGCCACGAAATCACGGCGGGGTAAACCTGCTTCGATTACATAGTCGAGAAGACGTTCATGATCACGCCGCCAGAAATAATCAGCGCCATGGCGATAATGGCCGCCAGGTCCGGTTTCTGCTTATAGAGGATCATTGAGCAGATGGTGACGCCGACGATACCGAAGCCGCACCACAGCGAGTAGGCTACGCCCACCGGAATGGTGCTCATCGCGCGGGTGAGGGCGAAGTAGCACAGGCCGTAGGCGCAGACCACCAGCACCGAAGGCGCCAGTTTGCTGAAACCGTTGGTTTTTTTGATCATCGAGGTGCCGGTGATTTCGGAGCCGATAGACAGCGCCAGCCATAAAAATCCGAGATTAAACATAGGGTGTTCCTTTCCTGTTAGTTGGCGATTTTTTTATCCATGGAGGCGACTGGCGTGACGGGCGCAGCCTCTTCGCTCTCTTCGGAACCCATTTTCGAGAACAGGTTCATGATAACGATGCCGCTGGCGATCACCGCCATGCCGATGATGGCGGCGGTATCCGGATGCTGGCCGTAGAATGCCATTCCCAGCGTCGAGACCACCAGGATACCGGTGCCGGACCAGGTGGCGTACGCCAGGCCGACCGGGATATCTTTCACCGCCCTTGAGAGCGAGTAATAGCAGGTGCAATAGAGCGCAATCAGCAATACGAGCAGCAGCATTTTTGTGCTGCCTTCGCTGTTACCGAACATTTTTAACGTCGAGGTTGCCGAGGTTTCGGAGAGGATAACCAGCAGCATCCATAACCAGCATTTTGTTTTCGAAGACATCGTTAAGCTCCAGGTTCATAGTTGGGTAAGGTCATATCTTTCTGTTTTTTAAATAATCAATGGCCGCATCGGTCAGCTGCGCGTGCGGGGCCGCCGCCAGCGCCGGATTATTCACCACGTCTGTGACGGTGAGATAACGGCGCGGTTCGCTGCTGGCGGCGGCAGGCGCGGTGGGCGCGTCCAGCGTCGCCAGCAGCTCATTCATGGTGCCGAGGAAGACGCCGCAGGCTTCCAGACGAGCCAGCGTGGCCTGCAGATGCCCGGCATAGGCGCTGTCGGCCTGCGCCCCGCGCAGTTGGTTGAGTTCGCTGAGCGGATCGCAGTGGTAGCGCAGCGCCAGCACGGGAATACCCGCCAGCAGCGCCTCGTGTGCGCAGCGGGCGAGCGGGCTGCTGAGCGTGCCGTTCAGCAGGTCTGAAGCCAGCGGATAATCGAGAAACGGCAGCAGTACCGCCCGCCACGGCGCTGACGGCAGGGCATCCTGCCAGGCAGAAGAGGGAATTATCTCCCCGACCTCCCGCCACGCGGCGGCGTCAGCGAGGCCATCCTCCAGCGCGAGGCGTAGCGGATAGCCGCTTCCCGCCAGGCGTTGGCGGATAGCCGCGCGATAGCCGTCAGCGGCGGTCACCATCACCAGTACCGGCGGTTGCAGGCGCTGTAAAATCCGCGCGACTAAACCTTCAATCTGTTCGTCGGTCATGGCGAGCCTCCGTTAGCCGATGAGCGTCACCTGCGCGCCGTTTTTCAACCCGGCGGCATTGGCTTCTTCGGTGTCAATATGAAACTCCAGCGCGAAGTCATCGCGCACCCGCACCACCACTTCATCGAAAGTCAGCTGGCGCTCGCCGTTGCTGCGCACGCTGACCTTCTGGCCATTGCTAACGTTGAGTCGGCGCGCGTCCTGCGGCGACATGTGAATATGCCGCCAGGCGCAGATCACCTGCGAATGGAGTTCAACGTGACCAGCGGGCCCAATCAGCAGCGCGCTACCGGCATTCTCCAGCTGGCCGGACTCACGAACTGGCGCCTTAATCCCGAGCGTGAAACAGTCGGCGCGCGATACTTCCAGTTGCGAAACCGGGCGGGTCGGCCCGAGGACACGGACGTTGGTCAGCGAGCCCTTCGGCCCGACAACGGTCACGCACTCCTGGGCGGCAAACTGCCCCGGCTGGCGCAGCGGTTTAAACGGCGTCAGGCTGTAGCCTTTGCCGAACAACGCCTCGACGTCCTGTTGCGCGAGATGGACGTGGCGGTTGGAGATCCCCACCGGGATCGCCGGCGCCGTTGCGCTCAGGCGGGCGGCGATTTTTTCGCGAACCAGGGTGTCGATCATGACTTCTTCCCTTTCTTCAGCGCCGGATGTTTATCTTCCGTTTCGTTCGGGGCGGCAGGGGGGACGATAGGTTCCGGGGCGGGGATAACCACCGGTTCGGCCTTTTTTTGCTCGCGCGGCGGGTTGCCTTTGAGGTTGCTTAACGCTTCAACCACGCAGCGCTCCGGGCGGGCAATCACCAGCGACTTCACGGTGTGCTCGGCGCCTGCGACCGCCACGCCGCGTTCAATGGCGGTGTGGATGGCGCTGATCTCCCCTTCAAAGCAGACGCTCACCAGCCCGGAGCCTGGTTTGCGATAGCCAATGCAGGTCACTCCCGCAGCTTTACAGGCGGCGTCGACGGCCTGAATGGCGGCGACCCATCCTCGCGTTTCAATTACGCCTAAACTTTTCATGGTCGGCTCCTGTTAATGGCGGACTAAGCGAATATCAAAATCAAATTGCTGGAAGAAGGTTTCCAGCCGGTCCAGTTCGTCCGGTGTATAAGACGGGTCCTGGGTAATCGGGTAGGGCATATCCAGGCGTTCGTACTTTTTGCGTCCCAACTGGTGGTACGGCAGCATGTCGATGCGGCGGATATTTCCACGCTTCGCCAGCTTCTGTACGTAATCAATGGCGCCGGTAATGGCGTCGAATGAGTCGTTGTAGCCGCGAATGAGCGGCATACGCACAATGACGTTGGCGCCGGAATCCACCAGCCATTCGAGATTGCGGCGGATCCCTTCGTTGCCGATACCGAGCATCGCTTTGTGGTGTTCGCTGTTAATCTGCTTTATGTCGAACAAGAAGGTGTCGGTGACCGGCGCCAGCTTCTGGTAGTTGGCAAGCGGGGTGGTGCCCTGGGTTTCGACGGCGGTGTTAATCATCATTTTTTTGCATTCGCTGAATAAGGCGACGGCAAAATCGGTCTGCAGGCTCATCTCGCCGCCGCCGATGGTCACGCCGCCGCCGGAGGAGATGTAGAAGTCGTAGTCCTGCATGATGATCTCCATCAGCTCGCTGACGGTGACGTCCTTGCCCATAATGTCCAGCGCGTTCTGGGTGCAAATCTCTTCGCATTTGCGACAGCCGATGCAGTCTTTATTGCGGTTGACGAAGTGCTTCATTTCGCCGTTCTCTTCCGCCCGATAATGAATACCCGCCGGACAGACGCTGACGCAGTCGCCGCAGTTAATGCATTTGTCGTGCGAGAACATCACCTGGAACTGGCTGTTCAGCCCTTCCGGGTTGGCGCACCACGGGCAGCGAATGTTGCAGCCCTTAAAAAACACCAGCGTGCGAATGCCATCGCCGTCATAGATCGAATATTTCTGGATATTGAAAATTCGGCCCGTTAATTCTTGTTTTGCGATCACGCTTGCCTCCCGCTCCGTCCCGTTACGGGACGGAGAACTTCCGGTTATTTCTCAAATACAGCTCATTTAATTCTCTTTAAGAGAACTAGAACTTCTCAATCACCGTACGGCTGATGATCTCGTCCTGGACCTCTTTGCACAGCTCAACGAAGTAGGCGCTGTAGCCAGCGACGCGAACGATCAGGTCGCGGTATTTCTCCGGCTCTTGCTGCGCCTTCTTCAGCACTTCGTTATCGACGTAGCTGAACTGCATCTGGCCGTTGCCGAGAATCGAGGCGGTACGCAGCAGGGTAATCAAGCCGTGGCGTCCTTCCGGGGTATCCAGCAGCCCTTTGAGGAACTTGAAGTTGTGCACCATGCCGATGTTCATGGTTTCCACGTTCATCTTGCTGACCGACTTGATAATCGCCGTCGGGCCTTGTTTATCCGCGCCCTGGGTTGGGCTGATGCCGTCGGAGAGCGGCATCCACGCCAGGCGGCCGTTCGGCGTGGCGTTGGTCAGCTCGCCGATTGGCGTGTTGTTGGAGATAGACAGGGTGCCGTGGCTGAGGGTTGAGTAGAGCATCTTGTACTTACGGCACTCTTTCTCGGTCCATTCGGTAATATCCAGCGCGTACTGGTCGACGTAGTTATCGTCGTTACCGTATTTCGGCGCGTTCAGGCAGTCGCGGCGCAGCGCTTCGTAACCTTCAAAGTTGGCCAGCAGCGCATCGCGGATCTGCTCAAGGGTGTATTTCTTCTCTTCAAACACCAGCTTGCGGATCGCCGCCATTGAGTCGACGTAGGTCGCCAGGCCGGAGAAAATCAGCCCCGGACCGTGGTTGACCATCGCGCCGCCGGCGGCGACATCTTTGCCGCTCTCCATGCAGCCCTCGACCAGCAGCGACATCAGCGGCTTCGGCGCCACATCGCGGTGGACGCGCTGGCTGATGACGGTGCCGATGGCCGACAGGCGCACGATATGGGCGATCTGCTGTTTCACCGCCGCATCGAATTCGTCGAAGGTGCGCAGGTCGCGCAGGTCGCCGGTGTCCAGCCCCTGATAGCTATCGAACAGCACCATCCGCCCGCGGTTGAGCACGAACTCGATAGCGATAGGCCACTGGGTGTAGCCGGTGGAGGTCCACTGGTAGATGCGCCCGGATTTCTGCGGCTCAACGCAACCCATCAGGCAGTAATCGCGGGCGTCTTCAAAATCGAAGCCTTTGCGCAGCATCATCTTGATGTGGGAGTCATCGAAGTGGCAGGCCGGGAAGCCCATTCCCGCCTTCACCACGTCGACGATTTTTTCCATGTATTTCTGCGGCGACTGGTTGTGGATACGGCAGGCCAGCGACGGCTGGTAAACCTTCACGAAGCGCACGGCGTCCATAATCAGATAGGTCAGGTCGTTACAGGCATCGCCGCCGCTACGTTTCTGGCCGCCAACGGTGAGGTTGATAAACGGCTGATAACCCGCGAAATATTTCGCTCCCAGCTCGCTCGACATCCACATCAGTTCGGCGCATTTGATGATGAACGCCTGCAGCAGCTCCAGCGCGGTGTCGTGGGTCAGGCGGCCTTCGCGGATATCGGCTTCGAACATCGGGTAGCAGTACTGGTCGACGCGCCCCAGCGACAGCCCGGTCTGGTTTTCTTCGATTTCAAACAGTGATTCGACGGTCCAGATACTCTGCAGCGCTTCCTGCAAGGTCTTCGGCGGATTGGCCGGCACGTTTTCGTTGACGTCGGCGATGGTCAGCAACTCGGCGCGGCGCTGGGCGTTTTGCTCTTTAGCCGCCAGTTCGCGGGCGTGGGCGGCGATGCGGCGGGCGTAGTTGACCACCCCTTCACAGGTTTCAATCGCCGCTTTGTAGTAGTAGATACGGTCGATATCTTCCGGGTTTTCCATGCTCAGGCTGGCCAGATGCGCTTTGGCATCGGCTTTAATGCCGTTCATCCCTTTGGTGAATAGCAGCACGTCGTAGCCCGGACAGGTATCGCCGCCGCCGTTAATCTGGTGATAGGAGAGATCGCTGACGAAGGTCTCGCCGCTGAAGGCCCAGACGCCGGCCTCACGGTATTGCGCTTCGCAAATCTCGTCCAGCGAACGGCCTTCCCAGAACGGGACGATCTCTTCGCGAATGGTTTTTTTATCCGCTTCGCTGATTTCAAACGGATCCTGCGGGCGGGTGCTCATGGTGTCGAGCTCGTCGCGCACCCAGCGCCAGGCGATATCCGGCGAGAAGGCGCCCGCGCGAGGCTTGCCGCACGGATGGCCGACGATCAGCTCATCGTCCTGAATCAGAATCGGCGCGGTTTCGCAGGCGTGGCGGAAGGCTTTCGCCCGTAGCAGAATGGTCGGCATGCCAGGGTTGGCTTTGACCACTTCGGTAAAGGCCAGCGCGCGATAGATAGAGACGCTCGGGCGCACCGTCAGGTAGTGGTTACGCAGGCGCTGCATACGCGGGGTTAAGCCTTCCATCGCCGGCGTGTCGGCGCAGGCGGCGAATGGCGCGTGGCTGACCTGCTGTACGCCGCTAAACAGACGCACCGGCAGATTCAGCGCGCTGAGGTTGCGCTGGGCGCTGATAAACATCGCCGAGAGTTCGTTCACTTCGGCGTTGTCAAAAGCGGCGCCGTGTAGCATGGCGTCGAGCATCGGATAACCGTCAATGGCGCAGGCGGCGCGGACTTCGCTCAGTTCAGCCAGCTTGAACCACAGGCACTCCACGATTTCATAGGCCTGCTGGGTATTCAGCGCGCCGCTGTTGATATCGCGCTGGAAGTAAGGCAGTAGCGCTTTATCCGCCCCTTGCGGGTTAACCGCATAGCTGCCGTTATCCAGCTGTAGCGCCAGCTGGAACAGATAGAACGCCTGGCAGGCTTCTTTAAAATTACGCGCCGGATGGGCCGGAACGTGGTGCAGAATGGCCGCGCTATCGAGCAGCTCGGCTTTGCGATAAGCATTGGTTTCCGCGGCCGCCAGCTGTTCGGCGCTAGTGGCCAGATTTTGCGCCAGCGCTAACAGGGCGTCACAGGCGTAGATGGCGGCGCGACAGCCGTTGACTTCATCCATCCCGCTGCGGCTGACCGCGCTGCCGAGGGCGCGGGTTTTCTCTTCCAACTGGTGCTTAATCGCCAGCACGCCTTTTTCGACGACCAGGTTGTAGTCCGGTGAATCGAGATCGCTGTTGAGGTTGAGGAACTGGAATACGGATGGGCGATGCGCGGCGCTTTCATCATGGAAAATCGCCCCGTGCGGTTTACGGGTCTGGTTACCGACAATCAGTTCGTCGGCGCTGATGGTCAGCGGCAGCTGGCGCATCAGTTCATAGAAACGGCGAGCCGGTTTGACGGCGGCGGGAATGCCCGCGATATCGCTATCCAGCGCGCTGAGGATCGCGGCGTGCTCGGTGCACAGGGTGCTTGCCTGCGAGCGTAAACGGTCTGCCAGCACTTTGACGCGCGGCGTTAAGCTGTAGTGTGCCATGGGTAAGGTTCTCCAAATCTTGTTATCAGTGGCCCTGTACGGGATGACCGGACCAGGCCCGGCGATAAAGCTCGGTTAACGTGTTAGCATCCGGCGCGCGTGGGTTGGTAGGGGTACAGCTATCGCGCAGCGCCTGGCCGACCATCTCCGGCAAACGGCGTTCGAATTCAGCCGCCTCAATGCCGGTGTCGCTAATGCCGGAGGGCATGCTCATCTCTTCTTTTAAAGCCTGAATGGCGACCAGCAGGCTGGCGACGCCCTGGCGCGGCGAGGCGGCAGGCAGATCCAGCAGATGCGCCAGACGGGCATATTTCGTTGCCGCAAGGGTGTCGCACTGACCGTCGAAATCGGCGTTCCAGGCGACGACTTGCGCCATCAACAGGGCGTTGGCGCGGCCATGGGGCACGCGGAAGACGCCGCCGAGGGCGTGGGCCAGGCTGTGGGTTATCCCAAGCGAGGCGTTGGTGAAGGCCATCCCCGCCATGCAGGAGGCGTTATGCATCTTTTCGCGCGCCAGCAGGTTGTCGCCGCTGCGCCAGCAGGTCGGCAGATAGCGAAATACCTGCTGCACCACTTTCTCCGCCAGCGCGTCGGAAAAGTCGCTGGCGGCGCGGGAGACGTAGGCCTCAAGGGCGTGACACAGCACGTCCATGCCGGTGTCGGCGGTAATCGCCGGCGGCACCGAAGCCACCAGCGACGGGTCAAGAATGGCGATATCCGGCAGCAGCGACGCATCCACCAGTACCAGCTTTTCCGCGTTGGCTTTCACCACCGAAAAGGCGGTGACTTCCGAGCCGGTACCGCTGGTGGTTGGGATAGCGACAAAGCATGGACGCGGGCGGTCAGTCTGCGGACGGGTTTGCGCCAGGGAGAAAATAACCGCTTTGGCGGCATCGATTACCGAACCGCCGCCGAGCGCGATAACCAGATCCGGGTAGTGGTTATCCATTAACTTCATGCCGCGCACTACGGTGGCGATATCCGGATCCGCCACCACGTCTTCCCACATCTGCCAGGCGATCCCGCGCTGGCGCAACAGGGCGGTGACGCGCTCGGCGAGACCAAACTTGACCATCGCTTTATCGGTCACCAGCAGCACGCTGCGGGCGGAAAGTTCGTTCAGCACCGAGAGGGCGTCCTGACCGAAGCAAATCCGCGGTTTCAGTAAAAATTCACTCATTGGGCTACTCACTCCTGTTAGGCGTCCCGAAACACGTTCTCGACAATGGCGACCACCGACATCGCTTTGTAGCGGTCTTTATTGAGCGCGAAGTACTCTTCCGCCAGCACGATGTCGTGCATGCCGGCGCCGACGTTATCGACGGCAACCCAGGTCTGGTCTTTCATCGGCTGCTGTTTGTCATCTAAGCGGGTGATCAACAGCAGGTTGCTGCCGCGTAGCTCATCGCATTTCTGCGTGGCGACGACATGGCCGGTTACCTTTGCGAGAATCATCGTTTATCGCCTTATATCAGTGCGTTACTTAGCGAGGCGCTCCAGCACCTGGCGAATAACGCGTTCCACGTTTTGTTCGTTGATTTCACCTTCCATGCTGGCGGCGCCTGCGCTGGCGAAACGGTCATCGTTGCCTGCAGTGCACGCTGGCGCGGCGCTGGCCGGGGCGTTGAAACGCACGTCATCAAGAATGCTGCGCTGCGGATCGCTCGCCGGAGTAACGATGGTCGGCTGGGGCTCAGGGCGGCTGCCCGGCGCGCGAAGCTCGTCAATCGAACGCACGCCATAGCCGACTTTGCGGATATTGAGCAGGTTCATCGGGCCGACGTTGTCGGAGCTGGAGCCGCCGCCGACCGCGCCGCAGCCGAGAGTCAGCGCCGGAGAGATGTTGGTGGTCGCGCCGATCCCGCCGAGCGCCGCCGGAGTATTAATCAGAATGCGGTTGACCGGTTTTTCGAGGCTGAACTGGCGGATGACGTCCTGATTACGGGTGTGGATCACCAGCGTATGGCCGAGTCCTTCGTTGGTCAGTAGCTCCACCACGCGGTGGCAGGCGGCTTTCCAGTCCTCTTCCACGTACAGGCCGAGTACCGGGCACAGTTTTTCCCGCGAGTAGGGGTTTTTCGGCGATACGGTGGTCTGTTCGGCGATCAGTACTTTAGTGCTGGCCGGGACGCAGAATCCCGCCATCTGGCTGAGGTACAGCGCGGTTTTGCCTACCACTTTCGGGTTGATCGTGCCGTTCGGACGCAGCAACAGCGCCGCCATTTTCGCCGCCTCATCTTCATTCATGAAGTAGACGCCCTGCGCTTCCAGCTCGCGGTGGACCTCGTCGTAAATGCAGCGTTCGACGATGATCGACTGTTCGGAGGCGCAGATCACGCCATTATCGAAGGTTTTACTGGTGACGATATCTTTCACCGCGTGGTGGATATCGGCGCTGCGTTCGATAAACGCCGGGCCGTTACCCGGGCCGCCGCTGATGGTCGGGGTGCCGGAGGCGTAGGCCGCGCGCACCATGCCTTCGCCGCCGGTGGCGAGGATCAGCGACACGTCTTTGCTGTGCATCAGTTCGGAGGTGGCTTCGAGCGTTAACTGGGTGATGCCGTCGACGCTGCCTGCCGGCGCGCCGGCCGCTTCTGCCGCGCGTTTGACGATTTCAATCGCCTTCCAGCTGCACTGACGCGCGCCCGGATGCGGGGAGAAGATAATGGCGTTACCGGCCTTGAGGGCGATCAGCGCTTTGTAGATAACCGTAGAGGTTGGGTTAGTTGAGGGGACCAGCGCGCAAATCACGCCGAGCGGCACGCCCACGTCCATCACTTTTTTTACCGGGTCGTCATGAATGATGCCAACGGTCTTCATATCTTTGATGGCGTCGTAGACGCGCAGCGAGGCGAAACGGTTTTTCAGCACTTTGTCCTGCCAGTTGCCAAAACCGGTCTCTTCCGCGGCCATTTTCGCCAGCGCTTCGGCGTGGTGCGCTGCTTCCTGGGCCACGTTTTTCACGATGGCGTCGATTTGCTGTTGCGAAAAGGTGGCCAGAATCGCCTGCGCCTTTTTGGCGTTGCGCACCAGTTCCCGCGCGTTCTGCCGGGATTGCAAATCGTTATCCAGTTCAATCATGAGTCTATCCTTCATCAGACGAAAAGAGTGGAGACGGGGCGCGCCCTGTCAGGTCATGCTTTGTGCTGCGCCGCGATTTTTTCGATGTCGTTATGTGGACGCGCAATGACGCGAGAGCTGACGACTTCGCCGATGCGTTTCGCCGCTTCCACGCCGGAGTCGACCGCCGCGTTGACCGCGCCGACGTCGCCTTTCACCATTGCGGTGACGAGGCCGGAACCGACGTTTTCATAGCCGATAAGCTCGACGTTGGCGGCTTTACACATCGCGTCCGCGGCTTCAATGCAGGCCACCAGACCTTTGGTTTCGATAAGACCAAGCGCTTCTTTCATCAGGTTTCTCCGTTAGTCCGCAATTTTGTAATGCGAGACGATTTTGTTGATGTCGTTATGCGGACGGGCGATAACCAACGAGGTCACCACTTCGCCGATGCGCTGCGCCGATTCCACACCGGAATCCACCGCTGCTTTCACCGCGCCGACGTCGCCTTTCACCATCGCGGTGACCAGACCGGAGCCGACGTTTTCATAGCCGATAAGCTCGACGTTGGCGGCTTTACACATCGCATCCGCCGCTTCAATGCAGGCCACCAGACCTTTGGTTTCAATCAGACCTAATGCATCACCCATTTGTGTTCTCCTGGCCTTCAGGCCTTGTGTTTAATGACGATTTTGTTGATGTCGTTATGTGGACGCGCGATGACCAGCGAGGTCACCACTTCGCCGATGCGCTGCGCGGATTCCACACCGGAATCCACAGCCGCTTTTACCGCGCCGACGTCGCCTTTCACCATCACGGTGACAAGGCCAGAGCCGACGTTTTCATAGCCGATCAGTTCGACGTTGGCGGCTTTACACATCGCGTCCGCTGCTTCAATACAGGCCACCAGACCTTTGGTTTCGATAAGCCCCAATGCATCACCCATCGTGATTTCCTCCAGAACAGGTTTTGTTATTCGGGAAAACCGTCCGCGTAACGGCATCAACACGCGGAAGCGGCGTTCGGGGTTCACTATAGGGAATGGGGAAAGAAGTGAAATTTAAATCCGTGAGGATGGATATTTTAGGTTTTTACTCTGTGATTTAGCCTTATTTAGCCTTCTGTTTATCTGTTCGTTCTGTTTTATGCGTATTGATTTTTATGATGATATGGCGCTTTTTTAGGCTATTTATCGGCGGGAGATGAATGTTAATAAGATGCTAATTACTTGCCAGCGGTTAGTAATATAGCCATGGGATAATTGTGGGTATGCTCATGTTTTGGCGTCGAAGCTAAATGCAAAACGTGCGCTTTTAGCATCGTGGAAAGAGGGGGCAATAATGGCGCGTGAGCGAGGGCGCATTTTCCTCGCGGCGGTTCAGGGGGGACGGGTTAGTTAAGCGTGCTGCCGGACTTCAGCGTGCAGATGTAGAGCGGCGAGTTGATAGAACTCAGCAGGATAGCTTTGTCGTTAAGCTTCTGCGCGTTGAGGAACAGGCCATCGTGGCTGTCGGACATCTCGCGCATGAAGTAGTCGAAGATGACATTCGGCGATTCGTCGATGGATGAGGCGCTGGATTCCCATTTTTTAATGCGGTAGTGGCGTTCGGTTGCCGAGATGCGTTGGCTGGTGTAGCTGAATTTGACGTAGCGCTGCAGGTAGAGCCAGCCGGCGGCGGAATCGGTATAGCCTTCCACCACCATCGAACCGTTGCCGTTGGCGGCAAAATTAAAATGAATATTGCCGTTCACATTCTCTTTTTCCATGTTCTCAAAACGCATGATTGCTTTGGTGGAACAGCTCATCACGCCGTCGTTGGCATCCGGCAGCAGGCGCCAGGCGCTAAAACCGGCGGCGGCGATAAACGCGATGGCGGAAAGGGCGAAAAAGGGGCGGGGCGCGAGTCTCATTGCGGCTTCCAGGAGTAGTAAAAGTAGTTATCGCAATAGCTAAATGGGTTGTCTTCGTGCATCGCGCAGTGGGCGAGAAATACCCGGCCCAGGCCGTTAGTCTCCAGCCGGTCGCCGTAGAAGAAAACGAAACGCTCCCCCGGCTTGCAGCTGAGCTTCAGCCGCTGACGCACCTCATCAAAATTCTTACCGTAGGCCGTGGCGGAAACCGAACGCAGCATTTCATCGCTGGCCAGCAGTTCGCACTGGCTGTGGCTCATCAGCGTCAGATTGATTGGCCGGGCGACGTGGGTGCCGGCGAGACTAAATGCCACCAGCAGCAGGGCGATGAGCAGCAGACAGCCGCCGGCCAGATACCAGCACATACCGCGCGCATGTAGAGAAGCGGCGGGCGGCGTCGGCGCCGCAGCGGGGGCGGCTTCATCAGGCGTAGCGCATGTGAGAACGGCATCGGCGGGCGTCGGCTCGGCATCGAGCAGTTCGATGCTGAGATCCTGATTCAGCTGCAGCATGCCGCGCGACACGGTGACAATAATGTTATCGATATCGTAGTGGCGAAAGGTTTTGCGCAGCATGCTCAGGTATTGATTGAGATTGCTGTTGGATGAGGTTAAGCCGTTATCGTCCCAGACCTTTTTCAACACTTCATCGCGACTGACAACGCCGGTATGGCGAAGAAAAAAATAGAGCAGCGCGTTGGCGGTAATGGATAGCTGGCTATCCGGCTCATTGCCGCCCGGTAATGTTAGGGTGCCGTCCGTTGCGTCATAAATGAGACGGGCATTGATGTTGTAGCGCATCGCGGCCTCACTCTACTCGCTTCACGCGGGAAGCGTCATTTTTGTCAGATCGTTTACCAGCGCCTGGCGGTGTTCGCTGCTCATGGTGCGCCCTTCGGTCAGTTCCGATAACCAGATGCCGTCGGCGGCATAGCGCACCAGCGTGCCGGTCGGGCCGTTATCGAGCGCATCGCCCTGCGCCAGATGATCCAGCATCCAGTCGCGCCAGCACTTTCGCAGCACCGGTTCGTCGGGCATCGCCAGAGACAGCACCATCAGTTGCCGGCTTTCGTGGGTATCCGTCAGCTCCGGGTTGGACAGATAGCGCAAATAGGCGCGGGTAAAGCGCCCGTAAGCGATGTTATCGGCGGCCATCAGCTCGCTAATCGCCTTTTCCATAATCGCCAACAGCCGGGCGAACAGGGCGAAAATTAGCGCCTGTTTATTGGGAAAATGGTGCATGAGCCCGCCTTTGCTGACGCCAGCTTCGCGGGCGACGGCGTTCAGCGACAGGGCGGCGATACCGTCCCGGCCGGCAATCATCGCCGCCGATTCAAGCAGTTGACGATGCAAACGGACGGGGTCTTTTTTACGATGCTGGGCTTCCATGTTCATGGCCCGGATCATACCGACCAGACGGTATGATTATTCTTGATCGCTATCAATATGAGAGGGCGCTTTGCACGGCGGGATGCGGTTATTGCGTGGAGGCTCACAGATTGACAGTGACCTTCAGCAGATCAGGCAGTTAGTGCGTGCGGTAATAGTGGCCTACACCGCACGCGCGGGGGGATTAATCGACCAGTTCCTTGACGATGTTCATCAGAGCATGGACATCTTGCGGGCGGGTATTGCCGCTTTGCGGATCGATAATGGAGCTGTACACGTGTGGCATGATCTGCGCGACGCCGGCCTGCAGGCAGGTTTGCAGAATCAGCGCAAAGTTATCGAGATCGATGCCCCCGGTGGGCTCAATCAGCGTCATACCGTTTTCTGCCGCGCTTTGGGCGAGCGCTTTCAGCTCCGCCAGCGACTTTTCGCCCCCCATCGGGAAAAATTTAGCCGCGTGCGCGCCCATATCCTGCATCATTCTGACCGCCGCATCGCAGGAAACCTGGGCCGGGATGCCCTTGGCGCTGCGCACGCCGGTGGAGATACGTACTTCACCGGGCGTGCCGCTGGGGCTGACCAGCGCATTAATAAAGGTTTGCTGGCCTCCGGTCGCCGCCAGCGCCCCGGCGGCAAAGCCGCTGCCGGTGAAGGTCTGGTTGACGTGAGCGGGGTGGAGCTTTGCGGCGATCATTGCCGCTTTGTAAAACTGCGCCGGATCGCCGGCGCCGAGACCGACGGAAATAGAAGGCACTTCCGCCATCCAGCGGCGCACTTCTGCAATGCCTTGTTCGACGCTGGTAAATTGCGCTGAGAGTACGCCAATCACCGCGTGTCCTTCAGCGGCGTCATAGATTTCCCGGGCGTTGGCGATATCCTTCGCCAGCACGTTAATCGCCACCCGCTGGCGATAAAAGTTAATCCGCTGCATGCTGCGTAATCTCCTGTAAGCGCGCGACGATGAGCGACATTTCTCCTTCGCCGACGGTGCGGGGGTCAAGGCTAAAATGGCCCTCATGCAGATAGTAGCGGCGGGCGTAAATAGCGATATCGCCGCCGCGTAGCTGAGCTTCAACCTCACGGGCGCTGAGTCCCAGTTCATTGGCGTCGACGCTGACCCGAATGCGCCAGATGGCGCGACCGGCTTCATCCTGCTCGATATCGGCGCACAGGCCGGGTAGCGCGGAAATCGCCTCGGCGAATGGACGCAGCGCGGCGGCGTCAGGCGCCGGCGCCGCTGTCCGGTAACGGTCCAGCGCGTAGACGAGACCGACCATATTCTCTTTGCCGATTTTCATCGCCCGCGCGATACCGTGGTGCTGGGCTTTACAGGCGGCGATCCAGGTGCGCTTGCCGCTAATAAAGCCTGAGGTTGGAGCATTAAAAGCTTTCGCCCCGCTGTAGATAACCATGTCCGCGCCGCTGGCAACCCACTGGCGCAAGTCTTCTTCGGCGGCGGCGTCGACGATCAGCGGCAGATTATGCTGGCGGGCAACCTGCACGAAATCGTCAATACCGAGCATGCCTTTCTGCACGCAGTGGTGCGATTTCACATACAGAAGCGCCGCCGTGCGTGCGTTCACCGCGCTCTCCAGCTGCCAGCGTGCCGCCAGATTGCTGGAGCCGACTTCGACAATGCGCCCGCCGCCGAGGCGGATGGCGCTGGTGATTGGCGCGCCGTAATCGACATTATGCCCGCGCAGTATCACTATCTCGTTCGGCCACTGGCTGCTGTCCGGCATCTGCGCCACCTTTTCCGGCTCGCCGCGGGTGATCGCCGCCGCGACGGCGATAGCGATACCGGCGGAGGCGCAGGAGGTGATATAGCTGTCTTCCGCGCCGGTGTGGGCGGAAATCAGCTCGCCCGCACGGTCGGTTAATTTATCGATTTCGACGAAGGCCCCCGCCGCCTGCGCGGTGGCCTGCATCACTTGCGGGTCGACGGCGGACACGCCGAGGATGGTCATTTTACCGCAGGCGTTAATCACCCGTTTTAAGCCCAGTTGCTGGTATATATTGCCGTTCATGATTTACAGCACTCCCAACAGCGAGCAGACGATGCTGATAGCAACGATTGACAGTAAAATGGTGGTGTAGCGCGGCCCTTTTTTCAGTAAGTAGAAATAGATAGCGAACACCGCCGCCAGCGGCAGCAGGCCGGGGGCAATCGAGTCGAGGATCTGCTGGACCACCACTTCCGAGCCTTTAAGCGCGCTGATTTTCAGCGGGGTGGTGATTTTGACGTAGCTTGCCGACAGCGCGCCCATCATGATGAGACCCAGCACGTTGGCGCCGTAAATCAATTCTTTAATTCGCCCCCCTTGCAGCAGGCCGATAATGGAGTCACGGCCCAGGGTGTAGCCTTTATGCACCAGTCCGTAGCTTATCGCCATGGTGATTGCCGGGTAGAGGATCAGCGGGGCGATCCCGCCGAACGCGCTGCCGCTGGCGGCGAAGGGGATGAAAATGGCAATCAGCAACGGCATCACCGCGGCCCAGATAATCGAGTCGCCCATCCCGGCCAGCGGCCCCATCAGGCCGGTTTTGATCCCGGTGATTGAAGCATCGCTGATCGGCTCGCCGCGGGTTTTCTGCTCTTCCATAGCGATAGAGATACCCTGGATAACCGAGCCGAAAGTTTGTTCCGAGTTAAAGAAGTTCAGGTGGCGTTTGAGCGCCTCGGTCTGCTCCTCTTTTTCCGGGTACAGCTTTTTGATGATGGGCGTCATTGAGGCGCAGAAAATCAGGCTCTGCAGACGTTCGTAGGAGCTGGATACTTCCGCCCCCAGCCAGTAAATCAGCCAGGCTTTGGTGATATCGGCTTTGCTCAGCGCCTGGGTTTCGCGGGCGCGTTCAACCAGTTCATGTTCCATTACATCGCTACTCATCATGCAGCTCCTTCATTTTTGGCCAGGCCTTTAATCAGGAAGGCGACGCAGGTACCGAAAATCGCCATCGCCATGATGTCCACCTTCAGGTAGAGCACCGCGAAAAATCCGCCGATAAACCACGGCAGCAGGCTCTTTTTGCCGATCACCATGATGGTGATGGCAAAGCCCAGCGCCGGCAGGATACCGCCCATAATTTCAAAGGAGTGGGTCAGCCAGTGCGGCATCAGTTTGAGGAATTTTTCCACTACGCTTTGGCCAAAGTAGTTGGCGGCGAAGACCACCGGGAAGCGCAGCACCAGCCCCAGCAGCGCCGGATAGATAAAGGCGCAGCGCATGATGCCCGCCATGTTGGCGCTTTCGGCGTGTTTGTCGGCCATATGCACCCACGCGGCGTTGAGCGTGCGGCGCAGCTGATCGAGGAATACCCCGATGACGCCAAACGGGATTGCCAGCGCGATCGCTAGGTTGGGCTCCATCCCGGCCTTCACGGCGATCGGAATGGCGATACAGGCGGCCAGCGCCGGGTCCGACGGCACGTTGCCGCCAGGCGTGGAGGTCACTCCAAGATAGACCAGCTGCATACCCGCGCCGATGATCATCGCGGTTTTCATATCGCCCAGCAGCAGGCCGACGAATACGGCGATCACCACGGGCTGCAGCAACATGGCGGAGAAGGTATAGCCTAAACGTAAGCGGGCGAACCAGTAATACAACCCCATCAGGCTCGCAAAGAGTAAGGTATCCATAGTTTTTACCTTTTTATCAACTGGTTAGAATTTTTTCAGGATGTCGTCCAGTGACTGTGGTTTATCTTCCGGGATGGTCTGAAAGAACACCTGAATGCCGCTATCTTTCAGAGCGCCGAGGATGCCGACGTCTTTTTCATCAAGGGTGATGTTCTGGAACACGGCCTTGCGGTTCGGCCCGCCGCCCAGCCCGCCAACCTGAATAGTCTGCACGTCAAAGCCCAACTGGACAGCTTCCTGAACGGCCGACAGCGACGGGAACAGCACCAGCACATTGCCATCGCCGAGCTGATTCTCTTTCCAGGCGGCGGCGAAGCTGGCGTTGCCGTAACAGTCGACTTTGATGTTCGGCGGCGCGGCCATTAAATAGATATTTTTCATAAACGGATCGGCATCCAGCTCGTCGCTGACCACGGCGATACGATTGGCCTGCGACTGGCCGACCCATTTGGTGACGACCTGACCGTGGATCAGACGGCTATCGATACGACATAAAACGATTTTTGCCATGATGGGCTCCTTAAGAGGTTAACTGGTTCACGTGGGCGACAACGTCGCGGCAGCTGCTGCGTCCGGCTTCGACCAGCGCATTGACGTAGCCGGTGAGCGGGCCCTGCTCGCGCAGATCCAATGCCTCCAACAGCAGCGAGGCGTTGAGCCCGCAGACGACGGCGATGGGATAATCCGCGCTCAAGCGCGCGGCGACGTTGGAGGTGGTGCCGCCGAGAAAATCGGTCAAAATCAGCGATCCTGCCGGCATCGCCTGCACGGCCGCTTCGACGCGCTGATAAAACTCGCCGAGGGTATCGACCGGCATAAGCGCGATTTCGCTGACGCCGGCGATTTCGCCGGTCACCATGCGCAGACTGTCGCAAAGTTGCGTGCCCCAGCCGCCGTGCGTCAGCAGCAGAATCTGGGGTAACTGGGTGGTAGGTTCAGTGGATGACAAAGTGGCCTCCTGGCGCCGAATCGTTGACGCACTAATAAGAGCAAAGCGCGTGCCACAATTTGTGTCATCTACCAAAGAGGAAAAGGCTGGCGGGCCGCAAAGCCGCGCCAGAACAGGCGTTAACTAAATAATAATTCGTAGATATAAATGTACTCGGCATCGGATAAACGGATGGCATAGGCCTCTTCAACCGGATGGAAAGCCGATTTGATGACACTAAATGCCTGAGCGTCCATATCCGGCCGCGTTTCCAGCGCCATCTGTAACGGTTTACGGTTAATCACGATACGCTCGACCATACAGCAGCAGTGGATCAGAAAGCGTAGTGTCACCTGGCGGTTAGGCGCGATGGCCAACGCGTTCCTGAGATGGTTCAGGATCCCTTCCATTTCTTTTAATATGCGCTGCGGATTGAGCACCGAAATATGGTTGATAATGCTTTCCATGGTCAGGGCGCTGATAAACCGTGAAGCGCTGCGCTCCATCTCCAGACGACGTTCACTGCTGGACAAATCGGGGGTCAGCAGGCTGAGCACCAGCTCCGGTCCCTGCTCGGAAAACAGCTCCTCCAGCGAGATAAACGGGATATCGGGCAGCCCCGGCTGGAATGTCCCGACAATACCCGCCAGCCGTTCATGCGCCCTGATCGCCTGCTGCAGGCGCTCCGGGCTGCGAACTTCGTTGTAATCGAGGATAACCATCCGGGTATCCTGCGACATCAGCTCGCCAAAGCTCTCCTCCAGCACCTTTTTGATTTTTTCCGCCGTGCCCATGCCGGTAATGCAGGAGATAACCAGCACCTTGCCGGCGTTCTCCTGCTGCGGCGTGCATAGCTGGCTGGCGATACCTTTTTCCTGCATCAGATTGACCAACCGCGGCAGGTCGCCGGTTTCGTAGCTGAGATCGAGACCGATCTCCAGTAGGCTGGTCAGGGTGATATTCGGCATCAGCAGGACATCGATCTGGAACAGTTTGCTGATGGTGCTACCGAAATGAACCAGCGATCCGATGTCTACCATCAGGATCAGCCGCTGCCAGCCTTTGCTGTGGATCAACTGGATCAGCTTTTCCAGCGTATCGTGCACCGATTGTTCGAACGGCATGTCGATAGCGTTGAACAATTCGCGCTCCAGCACCCGATTGACGTACTGCGCCATGCTGGTGGCCGTGGTGGCGCCATGGGCTATGAGGATCGCCCCGCAGTCCGGGCTGGCGCTGATGCGCTGGCGGTAATGGCGGCACTCTTTGAGGAACAGGCACAGCCAGACCACCTCGGTGGCCGGGCACTGGATATGCAGCAGGTCGTTGATCTTCTTGCACAACAGAGTGGCATTATCGTATTCATCTTTGCAGCGATCGAGGATCAGGCTCGAAGAGTATAACTGCGGGATCAGGCCGCGTTGTACGTAGCTGATGAGAGCGAGAAAGTGTTTACGCAGCGGGTTGACCAGGTTTTCCGGTAGGGCGAAGCCGAGTACCTGCTCAACGTAACCGATCAGCAGATCCACCCGCTCTTCAATCCGATCGCCATAGCGCGGGGCATGGCTGGCGTTATCGCGGCTATAGAGGCCATATTCAAAAATCGAGCTGAGCTTATTTTTAAGGATCGCCAGCGTCTCGGCGGGCGGCACGTTGCTGTTGCGCAGGTTAACGTACTCGCGAGTCAGGAAGCTGTAGAACAGGTCGCTCTCCTCGACGCTGTCATCGGCCGCTGAACTTTTCAACTGCGGAAGAGTACGGGCATCGATGTTTAGCAGGGGACGGCCGTTAAACAGCGCATCGACCAGCTGTCGTTGCTCCGGCGTGGCATTGATCGGGCCGTCCGCCAGTTTGCTATCCAGTAGCAATACTTCGTTATGGGCCGCCATCCCCGAGGCCCATGCCTGGGCGCACAAAAACTGGATATCGCTTTTGAGCTGGCCGATATTGCCCTCTAGCGGCTTATTCAGCAGCCATAGCAGCAAGGTTTTATCGATACTCACCGTGCGTTCGATCTTGCGGCTTTCACGCTGTAAAAAGCCGATGATCAGTTCAATCTGCTCCTCAACCGAACGCTGGCGGATACCTGGCAAATCGATAGCCACCTGGATACGCCGCTGGAAGGTACGTAAGAGCGATGAGCTGACGGGCTCGGTGGTGGCGCAAATCAGACGTACGGCGATATTGCGCGCCGGGCCGCTGGCGCCGAGCGGGCGATATTCGCCTTTATCCAGCAGCGAGAAGAGCTTTTCCTGCCCTTCATAGGGCAGGCGATGCACTTCATCCAGCAGCAGATAGCCGCCGTCGGCCTGTTCGATCAGCCCGCTTTTGTTTTCCGTCGCCCCGGTAAAGGCGCCCTGGCGGTGGCCAAAGAGATGCGATGACAGCAGTTCCGGGTTGTTGGCGTATTCTGCGCAGTTGAAGTAGACCAGAGGCGGCCGTTTTTCACCGGCATGCTCGCAGGCGTAGCGGTGCATCAGCTCGGCAAAAAAGGTTTTACCCACGCCGGAGGGGCCGGTCAGCAGGACGTGCAGGCCGTGGGGATACAGCACCGCGGCTTTACCCTTTTCCACGGCATCGTGCAGGCTGCGATCGTGGCCGATCAGCATGGCGAACGGGTCGACAGCCTCATTGTTATCTTGTGGCTGCGGCAGGAGATCGGCGAGTGTTGCCGGCTCGCGTTCGCTTTCCGTCAGCGTACGGTCGAGCAGCGTTTCCGTCGTCCGGCGATGTAAAAAGAACACCGGGCGGCCGCGCGTTTTAATCACCAGCCCGTCGCTCCATAGCTGATTGAGATCTTTACTCACCGAGTTGCGCGCCAGCCCGAGGTTAAAGCCGATTTGCTCTGCGGTGAAGGCGTTCGAGCCCCTGGCTAAATCCTCCAGCGTCACGGCCTGGCTCAGCCTCTCCAGCTCCCGCAGTACTATCTCAATACGTCTCATCTCGTTACCGGGTTGTTCAATGTCGATAGTTGAGAACATACACTATTACGCGGCGTCAGAAAGAGACCGGGGGCGAAGTTGCCGGTCTTAGCGGCCAGCAGGATGTCCTTTCGCTGCCACAATGGTGGTTTAGGGTGGGATTGGGTATGGTTAGCGCATCTCACCGGAGGAACAGATATGTTGAGCGGATTAAATCATCTGACCCTGGCGGTCAGCCAGCTGGCGCCGAGCGTGGCGTTTTATCATCAGCTACTCGGCATGACGCTGCACGCGCGCTGGGATAGCGGTGCGTATCTTTCCTGCGGCGATCTGTGGCTGTGCCTGTCGCTGGATCCGCAGCGGCGCGTCACTCCGCCGGAGGAGAGCGACTACACCCATTATGCGTTTAGCATCAGCGAGGCCGATTTTGCCGGCTTTGCCGCCCGTCTTGAGGTCGCTGGCGTAGCGGTATGGAAGCTAAACCGTAGCGAAGGCGAATCGCACTATTTCCTCGACCCCGACGGCCACAAGCTGGAATTGCACGTCGGCAGCCTCGCCCAGCGCCTGGCCGCCTGCCGCGAGCAGCCGTATAAGGGGATGGTGTTTATTGAGGGTGAGTAAGTGGCAGCTGTGAACCAGTAGCCCCGCTAAGCGCAGCGCTAGCGGGGAAATACTCAGGGGCGTGGGGGCCCCCAAAA
>NZ_JBEAHX010000017.1:0-10626 GCF_040062145.1 Klebsiella sp. JN_Kp121
CCCAGCATTTCGCGTTGCAGGAAGGCGTCAAGACCCGAAATCCCCGGGAGCTTACTTCAGTAAGTGACCGGGGTTGAGGGCCGCAGACAACGCATCTGCGGCGTGAAAGGCGCCCTCACATTTAACCCAGCATTTCGCGTTGCAGGAAGGCGTCAAGACCCGAAATCCCCGGGAGCTTACATCAGTAAGTGACCGGGGTTGAGGGCCGCAGACAACGCATCTGCGGCGTGAAAGGCGCCGGTTAAATTATTTGGCGTCGGTTGCCGTACCGTTAGCATGCCAGGTAAACACGCCGAACTCGAACCCTTTCAGGTCGCCTTTCTCATCCCACGACAGCGGCCCCATGACGGTATCCACCTTCGCCCCTTTCAGGTATTTCGCGATTTCCGCCGGATCTTCAGACTGATTTAACCCCGCCTGCAGCGACTGCAGTGCCGCATAGGTGGTCCACACGAAGGCGCCGCTCGGATCCTGTTTCTTCGCTTTGATAGCATCCACAATCGGTTTGTTCGCCGGAACCTGATCGTAGTTTTTCGGTTTGGTGACCAGCAGGCCTTCTGCCGACTCGCCGGCGATGTTAGACAGGGAAACGTTAGCCACGCCTTCCGGGCCCATAAACTGGGTTTTCAGACCGGCTGCGCGCGCCTGGCGCAGGATCTGTCCCATTTCCGGGTGATAACCGCCGTAGTAGACGAAGTCGATATTTTCTTTCTTCAGGCGCGCCACGAGGGTAGAGAAATCTTTCTCACCGGCGGTGATCCCGTCAAAGAACACCACGTTGGCGCCGCCTTTCTTCAGGTTTTCCTGAACTGAGCGCGCCAGCCCTTCGCCATATTGCTGTTTGTCATGAACCACAGCGATGCGCTGCGGCTTCACCGTGCCGAGAATATATTTCGCCGCCGTCGGGCCCTGATCGGAGTCGAGACCGGTGGTGCGCAGAATCAGCTTATAGCCGCGCGCCGTCAGCTCCGGCGCGGTTGCCGCCGGGGTAATCATCAGGATGCCTTCGTCTTCATAGATGTCAGACGCCGGCTGGGTGGATGAGGAACACAGATGACCGATAACGTATTTAATGCCGTCATTCACCACTTTGTTCGCGACCGCCACCGCTTGTTTCGGGTCACAGGCATCGTCATATTTCACGATCTGCAGTTTGTTGCCCTTGATACCGCCCTTGGCGTTGATATCCGCTACCGCCTGCTCCGCGCCGGTAAATTCCTGGTCGCCATACTGGGCAACCGGGCCGGACATCGCTCCCACGACGGCAATTTTAATGTCTTCCGCCAGCGCGGAACCGCTCATAATTAAAGCAATACATCCTGCCAGTAACGCTTTACCCTTCATATTCATCCTGAGGCTCCCCATTATTATGGTTTTTGCATTTGTTGTGATGTTGTTTGTCAGCGCATTATTCTGATTTTTTAGTCATAATAAGTGTAGTATGACTGCATTTGGGTCTGCCGCCTGCGCTTTTGCAGCACACTATGCCAAAACATACCCCATTTTTCAGAATTTGAAACAACAATTTGCAAGAGATGTAAAAGTTATGTGACTGAAGCTAAAGGTCGCGACAAATCGCGCGGAGAGGGGAAACGGGTATGACGGGGATATAAAACAAAAAGCCCCCGCTGAAACAGCAGAGGCTTAATTCACTACGGCGCAGAAAGTCGAAGATTAAGCTTCGATAGCGGCGCGTAGTTTTTTCATCGCGTTCTTTTCCAGCTGACGAACACGTTCAGCTGAGACGCCATAACGATCCGCCAGCTCCTGCAGCGTGGACTTGTTGTCCTCGTCCAGCCAGCGAGCGCGGATGATGTCCTGGCTACGCTCGTCCAGGCCCTGCATCGCATCAGTCAGTTTATTAGCAGCCTGCTCTTCCCAGTTATCGTCTTCGATGCCGTCGGCAAAGTTAGACGTTTTGTCCTGCAGATAGAGCACCGGCGCCATCGGCTGGCTATCGGATTCGTCATCGGACGACATATCAAAGGTCATGTCCTGCGCTGCCATACGTGATTCCATCTCACGTACGTCTTTGCTCGACACACCCAGCTCGCGGGCAACCATCTCTACTTCGTCCTGGTTAAACCAGCCCAGACGCTGCTTGGTTTTACGCAGGTTGAAGAACAGCTTACGCTGCGCTTTGGTGGTTGCGACTTTAACGATACGCCAGTTACGCAGCACGTATTCGTGGATTTCCGCTTTAATCCAGTGCACGGCGAAGGAAACCAGTCGCACACCCACTTCCGGGTTGAAACGACGTACGGCTTTCATCAGACCGATGTTACCTTCCTGAATCAGGTCCGCCTGCGGCAGGCCATAGCCCGAGTAGTTACGAGCAATATGAACAACAAAGCGCAGGTGAGACAGAATCAGCTTTTTCGCTGCTTCCAGATCGCCCTGGTAATGCAGCTTTTCAGCAAGCTCCCGCTCTTCATCAGCCGATAACATCGGCCAAGTGTTAGCAGCCCGGATGTACGATTCCAGGTTACCAACGGGGGCTAAAGCTAAAGTTTGCATTTCTTTGGTCATTCAAATCCTCTCAATCGATAGTGTCTGACATGATCTTGTCCCCATCAGGCAACAAACATGCCAGCATTTATGAGCAACGAGAATATCACCCACAGTAGTATCAGACAGTGATTTTATCCACAAGTTCCATGCAACGTTGTGAGTAAATTACGCACAAAATGTGACATGGAGATGAAAGATTAGGGAAGAGGCGAACAGGGACTCTTTCCCTGCAGAGAGATATTCAGTGCAGGGAAAGATTATACCAGAAAATTTTTAGTCGGGGGTAAAGTGACGTAAATGTTGCACCGTCGCCAGCCAGGCCGCGACCCAGCCAATCATCGAGCAGACGATTAGCATCAGCAGACACTCATCGAAGCCTAAGCCGCTGAGTTCAAATTTAGTACCAAACACTTTCGCCACTTCGGTCACCGCCGAGGAGAGGCGCATCACCAGAATCTCCGACAGAATCAGCGACAAAAACGCCCCGGCGAAGCCCAGCAGCGCGCCGCCGTAGAGGAACGGGCGCAGGATGAAACCGTCGGTAGCGCCGATCAGCTTCTGGACGTTAATGGTATCGCGGCGGGCGAAGATGCTCAGGCGCACGCTGTTACCAATCACCAGGAACACCGCGGCAATCATCAGCACGCCGATCATCGCCGACACCCGGCCGACCAGCCCGGTCAGCGACGCCAGGCGCGCAAACCAGCTATCGTCCATGCGCACTTCGTCTACCCCCTGAATACGGGAGACGCGATCGCGCAGGGTGTTAAGCGAATCGGTATTCTGGAAATCGAGCTTCGGCACCACAATCGCTACCGCCGGCAACGGGTTCTCTTCCAGCATATCCAGCGCGCCGCCAAACCCGGACCAGTTGCGGAACTCGCCCAGCGCCTCATCGCGCGACAGGTAATTTACTTTCTCAACGCCCTGCTCCGCCTGCAGTTGGCCAACCACCCGCGCCGCTGCATCATCATCCAGCGTTTTTTCCAGATAGACGGTGATCTGCGGCGACGGATAATACTGCGACGCCGCGCTGTTGACGTTTTTGTAGACCATATAGCAGACGCTCGGCAGCGTCAGCGAAATAGCGATCACCATGATGGTGAGGAAGGTCGCCAGCGGCGTGCTTTTTAAATCCTGTAACGCGCCGTGCCAGGCGTAGCGCACCTGCTCGTTAAAGACGTTACTCTTCCGCGATGCCGGGTTCGGCGCCGCTTTTGACCGTTTTGGCGCATTGCGCCCGCCGTTGCCGCCGCCGGTGGCGTTACGGAGACGATCGAACTTGCTGCCGAACTGGCGAATCTGGTTCACTGCGTCGCGCTTATTCACCCCGATGGCCTCCATGCATATGACCGTCGCTTAGCGTCAGGACACGGTACGGACGGCTGGAAATAAGCCCCAGGTCGTGGGTCGCCATCAGTACCGTTACACCTACGCGGTTAAACTCTTCAAACAGACGTAAAATCCCTTCCGAGAGCGCCTCATCGAGGTTACCGGTCGGTTCATCCGCCAGCAGCACCGCCGGCTTGTTGACCACCGCGCGGGCAATGCCCACACGCTGTTGCTCACCGCCGGAGAGTTGGATGGGGAAATTTTTCGCTTTGTCCAGCAGCCCGACTTTATCCAGCGCTGCGGATACGCGGCGGCGAATATCATCGCCGCTGGCGCCGGCGATAATCAGCGGGATCGCCACATTATCGAACACGGTGCGATCCATCAGCAGGTGGTGGTCCTGGAAAATCATGCCGATTTGGCGGCGCAGGAACGGCACCTCGCGGCTCTTCAGGCGGCTGATATCATGGCCGCTGAACAGAATTTTCCCGGCGCTCGGCCGTTCGATACCACAGATAAGCTTCAGCAGGGTACTTTTCCCCGCGCCGGAATGGCCGGTCAGGAACGCCATCTCGCCCTGCTGCAGGTGGAACGTCACCCCCTGCAGCGCTTGTCTCCCACCGAGATAGGCTTTGCTGACTTGTTCAAAGCGAATCATTCTTAATCCTCTCGGGCAAAAAGTGCCTCAATAAAGTCGCCCGCATTAAACGGACGCAGATCTTCAATACGTTCGCCGACGCCAATATAGCGAATCGGAATACTGAACTGGTCAGCCACTGAGAAGATAACCCCGCCCTTCGCGGTTCCGTCAAGCTTAGTCAACGTAATGCCGGTCAGCCCCACCGCTTCGTGGAACAGTTTGGCCTGGCTAATCGCGTTCTGCCCGGTGCTGGCGTCGATGGTTAGCATGACTTCATGCGGCGCGTCGACATCCAATTTCTTCATTACGCGGACAATCTTCTTCAGTTCTTCCATCAGATGCGATTTATTCTGCAGACGACCCGCGGTATCGGCAATCAGCACATCAATATTGCGCGCTTTCGCCGCCTGAATGGCGTCAAAAATAACCGAGGCTGAATCAGCGCCGGTATGCTGGGCAATCACCGGGATCTCGTTACGCTGGCCCCAGACCTGTAACTGTTCCACCGCCGCCGCGCGGAAGGTATCCCCCGCCGCCAGCATCACGGATTTGCCCTGCTGCTCAAACTGACGCGCCAGCTTACCGATGGTGGTGGTTTTACCCACGCCGTTAACGCCGACCATCAGAATAACAAATGGCGTTTTCCCTTCAACATTCAGCGGTTCCTCAACTTTCGTCAGGATCTCGCTCATCTCTTCTTTCAGCAGACCGTATAACGCCTCGGCATCACGCAGCTGCTTACGGCTGGCCCCCTCGGTAAGATTGGTAATAATCTTACGCGTGGTTTCCACCCCAACGTCGGCAATCAGCAGCTGTTCTTCCAGCTCTTCAAACAGATCGTCGTCGATTTTTTTGCCGCGGAACAGGCTGATAAATCCGGAACCCAGATTCTGTTTGGTTTTCACCAGGCTGCGTTTTAAGCGGGCGAAGAAACCTTCTTTGGTCGGTTTTTCCTGCTCCTGCGGCGCCGCTTCCTGAGTTTCCGCTTCTTCTTCTGGCGTCTCTTCTACGCCTTGCGCCGCCAGAGCTTGTGCTTCGAGCTCTTCATCGCTTAATTCGGCTTCGGGCTCTTGCGGGAGGAGCTCATCTTCGATGACTTCAGGCTCCGCGACGATAACCTCTTCCGGCGTCTGTTCAGCGACCGCTTCGGCGATAACCGGCTCGGCTATCACCTCTTCAACCAGCGGTTCAGCGACTTTTTCTTCTACCGCAGGAACAACCGGCGCTTCTTCAACAGCGGCCTCTGGGGCAGAAATTTCCTCCGCCGCCGGCGATTCAGCCACTTTTTCCTGTGCAACGGCTTCGGTCACCACCGGATGCGACAGTTCGCTTTCAACAACTTGTTCGGTAACCTCTACGACCTCAGCGGCAAAGGCCTCGGGGTCTTCTTTTACCGTTTCCGCCGCGGGTACGGCTTCCGCAGGCGTTTCCGCCGCCGGAGCCTGTTCCGCAACCTCTTGTTGTTCTTCTACTTTTTGTTCTGTTTCGCTTTCCTGAGCCTGTTCTTTTTGCCCAAAGCCCAGCCAGGAAAAGAAGCCACGTTTTTTCTCTTTTGCCATTTGCGACCACACTCCTCGCTGTTTATTCATGGCGCAGCTTCGACACAACCGCTTCAGAAGCTGAAAAAATGATGAAATTAGTTGGATAGTCTATCACTTAACTTAACTCGCATCACCGCCCCCGGATTAAGGTTTCGTCAATGGTCTTCGATCGTTAGAATAGCAGGCTGGAAGTTGAGACTTGAGCAAAGAGATGAAGAAACCAAATCACGCAGGCAGCGGCCAGATCCGCATTATCGGCGGACAGTGGCGGGGCCGTAAATTACCGGTGCCGGAGAGCCCGGGTCTGCGCCCGACTACCGACCGGGTTCGGGAAACGCTTTTTAACTGGCTGGCGCCGTCGATGGTCGACGCCCACTGCCTTGACTGCTTCGCCGGCAGCGGCGCGCTGGGGCTGGAAGCGCTGTCACGCTATGCCGCCAGCACCACGCTACTGGAGATGGAGCGCGGCGTCGCGCAGCAGCTACAAAAAAATCTCGCGACGCTGAAAGCCAGCAACGGCAAGGTGGTCAACACCAACACGCTGGCGTTTCTCAGCCAGCCGGGTACGCCGCACCACATTGTCTTCGTCGATCCCCCCTTCCGCAAAGGGCTGCTGGAAGAAACGCTCAGCCTGCTGGAAAAAAACCACTGGCTCGCTGATGAAGCGCTGATTTATGTCGAGAGCGAAGTAGAAAACGGACTACCGCCGGTTCCGGCAAACTGGCAGCTGTATCGCGAAAAAGTCGCCGGACAGGTCGCCTACCGGCTGTATCAACGCGAGGCACAAGGAGAAAACCATGCTGATTAATTTAGGCCGCCTGCTGATGCTATGCGTGTGGGCGTTTTTGCTGTTGAACCTGTTTCAACCTTTCCCAAAACCGCTGAATATTTTCGTTAACGTGGCGCTGATTTTTATGATTCTGATGCATGGCCTGCAGCTGACGCTGTTGAAAGCGACGCAGACGAAAGATGCGCCGCCGCTGAGCCGCTTTGAGCAGATTCGTATTTTCATCTTCGGCGTATTTGAACTGGTGGCCTGGCAGAAAAAGCTGAAGGCCACGCTGAAGAAGAAGTAACGGTTAATCGAGGGCTCAGTTATCGACAACAAAGTCGACGAATTTTGAGCCCTTATAGCTCAGCATTCCCCGGTCGCCAACGCTCAGCGCGTGGTATTGCGGCGCATCAAGGCGGAACACCACTTCCAGACCGCCATTTTCCGGGCGGAAGCTCGCTTCATAACGCATCTCGCTGCCGGCTGGCGTCACCGTCTGCTGGCGCGAGCGGCGATCGTTAATCACCTTTTCCCGCTTATTGCTGACCACCACCCGCTTCTGCAGCAGCGGCGCGGCGTCGTTATCCATTTTCTCCCGGCGCTGCTGCACGTAGCGAAACGAGGCCGCCACCACAATCACCGCGACCACCAGCACAAAAAATAGCGGAACTTTACTCATTTGCGTACCCATAAGAATTATCAGGAATAAGGATAACGCGCATTGAATAACGTTGTCATCTTCTGGCCCAAACCACTACACTGAGATCCGGTACCGTAAGCGTAATCGCTTATTTAATGATAACAGATACAGGGACTTACTATGCTTTGGTCGTTTATTGCTGTCTGTTTCTCCGCATGGCTTTACGTCGATGCGTCCTATCGTGGGCCGGCCTGGCAGCGCTGGGTCTTTAAACCGGTCACCCTGCTTCTGTTGCTGCTGTTAGCCTGGCAGGCGCCGATGTTCAACGCCATTAGCTACCTGGTGCTGGCGGGCTTGTGCGCTTCGCTGCTCGGCGATGCGTTAACCCTGCTGCCGCGCCAGCGGGTGATGTACGCGGTTGGCGCATTCTTCCTCTCTCATCTGCTGTATACGATCTGGTTCGCCAGCCAGATGACGCTTTCGTTCTTCTGGCCGCTGCCGCTGGTACTGCTGGTGCTCGGCGCGCTGCTGCTGGCGATTATCTGGACCCGACTGGAAGAGATGCGCATGCCGGTGCTGACCTTTATCGGTATGACTCTGGTGATGGTGTGGCTGGCGGGCGAACTGTGGTTCGTGCGGCCGACCGATACCGCGCTCTCCGGCTTCCTTGGCGCCGCTTCGCTGCTGTTGGGTAACGCCGTCTGGCTGATTAGCCACTATCGCCGTCGTTTCCGCGCCGATAACGCCATTTCCGCGGCCTTCTACTTTGCCGGGCACTTCCTGATCGTTCGCGCACTGTATCTGTAATTTACTGCTTGACTCTGGAGTCGACTCCAGAGTGTATCCTGCGGGTAATGAGAAAATTATCATTACCCGGAGGGTGCCATGTCGACACCAGAATCTCAGGACAAAAAAGTCCCCCAGTTCTCGTCATTCAAATTTACCCCGGCGACAGCGCCCGCGGAAAGCTGCTGTACCGATCATAACTGCGCCGGAGAAACCGCCGCCGCTGAGCAGCCGCTCAATGGCGCCCGCTATAGCTGGCAGGTGGAAGGGATGGACTGCGCGGCCTGCGCCCGTAAGGTGGAAACCGCCGTGCGCCAAATCGACGGGGTCAGCCAGGTACAGGTACTATTCGCCACCGAGAAACTGCTGGTCAATGCCGACAGCGATATCCGTTCGCAGGTTGAAAACGCGGTACGCGCCGCGGGTTATACCCTGCGCGATGCTGACGCGCCGCAGGAGGAGAAACCGCAAGGTTCATGGCTGCAGGAAAACCTGGCGTTATTGAGTCTGGTAGTGATGATGGCGCTCAGCTGGGGGCTGGAGCAGTTTAACCACCCGTTCGGCAAACTGGCGTTTGTCGCCACTACCCTCGTCGGCCTGTGGCCGGTTGCCCGTCAGGCGCTGCGGTTAATTAAAAGCGGCAGCTGGTTTGCCATCGAAACGCTGATGAGCGTCGCCGCCATTGGCGCGCTGTTTATCGGCGCCACCGCCGAAGCGGCGATGGTGCTGCTGCTGTTCCTGATCGGCGAACGACTTGAAGGCTGGGCCGCCAGCCGCGCGCGTCAGGGCGTAAGCGCCCTGATGGCGCTCAAACCTGATACCGCCGTTCGCCTGCGCAACGGCGAGCGTGAGACCGTCTCCCAGCGCGACCTGCGTCCTGGCGACGTGATTGAAGTCGCCGCCGGCGGGCGTCTGCCGGCCGATGGCGAGCTGCTATCGCCGTTTGCCAGCTTTGACGAAAGCGCGCTGACCGGCGAATCGGTACCGGTGGAGCGTAAAGCCGGCGAGCGCGTAGCCGCTGGCGCCACCAGCGTCGATCGCCTGGTGCAATTGAGCGTTATCTCCGAACCGGGAGACAGCGCCATTGACCGGATCCTCAAACTGATTGAAGAAGCCGAGGAGCGCCGGGCGCCGATTGAGCGCTTCATCGATCGCTTCAGCCGAATCTACACTCCGGCCATTATGGTAGTCGCCCTGCTGGTTGCCATCGTACCGCCGCTATTCTTCGCCAGCGCCTGGCTGCCGTGGATCTATAAAGGCTTAACGCTGCTGCTGATCGGCTGCCCTTGCGCGCTGGTCATCTCTACCCCGGCGGCGATTACCTCCGGCCTGGCGGTCGCCGCACGGCGCGGGGCGCTGATTAAAGGCGGCGCGGCACTGGAACAATTGGGCCAGGTGCGCCAGGTGGCGTTCGATAAAACCGGTACTCTGACCATCGGCCAACCGCAGGTCACCCACGTTATCACCACCGCCGACGTTGATGAAAACGGCCTGCTGGCGCTGGCGGCAGCAGTTGAACAAGGCTCCAGTCATCCGCTGGCGCAGGCTATCGTCCGCGAAGCGCAGCAGCGTAAGCTGACGATTCCCGTTGCGCGCAACCAGCGGGCGCTGGCCGGTTCCGGGATAGAAGCCGAGGTCAACGGCAGCCGCATCTTAATCTGCGCGGCCAGTAAGGCCGCCCCCGCTGAGCATGAGGCGCAGATCCAGCAACTGGAGAGCGCCGGACAGACGGTGGTGCTGGTGATGCGCGATGATACCTTGCTCGGCATTCTGGCGCTGCGCGATACCCTGCGCGACGATGCGCGTCAGGCAGTGGAAGAACTGCATCAATTGGGCGTACAAGGGGTGATCCTCACCGGGGATAACCCGCGCGCTGCGGCGGCTATCGCCAATGAACTGGGTCTGCAGTTCCGCGCCGGATTGCTGCCGGCGGACAAAGTGAACGCGGTGATGGCGCTTAACGCCAACGCGCCGCTGGCAATGGTCGGCGACGGTATCAACGATGCCCCGGCGATGAAAGCGGCGACCATCGGTATTGCGATGGGCAGCGGCACCGATGTAGCGCTGGAGACCGCCGACGCGGCGCTGACCCATAACCGCCTCACCGGCCTGGCGCAGATGATTTCTCTGACGCGCGCCACCCATGCCAATATTCGCCAGAATATCGCCATCGCTTTAGGGTTGAAGGGGATTTTCCTCGTCACGACCCTTCTCGGCCTGACCGGTTTGTGGCTGGCGGTGCTGGCGGATACCGGCGCGACGGTGCTGGTAACGGCTAACGCCCTGCGGTTATTGCGTAAAAAGTAAGGTTGAACAGATATTCCCTGCTCGCGCAGCACGGTTCCAGATCGTTAGGTAGCCCGGATAAGGCGCAACGCGCCGCCATCCGGGGGTATTCCCTGCT